>CAUZEQ010000381.1:0-3944 GCA_963578885.1 Planctomycetota bacterium
TTCATTCACCACGCACTCCACACATGCTCACCCTCTCGGATCTCAGGTTCGCCTACGGAACCATCCAGACCCTGCACGGGATCTCGGCGACGATGTCGCCGGGGCGGGTCACCTGCGTGATCGGCCGTAACGGGGTCGGCAAGACCACACTGCTGAAGGTGATCATGGGGATCCTGAGGTCCGACTCCGGCACGATTCACCTCGACAAGCTCAATGTCACCTCCTACGCCGCCAATCGTCGTGCCCGCGAGGGCATCGCCCTGGTGCCGCAGGGGCGGCAGATCTTCCCCAAGCTCTCCGTCGCCGACAACCTCCGGGTGGGCCTGGAAGCCACCCGTCCCCGCATCCGACGGGTGCCCCAGGAAGTCTACGACCTGTTCCCGATCCTCTGGGACAGTCGCCATCGCTCCGGCGGCAATCTCTCCGGCGGCATGCAACAGCAATTGGCGATCGCCCGGGCCCTGGTCAGCTCACCCCGCGTCCTGCTGCTCGACGAACCGACCGAGGGAATCCAGCCGAACATCATTCAGCAGATCGGCGAGGTGCTGCGGGACCTGGTCGCCGAGCGAAACATGACCGTGGTACTGGTCGAACAGTACCTCGACTTCGTCAGGGAATTCGGCCACGACTTCTATATCATGAACCGCGGCCGGATCACCGCCGAAGGCGAGACCACCGACCTCACCCAGAAACTCATCTCGGATTACCTCAGCGTCTAGTCACTCCCATCGTGGCCCTCTCCAGCACCACCTCGATCCGGACTCCGGACACCGACTCGACCCCCACCCCGCCGCCGGGCACGCTGGGGGTCTCGGGACCCGGTGCGCCGCTGCGAGCCGGCAGTGGCCGGATCCAGGTCGCCCACGTCGCCGGACGCAGCCGGGTCATCCACAACCAGGCCACCAACCCGCTGAAACTCTGGGTGCCCCGACGCCCTGGACCGGCCAGCTGGATCTATGCCACCACCTTCGGCGGCGGACTGGTCGCCGGAGACCGCATCTCAGTCGACCTCGAACTCGATCCCCACACCACCACCGTGCTCACCACGCAGGCCTCGACCAAGGTCTACCGCTCACTCAGAGACCGCGGCTGCACGCAGCAGTTGCAGGCCCGGGTCGGCGACCGGGCCACACTGGTCGTCGCACCCGATCCCCTGGTCTGCTTCCGCGGAGCCATCTACCAGCAGCACAACCGTGTCCACCTGGCCGACGACGCCAACCTGGTCCACATCGACTGGCTCACCAGTGGGCGCAGCGCACGAGGTGAACGCTGGCAGTTCCAGCGACTGGCCACCCGACTCGAAGTCATCCGCGGCAAAAAGATGATCCTGCTCGACTCGCTCGAACTCATGCCACGCGACGTCGCACTCGAGAACCCTCTGCGGATGGGGCAGCATCACTGCCTGGCTACCGTCGTGATCTTCGGCAGCGGGCTGGATGAGGCAATCGAGTCGGTCCGCAAGGGGGCCGCCGACGAAACCGATGACCGCAACGACGGCTGCCTCGAATCAGTCAGCCCCCGACACGAGGGTCTCATCCTCAGACTCGTGGGACCCAACACCCAGGCCGTCGGCAGACGACTTAGACAACGACTCGCCTTCCTGGCCGATCACCTGCAAGAAACACCCTGGGAACGAAAGTGGTAGACCGCCCCGGGCGGATCCGCGATCAAGGAGACCCTGCTGATGCACCTCAGTCCACGCGAAATCGAAAAGCTGATGCTCCACAACGCCGGGTCGCTCGCACAGAAGCGACTCGCCCGCGGCCTCAAGCTCAACCACCCCGAAGCGGTCGCACTGATCGCCGCCGGGTTGCTCGAATTCATTCGCGACGGCCGCAGCGTGGCCGAGTTGATGGACCTCGGCCGACAGTTCCTCGGCCGCCGACAGGTCATGGACGGCGTGGCCGAGATGCTGGTGGAGGTGCAAGTCGAGGGGACCTTTCCCGATGGCACCAAGCTGGTCACCGTCCACTCGCCCGTGGCCAACATCGACGGCAACCTCGAGTTGGCACTCTACGCCAGCGGACTGCCGATCCCCGATCTGGCTCTCTTCGGAGAGCAGCCGTCCGAGTCCCAGGCCCTTTCGCCGGGTGAGTGTTTCGCGGCCGAGGGCACGTTGGTGCTCAACGCCGACCGCGAAACCGTCTCGCTGGAGGTGACCAACCTCGGAGACCGGCCGATCCAGGTCGGCAGCCACTACCACTTCGTGGAAACCAATGCCCAGTTGAAGTTCGACCGCGCGGCCGCCTACGGAATGCGGCTCGATATCCCAGCGGGCACGGCCGTGAGATTCGAGCCGGGGGAATCTCGAGACGTCACGCTGGTCGAAATCGCCGGCAACAAGGTGATCCGCGGCGGCAACAACCTGGCAGATGGTCCCGTCGATGAACCGGGCAAGGCCGCAACCCTCGAACGGGTCGCCGCACGGAACTTCGCCCACCAGGACTAACTCGCCCAACCGCAAAGACAGCGGCAGCCAGCTCACGACACCAACCCACAAGGGGGTCGATTCGCCCAGGACAATCGACTCCCCCCAGACGGAAGACAGACAGCATGGCCTACGAAATCAAGCGATCCAGCTACGCGGAAATCTACGGACCGACCACCGGCGACCGGCTGCGGCTGGGTGACACGGGGCTGGTGCTCGAGGTCGAACACGACCACGCGGTCTACGGAGACGAGTGCAAGTTCGGAGGCGGCAAGGTGCTGCGGGAGGGCATGGGGCAGGCCGCCGGTGTCTCACAGGCCGACGCGCTGGACCTGCTGATCACCAACGCACTGGTCGTCGACTTCACGGGCATCTACAAGGCCGACATCGGGATCAAGGACGGGCGGATCTCGGGTATCGGCAAGGCCGGCAACCCCGACGTGATGGCCCAAGTCGACCCGCAGATGGTCGTGGGAGTCACCACCGAAGTGGTCGCCGGGGAAGGCAAGATCCTGACCGCCGGCGGCATCGACACGCACATCCACTTCATCTGCCCGCAGCAGGCCGACGAAGCGATCGCCAGCGGAGTGACAACCATGCTCGGAGGCGGCACCGGGCCGGCCACCGGGACCTGCGCCACCACCTGCACGCCCGGAGCCGCCCACATCCGCATGATGCTGCAGGCCACCGATGACCTGCCGCTGAACTTCGGATTCCTCGGGAAGGGGAACTCGGCCAAGCCCGAAGGACTCGCCGAACAAATCGTCGGCGGTGCCGTGGGGCTCAAGCTCCACGAGGACTGGGGCACCACGCCCGCGGCCATCGACTGCTGCCTGGGGGTCGCCGACGAGTACGACGTCCAGGTCTGTATCCACACCGATACGCTCAACGAATCCGGATTCGTCGAAGCCTCGATCGCCGCCTTCCAGGGACGCACCATCCACACCTACCACACCGAAGGGGCCGGAGGCGGTCACGCTCCCGATATTCTCACCGTCTGCGGACAACAAAACGTCCTGCCCAGCTCCACAAACCCCACCCGACCCTTCACCCACAACACCATCGACGAACACCTCGACATGCTGATGGTCTGCCATCACCTGGACAAGAACCTGCCCGAGGACGTGGCGTTTGCCGAGAGCCGGATCCGGGGCGAGACGATTGCCGCCGAGGACATCCTGCACGACCTCGGAGCCATCAGCATCATGGGATCCGACTCACAGGCCATGGGCCGAGTCGGTGAAGTGATCACCAGGACCTGGCAGACCGCCGACAAGATGCGGGGCCAGAGAGGCCGGTTGTGCGAAGAGACCGGAGACAACGACAACCTGCGGATCCGACGCTACATTGCCAAGTACACCATCAACCCGGCGATCGCTCACGGGATGAGCCACGAGATCGGGTCGGTCGAGGTGGGCAAGCTGGCCGACCTGGTGCTGTGGCACCCGGCATTCTTCGGAGCCAAGCCCGAACTGGTCATCAAGGGCGGGATCATCGCCTCGAGCCAGATGGGCGA
>CAUZEQ010000382.1:0-3905 GCA_963578885.1 Planctomycetota bacterium
TGCGGATCGCTGGAGGCAGCGTCGACCAGGCCTCGATCACCTGGACCAGCTCGGGGTCGAGTGGTCAGTTTCTGGATGGCAACGGACCGTTGCTCCGTCGCTCTAACAGCGGGTGTCATGACACCCGCAAGCGGGGTCTAGTAGGGCTTTTCAGGGGTTTCGCATCAAACACTGGTGTTGTCGTAAGTCACGGTCACACCGCTGTTTATGCAGTTTTTCAGCCCGCCTGCCGACGGCCTGTGGACCAATTATGAGTCCGCTGCTCTAACCGATTGAGCTACGGCCCCCAAGCACCTCGGGGAAGCTGGTGCATTCTACCGAACCGTGCCTGCAGCCGGGAGGTGGACCGACTCGACTCTCGGCTTGAGCTGACAGTGGAATTCAGGAACCGGTGTGGTGAGAATGGAGGCAGGACGATGATGATCTTGCCACATTCACGCCGCTGCAAGTCGGCCCGAGTCGCCGTCGGATTGGTACTCGTGCTGCTGGCCGGGACGCTCGGCATCGCAACGCCGTGCCGGGCCCAGGTTGCCGGTGAGGCCGGGACTTTCAGCCGACCCAGGCTGCCCTCCACGCCCCTGGACTACTCCCGGATCCGACGACCGCCGCACGTCGATGCTTCACACCTTGCCGGTGCTGACAATACGCCGAAGCTCAACCCGCTGACCAATCACGGGGCCACCCTGGGCCGCGTGCTGTTCTACGACCGGCAACTCTCCAGGAATCTCACGATCGCCTGTGCCTCATGCCACCTGCAGAAGGCAGCGTTCACCGACCCGCGTCAATTCAGCCGCGGCTTCAAGGGTAAGCTCACACGCCGCAACTCGATGAGCCTCGCCAACCTCCGCTTCACCAATCTCAACGGACTCCGGCCCGGGTTCTTCTGGGACGAAAGGGCTGCGACGCTCGAGGACCAGGTCCTGCTGCCGATCCAGGACCCGATCGAAATGGGAATGAAACTCCAAGAGCTGATCCCCCGGCTCGAGAAGTTGCCCTACTACCCCGACCTGTTTCAGGCCGCCTTTGGCTCGAAATCCATCACCAGCAGGCGGGTGGCCCGGGCATTGGCCCAGTTCATCAGGTCGATGGTGTCACTCGACTCCCGCTACGACCGGGCCGCCGCACGCAAGGACGACGACATCGTACTGACACGCCTTGAACAGCAGGGTGAGACGCTGTTCGTGGAAGGAGTGGGGGGGATCGCCGAGTTTGCATGCGCCATGTGCCACGTTCCCCCGACCTTCAACATGCCCAAGGCCCAGAACATCGGACTCGACCTGCCGGTGACCAACAACTCGAAGCGGGACAAGACCTCCAGGTCGGGCAACCCACGGGACCGCGGCCTGGGTGAACTCGGACGTCCCTCAAACGACACGTTTACCAAGAGCAATGATGGCAAGTTCAAGGCCCCCTCGCTGCGGAACGTCGCCCTGACGGCACCCTACATGCACGACGGCCGTTTCAAGACTCTCGAGCAGGTCATCGCACACTACAGCGGCAAGGTCCGCCCGCATCCCAACCTGGGGCTGGCGTTCGAGGACAATTCCAGCGACAAGAGAGAGTTGGGTTTTCAGTTCACCAAGACGCAACAGCAGGCACTGGTCGCGTTTCTCAAGACACTGACCGACAAGAGGTTCCTGACCGACGTCAGGTTTTCGGATCCCTTCATCCGGTCCCGCAAATGAGCCCGGCAGGATCTCTCGAACCTCAACCTCAGCCTCAACATCAACCTCCTGGTGAGACCATCAGCATGCGACAGATCGTGACGGCAGCACTGGTCGTGATGTCTTGCGCGACGGCTTCCCCGGCCGGCGAATTGACTCAAGAACAGGACCCCAGGAGTCCGGCCAAGTCGATCAAGCCGATCACGTCACCCGAGGCCGCCAGGCAATACAAGGCTCTGCTCAAGGCGTACGAAGAGGAGGAGGATGCTCGCGAGTTTGCCGAGCGGTTCCTGCAGCTGGCACTCAAGCACCCCAAGGACGTGGTGGCGATTGATTCGCTGAGCTGGATTGCGGTCCAGGTCCTACGCGGCCCGGAGCTGGGTCGGGCATTGGTGCTGCTGAAGCAGCAGCACCTTTCGAGCAACAAGCTGGCGGCGGTCTGCGAAGCGCTCGAGCGGAAGCCGTCGACGGCGGCCGAGGCACTTCTCCGCGGCGCGTTGGCCAGGAGCCCGCACCGCACCGTGCGAAACCAGGCCTGCTTTTCATTGGCCCGGTTCCTCGAGCGGAAAGTGACACTGAGTTCAAAGCTCGCTGAGCGTCCCGAACTGAAGCCTCGGTTCGAGCAGTTCTACGGTAAGAACTTCACCCGGCTGCTGATCAATCTGAAGCCATCAGCAACCGCCCGCGAGACCGAGCAACTTTACACTCGAGTCATCAAGGACTTTGCCGACATCAGCCGGGGAAAGCCGACGGGGGACCAGGCGGTGCGGTCGTTGTTTCGCATCCAGCACCTCTCGGTCGGTCGACCGGCCCCGGAGATCAGTGGCCGGGACATTTCCGGCAAGGCCTTCAAGCTCTCCGACTACCGTGGCAAGGTGGTGGTGGTGGATTTCTGGGGTCACTGGTGAGGCCCCTGCCGGGACCTGTACCCGCACGAGCGGTCGCTCGTGAAACGGCTTGCCGGAAGACCCTTCGCTCTGCTGGGGGTCAACAGCGACGAGGATCGCAAGGTGCTCAGGACCGTGATCGCCAGGGAGAAGATCGTCTGGCGGAGCTGGTTTGACGGAGGCAGCCCCGAAGGTCCGATTTCCACTCGCTGGCAGGTCAGTAGCTGGCCCACGCTCTACGTCATCGACGGCAAGGGCATCGTCCGCCACGTCGACGAGGGTGGTGCGGAGGTGAACATCAAGGCGGCCGAGGCGGTCGTTGACCGGTTGCTCAGGGAGTCGGCTTCGAAGCAGTAGGCCTCGTGGGTCGGATCGCACTCTCGAACCCCTGCTCGACGACGATCTTCAAGAGGCGTGTCGACGTGACCCGTGCCGGGTCATAAGTCACCGTGATCTCGTCCCGCCCGAGATCCGGCTCGATGAAACTCACACCAGGAAACCCTGCCAGGGCTTCAGCCACCCGGTTGGGTCACTCGAGTCAGAACAACTCCAGCCGCTCGGTCATCCCCGCAACGTGGATTGTGGCCAGGGCCTTACCGGATGGAATCGGAACAGTCGAGCCGGCCGATCCGGGCGAGCCAGCCGATCCGGTTGATGTCGATGTGCTCTGCGGGCAGCCGCACAGCAGGACCACTCCGACGACACTCAGCCAGGCTCGTGGCCAGGCCGAGGTCATTGTGACACCCCGGCCGTGGTGTCTGCGGCCACATCACAGGCGACACGGAACCCGATCAATTCGTAACGGTTCCTCGGCATGCCACGGTGCCGATAGGCCGACCGACAGGCTCGGGCGTCGTCGACCCAGCTCCCGCCCCGGACGACCAGGTAGAACCGTCCAAAGCCGGTCGGCAGGACACCGACGGGTGGCCCCAGCGGGTCCTTGGCCGGGCTGTCCCGATAGTAGTCCTTGTCGAACCAGTCGCCGCACCACTCGGCGACGTTGCCGTGCATGTCGTACAGCCCGAAGGCGTTGGGCTTGTAGGAACCGACCTTGGCTGTCCGCCGGAGGTACTTTCCGGGGGGGCTCTTCTTGTCCGGGGTGCGGAGGGGATAGGGGTAGCGTCCATTGAAGTTTGCCTGGGTGGCCGACAGCGAGTTGCCGAAGTGGAAGGGGGTGGTCGTCCCGGCCCGGCAGGCGTATTCCCACTGGGCCTCGGTCGGCAGCCGATAGGTCCGCCCGGCCTTGCGTTCGGCGGGTTGAGCTGAGAGCTTCTTGCAGAAGTCCATCGCTTCCTGCCACAGCAGCGTTTCCATCGGGTGATCGGGGCCGCCGCCGCGCTGTGCGGTGAACACG
>CAUZEQ010000383.1:0-3905 GCA_963578885.1 Planctomycetota bacterium
TGACATACCCTGGGAGCGGTTCGTCGTCTCGGGCGTCATGGCCTACATCGCCGCCTTGTACTTCCGCTCCGCGGCCCGGCGTCCCGGTGAAGGTGAAACAGCGCTGGTCGCCTCGTGCGAGGCCGGCTACCACTTCGGGGTCACTCTGGCGATCTGGTGTGCGGCGTTGCTGATCCCGGCGCTGCGTGAGCCGAAGACGGCATTGTTCGCGCTGGCGGTTCCGGTGATCTACTTCTATGCCCGGGCCGAGCAGGGGTTTGCCAGCGGGTTCGCGCTCGCACGTCGTTATCGCGATTCGGCTGCGGTGCTGTCGTTCGCGATCATCGGGTTGTGGGTCTTCCGCATCGCGTTTCACCTGCTGATGTTCCCGGACCAGGAGTTCGAAATCGAGATCTACCACGCCAATGCTCCGCTGATCCTGTTGCTGTCGATCGTGATGCTGCGGCTGCACGGATTGGGGGGCACCAGTTGGCTGGGTCTGTATGGCGGGCTGGCACTGGTCGTCGGCAGCTTCTTCACTCTGACCTGGATCGAGGTCCTGAGGCCTCTGGAGCATCCGATCGCGGCCGCCTGGTGTGCGATTGGCCTGGCCCACTTCTGGACTCTGGTCAGCCACCAGCGTTCTCCGTTGCGGACGGCGGTGCTGCGGCTGGGCCGCATCGACGGTCCCGACTGGTTCGGGTTTCGCCGCACGTGGGGTGTCTTGCTGTTGATCGGAACTCACGTGGCCGTTGTGTGGGGCCTGTGCGAGTCGTTCGGGGTGGGCGGGTTTGATCGGAGCGAGGCGAACGAGAGGCTGGCAGTTCCGCTGTTGCTGGGAGCCGCGAGTGTGGTGATCCACCTGGGTGTGATCCGTCGTGCGGCGGTGTATATCGGCGTGGGGGTGTTGGAGATCATGCTGGCCCTGCATGCGGGGTTCCTGGGCATCGAGAGTTACGTACCTGCGGACCAGGTTGTCTGGGTGGTCCTGGGCCTGTGGGCGGCGGGCCTGGTGGCCCGGTCATTCGCGTCGCGGCAGCTGCAGTCCTTGAAGCTCGGCACGATCAGTGTCGGGTTGGCCGTGCTGACGATGTTGCACATCGTGTTGCACCACCACCCCGACACGGCAGTCGGGTTGTGGGCGTTTGCCGTGCTGGGTGTGCTGGCAGCCATGACGCCGCGTTCGACCCATTCGCCGCGCAGCGGCGAAGAGACGGTCGCTGCCGGGTTGCTGCTGGTCGTGCCCACGTGGCTGGTCTTCTTCAGCCAGGCGAGGCTCTCTGAGGGCGTCGACGGCGTTGTATCAACGTGGCCGCTGCTGGCTACGACGGCTGCAATCTTCGTGACCGGCAGCCTGTGCCGCTGGTTCCAGGTTCGGCTGTTGCCCGACTACGACGCGTGGGAACGGCCTCAGCCGAGACTCTTCGACCAGACCCTCGCTCTGGTCGGCAAGTCCGGCGGGTCGCTCAACTCGATCACACTCTGGCTCAGCTTCGCGGTGGCGGTCGTGGTGCAGTTGATGCACTACCGCGAGGCGTTTGAAGCGCGCGAAGTCGTGCTGCTGTGCCTGCTGTTTGCTGCCTTCGTTGTGGGTTGGTTCTACGAGGGTCAGCAGAGACGGACGATTTCGGCCTACATCGTGCTACAGCTGTGCGTGCTGGGCTTCTTCACGGTGTTGCGGCGGCAGTTGATCAACACGACCGACTTCTGGACGCCTCACTACGATGTCTGGGCCAGCCTGGTCGTTTCGTTCGGCCTGTGCGGCGCCAAGCAGGTGATCGACATACGGCCTCGCGAGATTCGCATCCCGATGATGGGCACTCTGCTGGGCCTGCCGGTCGTGGCGCTGATCTGGGTGGTGGTCAACGGCATGGGCAGCGACGTGGCTCTGCTGGTGGTCGGTTTGCACAGCCTGATGTTCACCTTCCTGGGCAAGGATGACCGCGAGTCGCCCTACAACATCGTGGCGGTGGGTGGCTTCGTCACGTTTGTGATGATCACGTTCTGGACCCAATTGGAATTGACGATGCTCAACGCATACGTGATTCCGGTGGGGCTGGGGATCATGGTCCTGCTTCAGCTCTTCCGCGGTCGAATCGACATCGACACTCGGAACCGGATCCGCATGGTGACCCTGATCGCCATGCTGGCCAGTTCCGGTTATTACGCGCTGGTCAGCGACGAACATCCTCTGGCGTTCAACCTGGCGCTGATCGTGCTGTGCCTGGTATCGATGGGGCTGGGCAGTTTCCTGCGGATCCGGATGTACCTGTTCCTGGGCTTTGCGGCGCTGCTGGTCGATGTTGCCACGATCATCTTCAAGGTCGTACGGGTCGCCGACCAGACCACTCAGCGGGCCGCCATCGGTGCACTGTTGCTTGTGATCGGCATCGGCCTGGTGGGCGGCACGATGTACTACAAGACGCGTCGCGACCAGATCAACGCCGTCCTGGATCGCTGGCGGGGGAAGCTGGGAGACTGGGAGTAGGGCGTCAAGGCTTGAGAAAAGGGGTCAGGCCCCCCGCCTGTGGTCGCCGGGGGTGGATTTGGCGAGCGGTTCGGGGCGGGGCGTTAGACCCCCGGCTTGGGGTCCAGCTTTCAGGCGTCTTGTCCGGCCTTGGGGATGAACACCCGGGTGGCTGGCAGGAAGTCGCTGGTGGCTTCGTCGGAGGGGTCCTGCAGCTCGAACTCGGCTTCGACCTCATCGATCCAGTGCCTGATCTCCGCCTCGTATTCGTTCGTCACCCCCGCCTGGACCAACTCGCGTTGGAACTCGGCCACTCCGCCGGAATCCAGTTCGGCCTCTTCGGCCGAGGGGAACCGTTTGAGCGGATCGGGGTCGACCAACCCGTGCAGCAGCTTCAACAGCGGTTCGGTCATCGGGAACTCCTCGACCGGCAAGGCCCCGGGCAGCCAATCGAAGACATTTCGCTTGGCGGTCAGCATTTCGGCGTAGCTCATCCCGGCAAACGGCTGTTCGCCGGAGAGCATTTCGATCAGCATGTAGCCGACGCTGGCGAGGTCCGAGGCCGGGGTCCCCGGTTTGCCCTCGAGCAGCTCGGGTGCGGCGTAGATCGGGGTACACGGCTGCAGGGCCGGTCGGTTCTCGAGTTCGAAGGCTGCTCCGATGTCGATGATCTTGGCGTTGCCACTGCGTTTGAGCATCACGTTGGAGGGCTTGATGTCGTTGTGGACGATGCCGTGCCGGTGCAGCGCCGCCAACGCCGAAAGGCACTCGCGAAGTACCGACGCCGCGGTGCCCGGCCTCAGTCGAGGCTGCTGGCGACCCTCGGTCATCACCACCCGGTTGATCGACTGCCATCGCCGCTCGGTGACCTGCTCGCGGACATGACCATACGCGTCGGGTGTCAGCAGCCGACGCAGGTCGTACCCGTCGATCCACTCCATCTCCATCAAGTGGATCCCACCGTCGCTGACGACGTTTTGCACGTCGACGAGGTGGTCCTGCTGGATGCGGGCCACTCGTGAGGCGACCGTGGCCAGGCGGGCCATCTCGCTGGCGTATTCGGCCGGGGTCGCGAAGTGATCCGGTGCAAAGACCTTCAGCGCCACGGGGATCGTGAACCCGTCCACTCCGCGACGCTCGCTGAGATACACCACTCCCTGGCCACCGATCCCCAGGCACTTCAGGAAGGGGCGCGAGGCCTCCCATCCCACCACACCGCCGCCGATCAGCTCTCGGTAGTGCTCGCCCAGAGTTCCCAGGCTGTCCTCGGATCCCGCTGCCTCGGTCGTCATCACTCTCGCCACATCGTCCCGCCCGCCCTGCCCCCGCCCTGTGCCCGCCCTGTGCCCGCCCTGTATCCGCCCTGTATCCGCCCTGTATCCGCCCTGTATCCGCCCTGTATCCGCCCTGTATCCGCCCTGTATCCGCCCTGTATCCGCCCTGTATCCGCCCTGTATCC
>CAUZEQ010000384.1:0-3874 GCA_963578885.1 Planctomycetota bacterium
TCACCGTGCTGGTCTTCGCTCACCTGATGCTGATCGGCCTGGGGCTGCTCGTGGCCGGGATCCTCGTGGGCGGCGATCCCGACTACGCCGAGCGGATCGAGACGCTGGTGATCATTCTGCTCAACGTGATCATCTGGGTCGGTATCGCCTCGGCACTCGCCCGCTGGTGTCGCAAGCTCTCCTACCGGTTCACTCCCACAGCGGTCCGGATCCTGACCGTCACCCTGTTCGTCGCAGTCCAGATCCTCTCCGCCATGCCGTCATTGCTCGATGACAACATGTCCAGGGACCTGATCTGGATGAGTGCCCTGTCTCCGTTCTTCATGATCGAGATCGCCAGCAGTTTTCATGGGATCACCACGCAATTCGATCCGTCTTACACTTCGTATCTGATTGCCTGGACGATCGTGATCGCGACGGCCGTGCTGGTCCTGGTCATCAACCTGCCGGCGATGTTCACGTCGGTGGCCCGGATCATCCGTGACCGCGGCCCCGACGAGCTCCAGGCCACCCCGCCGCCGCCCGAGGAGCCGATCGGTGCGTAGCGATGCAGATGTCCGCCGTGCGGCCGACACCTACCAGCTCGGCCTGCTCCGCGTCCCCGCCTCGGGTCGCGCCGGAGACCTGCTCGGGCGGGGCACCGGCAGTTCGCTCGAATTCCAGGAGTACCGCGAGTACACGCCCGGCGACGACATCCGTCACCTCGACTGGGCCGCCTATGCCCGCAGTGACATGTTGATGGTGAGGCTGTATCGCGAGGAGATCAGTCCGCGGACAGAGATCCTGGTCGACACCAGCGTGTCGATGAACGTCGTCGCCGCCAAGTCGCTGCTGGCTCGCCAGCTGGCCGGCCTGTTCGCGACGCTCGCCGGCGGACTGGGCGGATCACCGGCGGTGATCCCGTTGACCGATCAGCGGCCGCTCGAGCGGCTGGGGCTCGAGCAGATCGAGCGGCTGGCCGAGTGGCCGTTTACCTCGAGGTCGACGTTGGCCGAATTGATGGCCGACGGCAGTGTCCCCCTGAAGCCCCGTTCGATCCGGATCGTCATCAGTGACTTCCTGTTTCCTCACGACCCCGAAACCCTGGTCAAGCAACTGGCCTCCACGGCGTCGACGCTGTGGGTCGTACAGGTGCTGGGTGCCTGGGAGGCCGACCCGAGTGTGCTGGGCGGTCGCAGGCTGGTCGACAATGAAACCGCGGCCGAGGCCGACCTGTTGATCAACTCCTCTTCGATCGACAACTACCTTCAGCGGCTGCACCGCCTGCAGCGGGGGCTGGTCACCGCCTGTCGTCGTGCCGAAGCGACCTTTGTTACCCTCGAAGCCGAAGCAGGCCTGTTGCACGTGTGTCGCGACGACCTGTGCGGTGCCGGCATCCTGAGGGTCGCCTGATGTCGTTTGCCAACCCCTGGGGCCTGATGGCGCTTGCGGCTCTGCCGGCGATCGCCGCAATCCACCTGTTCCACCGTCGCTATCCGCGGTTTGAGGTTTCGGGGTTGCACCTGTGGGGGGTGGCCCAGATGACTCACACCCCGGGCCGTCGTCGCGAGCGGTTGCCGATCACCGCCACGTTGATTCTCGAATTGCTGGCCGCGTTGGTGCTGGCCCTGGCCCTGGCCCGGCCGCAGGTCGACGCGGTCAACCGTTCGGTCCACCTCGTCGTCGTATTCGACGGTTCCGCCTCGATGTCGGCACGGCGGCTGACGGCCGGTGGAGATGTAAAGACGTTCCGCGAGCTGGCGATCGCCGAGTTGGACACTCGGGTCCGCAAGTTGCCACCTGGCAGCGTGGTCACGCTGGTCGAATCGGGCCGTCGCCCCGCGCTGCTCTTCGGGCCCCAGGGTCATACGGCCGAGGCGATCGGGTCGCTGGAGCGGTGGAGTCCCCAGTCGGTCGGACACGATGCCGGGCCGGCCTGGAACCTCGCCGACCAGTTGGCCGGTGAGACCGGTCAACTGTTGTATCTCACCGACACGCTCCCCGAAGCGGGTCAATTCACACTGCCGGGCCGGATGGAAGTCGTCTCGGTTGGTGAACCTCAGCCCAATCTCGCGATCACCGCCGCAAGGTGGATGATCGGTGACGGTGATCCTGCTGCGGAGGGGAGCAGGAGCACGGTGCACCTGAGGCTCGTGAATCTCGGTGCCGGGTCGGCCACGGCGACTCTGACTGCGACAACGCGAGATGGCCGGCAGGAACGCACGGTGCTCGAGCGGCAGGTCGAATTGGCCGCCGGAGAGGTACTGCCGTTTGAAGCTCAGGTGCCCGAGGCGATCGGTCAGCTCGATGTCCGGCTGACCAGCGATCGTGATGCACTGGAACTGGACAGCCATGTGCGGCTGATCGAACCGGTGCCCAGGCTGGTTCGGGTGGCGGTGACGCTGCCGCAGCAGTCGGTCGCCCGGCAGCAGGTGGGTCGGGCCCTGTTGGCCCTGCCCGGCTGGACCCCCTCGGGAGCCGCCGACGCCGACCTGGTGATCGCAAAGGCCTCGGCGGTTGCATCGAAAGCCGAGCCCCAGCAGTGGCGGTTGGGGATCGGGCCGGTGTCCGAGGCGTCTGCCGTCGATCTCTCGGATCGCTCGGTCTATGTCCTCGAAAAACGCCACCCGCTGCTCGAAGGGGTCGTGCTGGGTGGTGTGATCTGGGGTGGTGTGCAGGAGCTCGACTTCGACTTCACGCCGCTGATCACCTCCGGCATGAAGTCACTGCTGGTCCGGAGGCTCGATTCGCCAGCAACCCAATTCGTGCTCAACATTGACCTGGCCCGCAGCAATCTCACCGATACACCCGACTGGCCGATCCTGCTCAGTAACCTGATCGAGCAGTGCCGGGATTCGAGGCCGGGACTGCGGAGGGTGAATTACCGGGTGACCGAGGACGTGCGATTTCGATTGGATGAGCAGTCGGCCGAGGGCGAGGAGTTGTTGCGGCTTGAGGGTGGAGACCGGCCGCGGCAGGTGGCTCGTGGACGGTTGGTTGAGATCAGCGGTTTGACGCGGCCGGCGTTCTACACCCTCCACGACGACGACCGGCAGGTGGCTCGTTTTGCCGTCAACTTTCAGGACATCGACGAATCGACCCTGGTGGGGTTGGTTGCCGGAGAGCGGCCGGCGGTGGTTGAGGTGGATACGGTTGGATTCAAGGTCGATTCGCCATACACGTGGTTGATCCTGTTGGCGATCGTGATGGTGATCGGGTTGGCGTTGGGCGATTGGCAGGTCTTGCGCCAGGGACTGGCTCCTCCGCCATAGTCCGCCGAAGGTGGACTACGGCGGAGGTGCCTGTCCCGGTCACGGTCGCGGTGTATGAAGGAAGCAGAGAGTAGAAAGTAGAAAGTAGAGAGGAGATCCCGGGACAGGCATGCTCGAATTCGAATCTCCCGCTGTATTGGCACTCGCCCTGCCCTTGGGCTGGGTGTACTGGCAGTGGTTCCGGGTACGCGGCGTCACCGGCTGGTTGCGGGTGACGTTGCTGGTGCTGTTGGTCCTGGCCCTTTCGGGTCCTCGACTGGACATTGGTGGCGAGGGTGTGGACGTGGTGGTCGTGGTCGATCGTTCGCGGAGCGTCTCACCGGAAAACCAGGCCGCATCGCTGGGTCTGATCCGCGATCTTGAGCAATCGCGCAGTGGCGGAGACCGACTGGCGGTGGTCACTTTTGGTGGTGAGCCCCGAGTCGAGCAGGAGCTCTCGGCCACCAGGCAACTCGGCAAGGGGTATTCTCTGGAAATCGACCCCGACGGCAGCGACCTGTCCGCGGCGATCGGGACGGGATTGAACCTGGTCGATCCGAGTCGTCCGGCCCGGCTGCTTGTGCTCAGCGATGGCGAGTCGAATGGTCGCGAGCCGATGTCGATGGCCCGGCGAGCTCGCGAGT
>CAUZEQ010000385.1:0-3803 GCA_963578885.1 Planctomycetota bacterium
CGGGCTCCGACGACGTGTCGGTGAGTTCCGGGACGGAGGTCTGCATGCGGAAGGCGAGTTCGTACTGAGCCATCCGGGTGCTGATCTCGGGGTCGCCCTGCTGCTTGAGCTTGAGCTGGTTGAGTCGGGCGAGGTCGTCGAGGAAGCGGCGGCGGATGGACTGGCCCAGGCCGCCGGGGTTCGAGAGGAACAGCACGGGGTCGCCGATCGAGCGGAACTTGACGCCCTGGAACTTGCTGGGCAGGAACCCGCTGCCCCAGAGTCGATCGTAGAGCGGTTGTCCGCCCGAGCCTGAGACCATGGCGACGAAGGCGGGGAGATCGGCGTTGAGGCTGCCCAGGCCGTAGGAGAGCCAGGATCCGAAGCTGGGTCGGCCGGCCAGTTGGGCTCCGGTCTGGATGAAGGTGATCGCCGGGTCGTGGTTGATCGCCTCGGTGTGCACGGTCTTGAGAATGGTGATCCGGTCGGCGATACCGGCGGTTTCGGGCAGCAGTTCGCTGAGCGACTGGCCACTTTTTCCGTGACGCGCGAAGGCGAAGCTCGAGGGGGCGATCGGGAAGCGTTCCTGCTTGGAGGTCATCCCGGTCAGGCGTTGCCCCTTGCGGATCGAGTCGGGCAGGTCGGCGTCGCGGTGCTTTTCGAGGCCGGGCTTGTGGTCGAAGAGATCCAGTTGCGAGGGGGCCCCGGACTGGAACAGGTAGATCACCCGCTTGGCCTTGCCGGCAAAGTGCGGCGGGAT
This sequence comes from Planctomycetota bacterium, assembly GCA_963578885.1. GTDB lineage: Bacteria > Planctomycetota > Planctomycetia > Planctomycetales > Planctomycetaceae > UBA8437. Next base: position 740 of record CAUZEQ010000385.1, read on the forward strand.
GGCCGCGGACCCGGCTGCGGCTGCGGGGGCGGGGGCCTCGGCGAGTCCATCTTCCTGCAGCAGTGTCGAGACGGCGGCCAGTCCGGCGGCCGAGCGACCCAGGAAGGCGCGGCGGGCCAGGGCGAGGTGTTCGGTGATCGGTTGCGGGGTGGGAAGCACCGGGGTGTCCTTGGGTTACTCGCGGCTGATGGCTTCATCGAGATTGAGCAGCAGGCTGGCCAGGGCGGTCCAGGTCGCGACGTCGACGTCGTCGAGACCCTTGCGGCGGGGCGTGTCGCCGGTGGCCGCCAGTTGGGCCGCGGCACCGGGCAGCCTGGCAAATGCGGCTCGCTGGTGCTTGAGATTGGCCAGCAGGATGGCCGATTCGGCGCGGCTGGGTGGGCGTGAGACGGTCAGCAGGAAGGCCTGCTCGAGCCGGGCGGGGTCGCTCTTGCCCGGGCCGGACAGCACGCGTTCGGCCAGGCAGCGGGCGGCCTCGGTGAAGGTGACGTCGTTCATCAACGTCAACGCCTGCAGCGGAGTGTTGGTCCGCGACGGTCTCACGATGCAGGCCTCTCGGGTGCTGGCGTCGAAGGCGAGCATCGTGGGGTTGGTGACGGTTCGCTTGGAGTAGGTGTAGAGGCTGCGGCGGTACAGGCCGCCTCCGGTCGACTGGTCGTAGTCGGTGGTCGAGGCGATTTCCTTCCAGAGACCTTCGGGCTGGTAGGGCCGCACCGAGGGGCCTCCGATCTGCTCGTTGAGCAGCCCCGAGGCGTACAGCGCCTGGTCGCGGATCACCTCGGCAGAGAGCCGATAGCGGGGGGCACGCGAGAGCAGGCGGTTGTCCGGGTCGCGGTCCAGCAGCGCGGGCACGACCCTCGACGATTGCCGGTAGGTGTTGCTGGTGACGATCAGCCGAACCAGCGCCTTGACGTCCCAGTCGTTGCGGTGGAATTCGGTCGCGATCCAGTCGAGCAGCTGAGGGTGGGAGGGCAGTTCGCCCTGCGACCCGAAGTCCTCGGTGGTCCGCACCAGCCCGGCTCCGAAGAGTCCCTGCCAGAGCCGGTTGGTGATGACCCGGGCCGTGAGCGGGTTCTGCTTGTTGACCAGCCAGCGGGCGAGTCCGAGTCGATTGCTGGGGCTGCCCTGGGGGAGGCGCGGCAGGATGGCGGGAGTGCCGGGTTGGACCAGGACACCGGGACGATCGTATTGGCCACGCAGCAGCAGGTGGGTCTTTCGTGGCTGGGTGAGTTCCTGCATGACCATCACGGTGGGGACCGCCGCGAGGAAGGCTCGAGCTTCACGAGTGAGTGCGATGTGCCGGGCGATCAAATCGCGATGGCCTCGGGTGGCGTGCTTGGCGATGTAGTACTGGCGGAGCTTGGCGGCCTGGGCGGATGTCCGCTGGGCCTGGGGGATCTTGAGCAGTTCCGGGATGTTCAAAGGGGTGGCGAGGATCGAGACCTCCCTCGCCGAGAGGTCCCGCGAGTAGATACGGACGTCGTCGAGCAGACCGCTGAAGAACCCCTCGGGGCCGCCACCGGCGCCGATCCGCACCGGCTCGTCGATGTCGAATGACTGGTTGATGAAGTCGTGGTCGACCAGCAGCGGGACCGGTTTGCCGTCGAGGTAGAGCCTGATGCCCGACGCGAGCCGGCTGCCGTCGTAGCTGACAGCCAGGTGGTACCAGCGGCCGGCGGTGATCGGTCGGGCCGAGCGGACGCGGATCGAGTCGTCGAGCCAACGGGTGATCAGGTTGATGCGGACGTGCCCGTCGGCCAGGTCGACGTAGTAGCCCTTGGCGCGGGGCTCGTCGGTCATCTTGGAGATCAGCGTGCCGCGGTCGACGCGATCGGCCTTGAGCCAGATGGCCAGTGTCAGCTGGTCGTAGTAATTGAAGCCGGCCAGTGACTTGTCGGTGGCCAGGTGCGAGCCCTCGGCCAGCCGAGCGGACTTGCCGACTTGTCCGTCGGCATAGTCGGCCTCGGCCGGCAGCGGCATCGCCGGCTGCTTGGCGTCGACCGTGTTGGTCAGGGTGCCGTCGAGCGGGAAATGGACAAGCAGTCCGTCGGTCAGCGACCAGTCGGTGTCGGCGGGAAGGCGGGCGGCCGGTGAGGCTTCCCAGCTCCGCTGGGCCATGCCCAGCAGGGGTTGGAGTTTGAGAGAGGTGCGGCGGGATTCGGCGAGTGCAGTGGCGAGCTGCTGCTGACGCTGCTGCTGGGCGGGAGTGGGCGCCTTGATGTAGGGGGGCGAGTTGCCCTCCTTGATGGCCCGGCCGTTCTCCGGAATGTTGTTGAAGTAGGCAAAGACCCGGTAGAACTCCTGCTGAGGGATCGGGTCGTACTTGTGTTCGTGACAGCGGGCACACTTCAAGGTCAGGCCCAGCCAGACCGTGGCGGTGGTGTCGACACGGTCGACGACGTATTCGACCTGGAACTCCTCGGGAATCACACCGCCCTCGCTGTTGCCGCGATGGTTGCGGTTGAACCCGGTGGCGATCAGTTGATCGAGCGTGGGATCGGGCAGCAGGTCGCCGGCGAGTTGTTCGATGGTGAAGCGGTCAAAGGGCATGTTGCCGTTGATCGCACCCAGCACCCAGTCCCGCCATCGCCACATCGAGCGGGGTCCGTCGTTCTGGTAACCGCTGGTGTCGGCGTAACGTGCGGCATCGAGCCAGTCGACGGTGAGGTGTTCGCCGGTGCGGGGTGAGGCGAGCAGGCGGTCGACTTCACGCTGGTAGGCCGCCGGGGTGGTGTCGGCCAGGAAGGCGAGCACACGCTGGGGGGTGGGGGGCAGGCCGGTGAGGTCCAGGTGCAGACGCCGCAACAGCGTGCTGCGGTCCGCCTCGGGGGAAGGAGCCAGGCCCTCGCGGTCCAGACGCGAGAGGATGAAGTGATCGATCGCATTGCGTGGCCACTCGGGGCGACTCACCCTCGGCAGCGGCGGGCGGGTCGCAGGGATGAAGGACCAGTGAGGCTGCCAGGAGGCGCCCTGGGCGATCCACTTCTGGATCAGTTGGGCCTGGCGGGGGGTGAGCGTGAGGCCCGAATCGGCCGGAGGCATCCGCTCGTCGGCGTCCCGGGAG
>CAUZEQ010000386.1:0-3783 GCA_963578885.1 Planctomycetota bacterium
ACATGACCAACCGCGCGATGCCTCCGATGGAGACCTTGTTGCCGTATCCGATGCGTCTGGGGAGTGGCACCTTCGATGCCCGTCCGGGCCTGACCTACAAGACCTATTGGGAAGACAGCAGCGCCGGATTCCAGTTTCAGGCCGACCTCCCCGTCGGAAGAAATTATCGGGGCTACTCGATGGGCAACGTCTACCAGGTCACCGGTTGGTATTCGAAACTTCTGACCGAACGTTTCAGCACGAGCGTGCGATTCGAGGGGCTGATGCGTGAGAACATCGACGGCATCGATGAGGAACTTGCAGTGATGGCTCCGATGGCTCGAACGGACATGCGGGGTGGTGACTCGGTCAACCTCGGCTTGGGCCTGCTGTGGACCCTCGAGGATGCAAGTCGTCTGAATTTCGAATGGGTCAAACCAATCGCCCAAGACCTCGATGGTGTCGGGTTGGAGACGGACTTCCGGTTCTTTGTCAGTTGGTCGAAGGCCTGGTAGGTTCGGTGTGACGCAAGCGGAGATGCCGGTTTCACGCAGGAACCGGCCCTGATCCGACCACCTGTTCGAGCCACCCAGGCCCGGGTGCGTTGGAGCGGCGGTGTCGTCGCGGCCGGTGAGACTCTGGTTCGCTGAGACCGAAGATGGTTGCTCCTTCCGGCGACCAGTCCAGAACCGGTAACATAGGCTTGTCGGTGTCTGACCTGGACACGGTTGTCGCCGACCTCCTCGACGAGCAGCACGAGGTTGTCGAACCGGCGGCCCACTATGAGATCCAGGATTTGCCCACTGCCAATGGTACTGGCGATCCGAAAGACTAAAGATCCAGCCGGTTGAAGGCGCATGACGAATGAATCAAGCGAGAACGAGCATTGTCGTGAAGCGGGGCAAACTGCCCGGTCCTTTCAACCAAACATGCTTTGACCGGCTGGCTTGGGCCTTTCCGGTTCAAGCCACTGCGGCGATTCTCTTTGTTCTCGCCTCGACGGCCGGACTTCAGGCGGATCACAACAAGCTCCTCCAGCTTGAATACAAGCGGGGCATCGCTAGACACCTGGCTCGCGACAGCGAGGGGTTCTGCTACCTGCTGCTGCCCACACCTGGACTGGAAGACGGGCCGGGATTCACCTTGAAGGTTTCGCGGAAGCCCCATCCAGAGTCGATTTCCGATTTTTCGACGACGGCGGTGTGGCCCACGTCCGCACTTTCTGATGCAGCGGGCACATCATTCTTCTCGGCAGGCCTTGCCGTCGATGCCCAGGACCAACTCCACTTGGTCTGCACGACCGACCAGGGGCAGACCGCCTACAGCGTTGTGGACGTGCGGCTGTTGCGGAGTGGACGAGCCAGGCCGAAGTGGCTGAATCCTGCGAATGGGCAGGAGGGATCGCTGGTGCTCGCCGCCGCCGGGTCGTGGGCGGGAGATATTTTCCGAGCGGCTGATGGTCGGGTCTGGCTTACCTGGACGACCGATGCTGCGAAGGGGTCGGAAGTGACCGTGCACCTGGGGACACTCCGTGATGGAGCATGGCGGTCGTTCGTACTCGGTCGTGGAAAGAAGTTGTATCCGCCTTCGCTACTCATTTCCCGAGACGGGGCTTTCTTCCACGTGGCGTGCGGCGACACGACTGGAGGCACGCACTACCTGCGTGGCAGGATTGCCGACCTGGACACTGAAAGAGAATGGCGGCTTGAACAGAGTCACCCGGGGAACAGGCCGGCTCTCGCCGAGATGAGTGCCAGGGGGGTTCTCGCCGTACACGAATCGGGGGATTCCCTGAAGTACACCTTCCTGAACACTGAAGAAAAGGTCCGCCAGTCGCATCCGCTGACGGATCTCGACAGCCGGCTGACCTGGGACACAGTCCACTCGCCGCGGCTGATCGTTGATCGGTATGGCGTGCCCTGGATGTTCTTCATCGATTCGACACGCCAGCACGTCTTTTACTCGCGCTGGCTGGGCACACGATGGAGCCCGATCCTCAATGGCTACTGGCTGACACGGAACACCGCTCGATTTGAAGACAACCACTTGTCGATCGACTGGCTTGGCGTGGAACACGGGCTCGGCCCAGACAAGTCCTCGATTGGACTCGCAATCGGACATCGCAGTCAGTTTTCCGACGCCAGGTTTCACGTGCTTCCTGTCCCTTCGCTCACGTCCGACGCTGGCAACAAGGTTCTCTTCCTGGATTTGAAGGAGGTCCAGCACATCGACGGCGTCAAACTGAAAGTCAACACGGCGCGCAAGTTGGCCGCTCCGGTGATTGCCGGTGGACGTCGGAACGACTTCGACTCGCAGGGTGCCGCAAACATCGCGGTGGTCAGGCAGGACGGCGTTTACCGGGCATGGTATTCCGGTCTGCATCGCGAACCTGGTTCAAAATGGCCCAAGAGCGGGCCCGTTCCGTACGTTCGAGTGGGATACGCGGAAAGCGCCGACGGCATTCACTTCAAGAAGAAACCGCTGGGCCTGTCGTCCTTCGGAGCGAACAACCATACGAACATCGTGGCTGGGCTGCCGGCAACGCCCATCTTCCGTCCCATTGTCCCCACGGGAATGCACATCGATGCCGCCGATCCGGACCCAAGCCGTCGGTACAAGTTCCTGACGTGGACCGGCGGTCGGCCCGTGCGGAAGCGGGGGGACGCTAGCGAAGTCGTCGACGAGCAAACATGGACGCTCTGGACGTCCCCCGACGGACTTCGCTGGCGCGAGGCGAGTCGCGGCGGTATCCGGTACCCGGGCGGGATGCCGTCATCATTCTCGCCTCAGGCGATGTTTCATGATCCGGATGAATCGGACCCCGCCAAGAAGTACAAGGCCTACGGTTTCCTCGGCCTCAACAACGACCGGCGCGGCGGGGGCTACGGCTACAGCTCTGACGCAATCGAGTGGACTGCCGATCCTCGAAACCCAGTCTTCGATGCATGGGCCCGAGCCCGTCCTGTCGTAAGAAACGGCAAGATCGAGCAAATTCACGACGTGGTCGTTTGGAAGTATCACCAGTATTACCTGGCTCTTTACCAGTACCAGCGCAGTGGCGAAGAGATGACCATCGAACTGGCAATGAGCCGGGACGGTGAAAACTTCAGCTATATCGAACCCGGAACTGAGGTGATTCGACGAGGCGCTCCCGGCGAATGGGACTCGGACTCGATCGCACCGTCCGTGCCACTCGTCGACGAGGACGAGATCAAGGTCTATTACTCAGGCTACCGATTCAGCAGAACGAAACGGATTGAAGGAGAACGGGGCTGCGGTTTGGCGACATTGCGTCTCGACGGATTCACGCACCTGACCCTAGAGGACGGACGGGACCAGGGAAGCGTCACGACGATTCCCGCCGTCCGAGGCGGTGCCACCGAACTGCACGTCAACGCGTCTTGTGTAGAAGGCTGCCGAATTGAGGTTGAGTTGATCGACTCCAATTCCGGTCAGGCGCTTCCCGGATTCTCTCGCGAAGAATGCACTCCCATTACCAGCGACTCCCTCGCTCACCGGGTCCGCTGGGGCAAACGGAGACTCGCCGATATCCCGAATGCGTCTTTCCAGATCCACTTCCATCTCGCGAATGGTCGCGAGTCTCCACGGCTTTACTCGTTCGAATTTCGCACTGCAATCGACAAGTAGACGTCATCTCCCCGGACCTCCGCCCGACGCCGAAGGGCGTGGTTCGGATCTAGCGGTTACCGCCCCTGAGCGGCCTCGACGATGGTCAGGTTCGCCGTTCGCGTGTCCGGCGGTAGCGTGTGCCAGGCGTCGATCACGCTGGCCAGTTCGGCTTCG
>CAUZEQ010000387.1:0-3772 GCA_963578885.1 Planctomycetota bacterium
CAGTTGCTCATCGCGTCCCACGTCGCCGGTCAGCCCCGTGGTGCCGAGGTCTTCGGCGTTGAGCAGTTTCAGCAACCGGTCGTAGGCCTGTTGCTCGCCGGATCGGTCGGATCGAGCGGCTGATGTCAGCGCGTCACGAACCAGAAGGCGCCAGCCGGCCTCGGCCTGGTCCTTCTTGGGCTGAGAATTTTCGAGCATCCGTTTGAGGCTCTGGCGGTCGGTTCGTCGGTCGTTGCCGGTCGCGCCACTGCCCGGACCCTCGGCCACCACCAGCAGAACCGTGGAGGCCACGCTGGCTGCCAGCAGCAGGGAGAGCAGCAAGGAGTTCGAACGGCGGGTTTTCTGCTCGGACTGCCCGCCGGTGAGCTCTTCGTCCAGGCTCAATTCCGGAAGTTGCCCGTCTTCGCCCAGCTGCACCCGCGATTCGCCCTCGGCGTTGGTGACGAACTTGGCCAGTTGCCTCTTTCGCCGTCGTCCCCTCCGGCCACGTCGTTTCTCCTTGCCCGACCGCTTGGCCGGTTCCTCGGCCTCCTCCGCAACAGTCCCGTTCTCGTCGTGGGCGGTCATGGCGAAGTGAAGGCTGGTGCGTTCTCCCAGCACGATGTCGGCTTCCCCGGGCAACCAGACCCATCGCTGGGGCGGAATCGGGCTGCCATCGATCGAGACGGCGTCCGGCAGCGGGGTGAAGATGGCGTAGCGGCCGTTGCGGAGGACGATGCTGGCGTGGTGATCTGCCAGGTCGGGGTCCTCGAGCACAACCTGGTTGGTGTCGGCGCGGCCGATGTGCACCAGCTCGGTCTCGAGCTCGAACAGCTGCCCGCGGGCCGGGCCCCGGGTGATGGTGATGGTTGCCGGTTCGCTCATGAGACGATTCTACCCGTGGCTACTCCATCAGGTCGACGTAGATGAAACTGAGGACGAAGGGGCCGAGGATGATCAGCACGGTGGCGGCCATCACCAGCACGCTGGGCAGCAGCATCTTCACCCCCGCTTCGCCGGCGATTGTCTCGGCCCGTTGCGTCCGCTTGATCCGCAGCACGTCGGCCTGGGTGCGGAACAGCCGCGCCAGCGGGGTTCCCAGGGTCTCGCCCTGGATGATCGAACCGATGATGCTGGTCACTTCGGGGTCGTCCAGCCGGTCGCGCATCGCCTCCAGCGCCCCGATGCGGCTCTTGCCCATGTTGATCTCCGAGAGCACTCGACCGAATTCCACTCCGACCGGATGATCACGAAACTCGGCGACGGATTCCTCGAGCGATTGCAGAAACGTCGCCCCCGCCTCCATCAGCAGGGTCAGCAGGTCCAGCAGAAACGGCAGCCTCTGCTTGATGCGGAACAGTCGCAGGGCGGCCTTTTGTGCCAGGCGGCGGCGGAGCAGCCACACCGTCGCCGGTCCGGCGGCCAGGCCCCCCAGCAGTCCGGGGGGGCCGGCCAGGTCGAGGCCGATGTAGACGTAGGCGGGAGTCAACATCGCGGCCAGGATCTGCATTGTGCCGAGGTACTCCTGGGGGGTCCAGAAGCGGGGCAACCCGGCGGCGTGGATGTCCCGCAGGATGCCCGGCAGCGAATCGCGGAAGGCGCGGCGGTTGACCTGGCCCAGGGCGACCACCAGCGGCTGCAGGAAACGGTAGACCAGACTCCGGCGTCGCAACTCGGTGATTCGCAATTGGTCGTGACGCCAGGTGTCGTCGCCGTCGGGATCGTCGGCGACGGCACCCTGCACGGCGCGGACCAGCACGAACAGTCCCACGGCCAGCATCACGCAGGCGATCACCTGCAGCAGCGGGAACGGCGAGGATGTGGATTGAGCGAGCAACACGGGGAGTCAGATCTCGGGGTTGAGGATCACGCGGGCCCAGAAGTAGGCCAGCAGGTTCAGGACGGCGGCCAGGCAGAGGATCAACTGGCCGGGAATCTCGGTGAACAGCATCCGGGTGTGGACCGGGTCGATGAAGTAGTTCATCAACAGGATCACCGGCGGAGCCAGGGCCATGTACACCGACGATGTGCGAGCCTGGGCGGTCTCGGAGCGGACCTTGCGTTCGAGCCGCTGCAGTTCCCGGACGCTGGTGGCGATCCGTTCGACCGTCTCGTTGAGCCGCCCGCCACTTTGGCGGCTGGCCTCCAACGCCGCGGCAAACAACGCGAAGTTCTCGCTCCGCAACCGCTCCTTGGTCTCCTTGAGGCACTGTTCGAGGTCCTTGCCGAGCTGGTACTCGCCGACGATCTGCAGGAATTCCTGGCTGATCGGCTTGGGACTCTGGCGGGCGAGGATGTCGAGTGCCTGGGCCAGCGAGAGCCCGGCCTTGATGGCATTGGAGAGCGAAACCATGGCGTCGGCCAGCTGGTCCTCGATCAGCAGCCGGCGTTTCTCGGCCAGTTGCCTGAGCACGTACCACGGCAGGCTGACCAGCAGCACCGCGGCGGTGACCGAAAACACCAGTGAACCGGCGACGACCAGCAGCGAGGCCGCGACGACCGCGACCAGGATCGACCAGGTCACCAGGTACTTCCTCAGCCTGTCGGTCCGCAGTCTCAGCCGCCGCAGCTTGTCCGTCAGGTCCTCTTCGACGAAGTCGATCGCCTGAAAGTAGGTCGAGCGGCCGGCGATGGCTCCGACGGTGACGCCGGCGGCGACCATGCTACTGCCGATGATAGCCAGCAAGTCCATCGACGGTGTCTCCTAGGCTTGGTCACCGTAGAGGGATTCGAGTTTCAGCAGTTCGCTGTCGACCAGGCGGTCGATGAAGCTGGGCATGTAACCGGTCGGCACCAGCCCCGTCTCTCCGCGGATGCTGAAGATATCGGTCGTCGCCACGCACTGCCGCTCGGGGTCGTAACCGGTGACCTCCGAGACCTGTGTCACGCCGCGCCGACCGCCGGGCAACCGGCTGATCTGGACGATGATGTCGATTGCCGAGGCGACCTGTCGTTGGATCGAGATCAACGGCAGATCGACGGCCATCAGCACCAGCACCTCGAGGCGTTTCAGCACGTCTTGGGTGTTGTTGGCGTGGATGGTGGTCATCGAGCCGTCATGTCCGGTGTTCATGGCCTGGAGCATGTCGAGTGATTCGGGGCCGCGGCACTCGCCGACGATGATCCGGTCGGGCCGCATCCGCAAAGCGTTCTTGACCAGGTCGCGGATCGAGTACTCGCCGGCTCCCTCGACGTTGGGCGGCCGGGCCTCGAGCGTCACCACGTGCTCCTGGTGCAGCTGCAGCTCGCTGGTGTCTTCGATCGTGATGATCCGGTCCTTGTGCGGGACGAAGCTCGAGAGCACGTTCAGCAACGTGGTCTTGCCGGTGCCGGTCCCGCCGCTGACCAGGACGTTCCGCCGGTCGATCACGCAGGCCCGCAGAAACTGGGCCGCGGCGGTGGTGATCGAGTCGAGCTCGATCAGGTCGTCCATGGTGAAGCGATAGGCGGGGAACTTGCGGATCGTCAGGCAGGGGCCGCGAGTGGCCAGCGGCGGAATGATCGCGTTGACCCGCGACCCGTCGGGCAGCCGCGCGTCGACCAGCGGCTGGCTCTTGTCGATCCGACGCCCGACCTGCGCCACGATCCGCTCGATGATCGATTCGGTGACCTTGTCCGAGATGAACCGGCGGCCCGAAAGCTCGACCACGCCATCCCGCTCGACGTAGATCTGGTCGCTCTTGACCACCATGATTTCGGTGATCGTCGGAGCCCGCAGCAGGTCCTGAATGGGCCCGAAGCCGAAGACGGTGTCCTTGAGATCCTTTTTCAGCGTCCGCAGGATCAGGTACCG
>CAUZEQ010000388.1:0-3770 GCA_963578885.1 Planctomycetota bacterium
CCGGGGTCCAGAGTCGCTTCGCACAACAATGCCAGCATCTGCTGCGAACCGGTCGAAAGCACCAGCTGATCGCTCCCGACCCCCAACTCGCCGCTGGGCACCCCCTCGAGCGAAGCCAGGTATTCGAGCAACAGGTCCCGCAGCCGTTGCGATCCCTCGGTTGTGCCGTATTGCAGGCTGGCCCGGGCCAGCGACTCGTCTCCCAGCATCCGCTCGGCCGCCTGGCGCGTGATCTCGACCGGCAGCGTCGTGGGGTCGGCCAACCCGGCGGCCAGGGAAATGCACTCGGGATGATCCACCGCCTGCTTCATCATGAAGCCGACGACGTTTTCAGCCGACCAGCCGCGACGGCGGCTGAAAACCGACTCGGCAGTCCCCGCAGATGACGATTGAGCCATCGGATCGAATTCCACTCAGGGGAGCCTCAGTCGCGCCGCAAGATCTTGCGGGCATACCGTATTCCATCGACCAGTACGTCGATGTCAGACGAGTCGTTGTACAAGGCAAAACTGGCTCGCGTCGTGGCCACAACCCCCATTCGAGCATGCAACGGCATCGTGCAATGGTGACCGGCTCGGACCGCGACGCCTTTTCGCTTGAGCAATTCGGCCATGTCGTGAGGGTGAACCCGCTCGTCGCTGAAGCTGACGATCGCCCCCTTGTGCTCGATCGCGGGACCGTGCACCACCAGGTCGGGAATCTCGGTCAACCGCTGCTGAGCCTCGCTCAACAGGGCCGCTTCGATACGGCCAATCTCCTCGAAACCGATTCCCAGCACATAATCGACCGCCGCGCCCAGGGCGATCGCCTGGGCCACCGGCAGCGTCCCGGCCTCGAACTTCGCCGGCAATTCCGCCCAGCTCGACTCGGTCAATCCCACCTCGCTGATCATGTTCCCCCCGCACAGAAACGGGTCCATCGCCTCCAGCAACTCGCGACGACCGTACAACACGCCGATCCCCGAGGGTCCGTAGAGCTTGTGGCCCGAGAAGGCCAGGAAATCGACCTGCGGGTTCATGACGTCGACCACGGCGTGAGGCACGCTCTGGGCACCATCGACCAGCACCAGGGCGCCCGCCTCCCGAGCCGCCTCGACCAACCGCCCGATAGGGTTCACAGTGCCCAGAACGTTGGACATGCCGGTGACCGCCACCAGGCGGGTGCGGGACGTGAGGCACTCGGGAAGTTGCGCAAGGTCGAGTCGGCCATCGTCGGTCAGCGGGATGTGACGCAACACCGCACCGGTCTGCTTGGCCAGCTGCTGCCAGGGAACCAGGTTCGCGTGATGCTCCATCTCGTTGACCAGGATCTCGTCACCGGCAGACAACTGCGAGCGACCCCAGGCCTGGGCCACCAGGTTGATCGACATGGTGGTCCCGGATGTGAAAATCACCTCCTCGGGATGCTCCGCTCCGATCATCCGGGCAATCCGCTCACGAGCACCCTCGAGCGCCTCGTCGATCAGCACGCCGAACTGGTACACACCCCGGTGCGCATTGGCATAGTAGTTCTCGTAGCACTCGCGAAGCGAGTCGATCACGACACGAGGCTTCTGGGCGCTGGAGGCACTGTCGAGATAGACCAGGGGCGTGCCGTCGGCCAGCGGACGGTTCAGAATCGGAAAGTCGTCGCCGATCGTCGCCACAGCCCTCTGTCCTCCTGCCTCGACCCGTCTCGTCACCTGGGATCAACCGGGGATCAACCGGGGATCAGGCCGAGCCACCTGGGGCACTGTCGTGTGAGTAGACCAGTGTCTTGAGTACCTTGAAGCCCAGCAGTCCGCAGCGTTGGCGCATCGCGGTCAGCCGGACCTTGAGCAATTCGAGCATCGCCGCGGCGCTGAAGTCCTCGACCTCCTCCAGCGTCTTCCCCTCGATGTGCTCGCAGAGAATCGACGCGGCCGCCTGGCTGATCGCACACCCCTCGCCGTCGAAAAACGCCTGCTGAATCCGTTGCTCCGAATCGATCTGCAGCTGCAACTGCACGCGGTCGCCACACAGCGGATTCCGCTCGGTGTGAGTGCAACTGGGCGACTCGAGCTCGCCGCGATGATACGGCGACTCGTAGTGGTCCAGGATCAATTCGTCGTACAACTCGTCGCTCACCGACGTCTCCCACCCCGGGTTTCCCAATCGTCGACCACCGCCTGGGCCCAGTCGTGCCCGCCCGTCCTCTGTTCTAGTCTAGGAGTCGCTTCGGGTGACGCCAAGGCAGGTCCGTACGAGCCCGCTCACAGCGACTCAGAGGATTTCGAGCTCGGGCAGTGCGGGTCCGGAGGTGACCTGGCGAGCGACCTCGATGGCCACCTTTTGGCTGATCGAGATCAACTCGTCCTTCACCGGGCTGTCGTCGGCGATCAGTGTGCTGACCTGGCCCGCGTCACCTCGCAGCCTCACCTCAGGCTCGGCAGGCAACTCGCCCAGGAACGGTATCTTCAGCTCCTCGGCCTTGGCACGAGCCCCACCGCGTCCGAAGATCTCGCCCGACATGTTCTCGACAATCCCCAGCACGGGGATCTTGACCTGGTTGAACATCGAGATGGCCTTGACCGCATCCAGCAGCGCGACCTTCTGAGGAGTGCAGACGATGACGGCGCCCGAAAGCGAGAGCAACTGCGAGAGAGTCAGGGCGACGTCGCCGGTGCCCGGTGGCATGTCGATCACCAGGTAGTCGAGTTCTCCCCAGTCGGTCGCCTGCAGGAACTGCGTCAGAGTGCGGTGCAACAACGGACCACGCCAGATCACCGCCTGGTCTTCGGCGATGTGAAACCCCATCGACATCAAGCGAAGTCCATCGACTTCCAACGGCTGGATCCGCTGCACCATTTCGCCGTCTGGTCCGGCCAGCTCAGTCACCGTCGGCTCGCCACTGGCTCCGAGCAGGTGCGGCACGCTGGGACCGTAGACGTCGGCATCCATCAGGCCGACGCGAGCTCCGGACGCCTTCAGGGCGTAGGCCAGGCCGCAGGCCACGGTGCTCTTGCCCACACCCCCCTTGCCACTGCCGACGCAGATCACGTTAGCAATCGACAGACCGATGGTACCGCCGGAGTTCGACCCGCGGACCGTGCGTTCGATGGTCAGCTCAACCTCGCCACCAACCGCCTCACCGATCAGGCCCTCGAATCGCTCGGGCTCGGGGTACGCCGTCGTCGGCAACTCGATGGTCACCCGCACGCGTGCCCCCTCGACCCCCTCGACCGACTTCACCATCCGCAATCCGCCCAGCGACCGACCCAGTTCCGGGTCGATGATCGACTCGATCCGCTGTTTCAATTCCGCATCATTCATCGTCAGGATCCACCTCGCCTGTTGCCTCGCACCACCTGGTCATGCCGCATCAAAGAGCACCCGTCGGCAGATCGCCCATAGCCTTAAGGGCTTGATGGGCTCGAAGAGCACCGACGTGGCACCGAGTTCCCTGAGAGGCCATTCCAGTTCCGCGATTTCCCTCGGGCCAACCACCACGATCGGCCAACTTCGATTCCATCTTTCCAGCAGACGCAGCACGTCGGGCTGCCCGATCGCGAGGTCAGCCACCAGCACGCCGTAGCGTTTCGTATCGGCACACGAGATCACCTCCGAAACGCTGCTGGCCGACTCGACCGAGCTGATCACCGCATCGCCGACACCGCTGGACGAGCCTCCACGCCGAGACCACTCGGTCTCGAGTTCACATCGGAAGCGGGGGGACTGTTCCAGGACGATGATCGACGACACTCCGCTGATCCCCTCTCGACAGGCACCCCACCCCCGACCCATTCGATTCTA
>CAUZEQ010000389.1:0-3750 GCA_963578885.1 Planctomycetota bacterium
TCGATCGAGTTCATCAGCTGGATGGCCTGCTGCAGTCTCCGGCCACGGACGCTGTTGGTATCGAGCTTGCGAGCGACCTGCGTAGCCCGTTCGCGGAGCCCCCGTTGTTTTTCTGAGAGCCGCTTCATGTCCTTGCTGAACGGCGGAGGCGTTCCGCCCTGCAGCCCCTTGCGACCCTCGCCTGCCCGCTTGCCGCCGCCGGTGGCCCCGTTGGGATCCTGGCGACCCTCCTCCTTCAAACGACCCTTCTCGTATCGCTCGTTGTTGAGCCTCGCGGGTGTCTTGCGACCGTCGAGTCCGCGGGCGGTGTCGCCGACCGTCTGGCCGCTCGACTTGCCGCGACGCCCGTCACCCGAGCGGCCGCTGACCTCGTTGTTGTTCGGCAGGTCGTTGCCGGTGACCCCCTTGGCCGAGAAGCTGCTGATCGGGCCGTCCGAAACGCCCCAGCCAGCCTGGTTCAGGTTGTCGCCCCAAGCCGACGTGATGTCGTCAGCCTCCTCCTCGAAATCCTCGGCCTCCTGCAACAACTCGCCGATCAGGTCCTCGAGGGCATCGGGCAAAGGCATCTCGGGAATCTTCATCCGCTTGGCATCCAGAGGCTCTTCCATCAACCACTTCAGCGAATCGGGCGCGTCGGGCAGCCAGATCTCGAGGTTCTCGAGCATCTTGGTCGCCATGCTCGAACCCAGATCCTCCAGAGGCACCTCCAGGCTTGAGGTCTTGGGCCGCTTGGCGACCATCTCGACCTCCTCGAACACGCTGTTGACGTCGCTGCGGAGCCCGAAGTCGTCGACGAATCCGGTGGGCAACTTGGTCAACTCGTCGATCGAACCCTTCTTCCACTTGTTCCACTTCGCGACCAGGTCATCGAACTCCTTCTGGGCGTCGAGTTCCTCTTCGCTGAACTCCTCGACGGCCCGCTTGGGGAGCTTTTCGAGCTTGTTCGCCAGTTCGGTCTCATCGGCCTGTGCCCGCTCGAGGCCCTTCATCAACTTCTCGAGCGCCGTGGTGATCGCCTTGTGAGCGGCCTCGTCCTTCTTCTTGATCCGCCTGAGGTCCTTGCGGGCCTGGCGGTTCTTGTCGAGACGGGCGAGCAGTTCCATCAACTGCTTGATGATCTCGTCCTGGATGGGCAGCGAGTCGTCTCGCAGGGTCTGCTGCCGGGCCTGGTTCATGGTGGCAGCAGCCATCTCGAAGAGGCTGACGGCCTGGGCCATCGGACCCACGGCCAGTGCGTTGAGTGATCCGATCACGGTTTTCAGCGGCAGAGCCGATCTCTGCATCAGCGCGGCCAGTTGACCGGTCCCCTTGTGGATCCGTCCCTGCCGCTTCAGCAGCGAATCGAAGGCGTCGCCGTTGGTCGTGCGTGCCCGGTTCTCCTTCTGCAGCCGGATCAGCCCCTCGAGCAGCTGGGCAAAGTCCTCGAGCTGCATCGCCACGCGGACTTCTTCCTGCTGGGGAGTGAGTACGAAGATCGAAAAGCGTCTCGAGCTGGCCGTCCCCGGTCCGGTGACGGTATTGCGATCAACCGCCTCGGCCCAGTAGCGAACCAGGTCGCCGCCGCGGATCTGGTCGTCGGCGAGTTTCCAATCGAGTGTCCTGACGATCGGTTCTCTCTCGGCACCCGCGGCCGGCATGAACTTGGCCAACTCGCGGATGGTCGGATCGTCGTTGATCCGGAACAGCACCCGCACCTCGGCGACACCGTAGTCGTCCTTGGCAGCAATCTGCAGCTTAACGGTCGCGTCGGGAGTCACCTGCCGATCGGCCCCGGGGCGGGGAATCGCCACAGTCGGCGGCTGGTCGGGCACCGCGGCGATCGACCTCCAGATGGGATCGCCGTTGGAGTGACCGAGCGTGTCGGTGAGTTGCAGCTGGTATCGATCCGGGGCGGTCAGTCGGCGTGCGAGCGAGTCGCCTCCGAGTTGGGCCTTGGGAACGGTGAGCACAAACGTGGTCTTCCAGCTCGATCCGCTACGGGTCAGCTCGACGTCCTGCCCGCTCTCGGTGACCAGCCGGGCTCCGCGGAGGTCTTTCGAGGCGGTGAGTGTCAATTCGACGGTGCTGCCGGCCAGGGCGGCCACTTCGCCAGCGTCGCCGGCGGCGGTTTCGGTCTTGAGCAGGGTATAGGCTGGCGGAGTGATCGTCAGAGCCACGGCGGCCACGCGGGGTCGGCGGTGCACTTTCAGTTGCCGATCCCTCGAGCGGTCGTCTCCGGCGGTGATGAAGAATTCCATCGACCGGGTCGCTCGTTCGAGCGTCGCGGCGTACTGGCGGCGTCCGTTCTGGTCGCTCTTCTTCGTCGGGTTCATCACCAGCGTCGTCCAGTGTTCCTCGCCTTCGGGCCGGATTCTCAACTCGGCACTCGCCGGCAGCACGCCTTCGATGCCAACGGAGAACTTGACCTGCATACCTTCGGCGTAACGGTTGCTGCCGTCTGCGGGCGTGATCGTCTCCTCGATGATCTGCGTCGCGGTGAACGGCTCGATGTCGGCAAACGGCAGCAGGACTCTCGAGAGTCCATTGCCGAATTGTTCGCTGCCGAACCCGGCATAGAGTGCCATGACGAGTACGACACCGAGTCCGGCCACCGCGGCGCGGCGAACCGGCAGCCAGTCGAGTGAATCGGAGAGGTCCAGGTCGATGGCAGCTTGATCGGCGTCGGCGACGATCGCTTCCACGATCTGCAGCGAGCCCGGCTCGGTGCCTCGACCCAGTTGCAGAGCATTGATCAGTTGGCTGTCGAGTTCGGGGAACTGTTCTTCGCACAGCGCGGCGAAGAACTCGTCTCGTCTCTCCTCGAGACATCTCTTGACGAACAGGCTCAGCACCAGCATCCCCGCACAGCCCAGCAGCAGCAGCAGCGCGACCACGCGTCCACCGACCCCCAGCCCCAGCAGGTTGTCGGCGGCGACGGCGAGCACGAGCACTCCGAGCACCGCGGTGATGATCAACAAAGCGGCCTCAAGCAGGTGTCGCTGTCGCCAGGTCCGGCGCAGCTCATCCATGGCAAACACCAATCGCGGATAAGTCTCAACAGTGCTCATTGGGTTCCTTTCCCTGGCTCGTCAGACGAGCCGGTTACGTCGTCGCATCCACCACTCCCCGGTCACCGCGGCCAGGAAGAAGCAGAACAGGACGGGGGAATTCCAGTACTCTCGCGCGTCCCTTGCGCGGGTGATGGTTCGTTCTCGGCGATCCGGCTGCAGCTTCGCACCCAGGCTCTCGGCCTGGTCGATATCCACGTAGAACCCGGCGCCGCGTTCCGAGGCGATCTGCCTGAGCACCTGCGGGTTGGTTCGCGTGTCGGTGGTCTCGAGATCAGCGCCGTGCACCAGCAGCTCGATGTTGGCATTGGCCACCGTCTGGCCCTCGTGAGTCGACCGGGCCACGATCACGTGTCGTCCGGTGCCGTCGGGGTAGATGGTAGCCACCTGGTCGCCGCTCCCGTCGGCCGCCGGTCTCAGAGGCACGCTCCGCTCGCGGCCGGCCGAGTTGGTGATGGTGGCCACGAGGCCCTGGGCCTGGGTTGCCGCCGAATCGCGGCGGACGACTCGGACCTCGACCGCCTCGCCGTCATCGTAACCGGGTCGGTCGGTGGTGACTGCCAGCGGGGCCCGTTCGTCGTCGAGTCCACGGCCGGTCAGGAAACGGACCGACTGGCTCCAGAAGCGGGCATAGAGCACATCGCCCTGCCCCTTGAGCCTGGCCACGCGACTCCACCGCCAGGTGGTGTCGGCGGTGACGACC
>CAUZEQ010000390.1:0-3744 GCA_963578885.1 Planctomycetota bacterium
AGAGTGACCACTGCGGCACCTGCACCGCCTGCCTGGACGCCTGCCCGACCGATGCCTTTCCCGAACCCTACGTACTCGATGCCCGCCGCTGCATCAGTTACCTGACGATCGAACTCCGCAACGAACCGATCCCCCTCGAGTTGCGTGAGGGGCTGGGTGATTGGGTCTTCGGGTGCGACATCTGCCAGGAGGTCTGTCCGTGGAATCGAGACGCCCCGGCGACCATCGAGCCGGCGTTTGAACCGATCCCCGCACTCGCCGCCGCCGATGCCCTGCAATTGCTCGGGCTGGACGAATCGGCGTTTCAGCAACAGTTGGGACCCACCCCCCTCGAGCGGCCCGGCCGCACCGGGCTGGTCCGCAACGCCGCCATCGTCGCGGGCAACTCGCAGCGGCACGACGCGATCGAGCCGCTCGTCGGGTTGCTCGACGACCCGGAACCGGTCATCAGGAGCACCGTCGCCTGGGCCCTGGGACGGATCGGACACTCCGCTGCGGTGGACCCATTGCGACAACGGCGGTCGGTCGAGAACATGGAGGATGTTCAAAACGAGATCGACGCGGCGATCGAAGCCGCGTCAGCCGGGAGCCAGTGCGATGAGTGACGTGATTCGAGTCGGAGTCAACGGGGCCGGTGGCCGGATGGGGCGGCGGATCGTCGCCCTGGCACATGCCGATGAAGCACTGCAAATCGCCGCGGCGGTCGACTCCGAAGCCAGCGGACTGGTGGGGCAGGATGCCGGCGAACTGGCCGGCATCGGCCCGATCGGAGTGCCCCTCACATCCACGCTGTCCGAGGAGGTCGACGTCGTGATCGACTTCTCGACGCCCGAAGGACTCGCGGCGATCGCGGAGGTTTGTCGCGAGAAATCCATCTCGCTGGTGGCCGCCACCACCGGACTCGAGCCGCAGCAGCAGGCCGCCGTCGACGCGGTGGCCGAGGTCGCCGGGCTGATCGTGGCCCCCAACATGAGCCTCGCGGTCAACCTCGTGATGAATCTCGCCGCCGACGCCGCTCGAGTGCTGGCCGGGTCCCCGGGCGGTGTCGATGTCGAGATCATCGAACGGCACCACCGCTTCAAGGAAGACAGCCCCAGCGGGACCGCGCTGAAGTTCGGAGAACTGATCGCCGCGGAAATGGGACAGACCAGCCACGTGCACGGCCGCCAAGGACGGATCGGGCAGCGGCCGGCCGACGAGATCGGATACCACGCACTGAGGACCGGTGACCATGTCGGGGAACACACCGTCGTCTTCGGCATGATCGGTGAGACCATCGACCTGACCGTTCGCGGCCAGTCCCGCGACAGCTACGCCTACGGTGCCATCGCCGCCGCTGGATTCCTCGCCAAACAACCCCCAGGCAGCTACACGATCAACGACGTGCTCGGACTGTAACCGAAACACTCGACCCAACCTTCCCACTTACCCGAAAAGCCCCAGCCGGAAAAACCCTCAAGACCCGAACTCCACCAGGTCGATCTCGATCATGGTGCGGCAGGTCATCGAGGAGTCGGCGGGGATGTACGAGAGCTACTGGGGACTGTCCCGGCCGCCGTTTCCCTCGGGTCCGGATCCGCAGGGCTTCATCGCCTGCCATCCGCACCAGGCGGCGTTGTTGAAGCTGCGGTACACGATCGAGTCGGGACTGGGCGTGGCGGCTCTGACCGGCGAGATCGGCTCGGGCAAGACCACCGTCGCCGGCCGACTGGCCCACGAGTTGACCGAAGACTACGGACCGTTCGTGCACGTGGTCTTCCCGCGGCTGAGTCCCGGCGAGTTGATCGGGTGGTTGGCGGTCGAACTGGGTGCCGAGGAGCACATGCTCGAGAAGACCGACGACGGTCTCGACGTCGTGCTGCGGGTGTTGCGCGAGCGGTTGAGCGACTGGTCGAGTCGGGATCAGCACCCCGTGCTGGTGATCGACGAGGCGCACCTGCTGAAGAACTCGCCGCTGCTCGAGGTGCTGATGCTGCTCCTGAATTTCCGCGACTCGGCGTCGATCGACTTCACGCTGCTGCTGGTCGGCCACACCTCGCTCTCGGCGCTGCTGACCCGAGTGCCTCAACTGGCCGACCGCCTCGCGGTGGTGGCCCACCTGCCGTCGCTCTCGGCCAACCAGACGACTGGCTACATCACCGAGCGGCTCGAGTCAGCCGGTTGCGACCGGGCCGTGTTTTCCGCGGACGCCCTGGCGGCGATCCACCGGCTGACCGGAGGCGTCCCGCGAGCGATCGGGCGGTTGTGCGACCTGTCGCTGCTGGTCGGATTCGCCGACGGACTGCGTGAGATCCGAGCCGACGACATCCACGACGTGTCGCTCGAGTTGCCTCGAGTCGCACTCAGGCGGGTGTCGTAACCTGCCGGTGACCGCTTGGAGTGCTCGGCATCTGTCATTCTGAGCGCAGCGAAGAATCTCAGCCGCAGTTCCATTCAGTGCCCGAGATTCCTCGCTTCGCTCGGAATGACACAATCGCTCTCATCCAGTTCATACAGCATCGCGTTCCCCTTTTTGCCCACGACCCTGGCGGCTCCACAGTGTCTCAGGCAGTAGGCGACCTTCCGGGCCAGTGGCCGGCTGATGCCCGCGGCAGTCGCCAACTCGGCCGTCGAAAACGGCTCAATCCGCCCTCGAGGCCTGATCGATTCGGGCAGCATCGCCAGCAGGTCATCGACGGTCCGCAGCATCGCCCGCTCGGTCACCTCCGACAACAACCGGTCCTCGACGACATAGCCCCGAGAGACCCGTCTCTTCTTCTCGGCCGGCAACCGGTACTCCTCCTGCAGCGTCATCAGCACTTCAAGTTCGAGCCTGGGGTGAGGGAAGACGTCGACGAAGTAGACCAGGTCATCGAACAGGTTCCAGAGCGTCTGCTTCTTGGGGCTCTTGCGGGACGAGACCACCGGTCCATCGGGGACGTCCCGCTTGAGCAGCTGCTTCCTCTGGGCCAGCGGCTTGACGACGAGCACGTCGTGCGAGCGCAGCAGCCGGCGGATCTTGTTGCGAATCGCGCCCAGAGATCCGTACTGGATCTCGATCAACCGCTCGCCGTCGACCGCATCGATCCGGTACCCATCGACGGTCACCTCGTGCCGATCGCTGTCGGCCACGTACAGTGACTTCAACTGGCGGTGGATACTGTGTTCCATGTCGAGCCGGACGAGCCGCTTGGCGGGAGTTGACCGGTTGGGAATGGTACGAGCGGCTGGTTGAGGGTGTCCAGAGGAATGGCCCCGAGTCGAATGCCGGGCGGGGCTTGTGGCGAGACGAAGTTGTAGGGATCATCAACGACCTCTTCCCGCGACCACATCATCTCGATCGACGGTCCGATTCATGAGTTCCATCCCGCGTCAGCTTTCGCCGGTATTGTTCATCCAGCTCTCGGTCATGATGTTCTTCCAGTTCTTCATCTGGGGAGCCTGGTACGTCACGGCGCCGCTCTACCTGGCAACAATTGGCTTCACGGCGGGCGACTTCGGATGGACGTATTCGGTCGGCCCGATCGCCGGCATGATTTCACCGTTCTTCGTCGGCATGGTCGCCGACCGTTTCTTCTCGGCTCAGAAAGTCCTCGGCATCCTGCACCTCGGCGGCGGTGCCCTGATGATCGGTGCCACGGTGCTGATGAAAAGTGCCGATCCGTCACCCGACATGATCAATTTCTGCTTCTTTGCCTACATGCTGAGCTACTTCCCCACGCTGGCTCTGACCAACACGCTGGCCATGAAAAACATGCAGGACCC
>CAUZEQ010000391.1:0-3737 GCA_963578885.1 Planctomycetota bacterium
AGAACAGGTTGGCCCGAAAACGACACGAGCGACCCTCGACCTCCAGCTCGAACGAAAAGTCCAGGTTCTGATCAGCCAAAAACTTCTCGCGAACACCCTCGGGACACAGCCGCACCAGCAACTCGACGGTCGGCTTTCCTTCGAGTGGATCCGAACCGATCGGTTCCAAACCACCATGAATCCGCAGCACTGGCGGGTACCCGCACACCACGTGCAGGTCCGATGCACCCAGCTCAACCGCCGTGGCCAGCCAGCCTCGCAGCGGCTCACCACACTCAAGTCCGCTTGAAGGAGTCTCGACCGAGGGTGTCGTCATGGAGTCGATCTGGAAAGGAAGGCCAGCTCTGCGGCCGTGTTCAGGCCAACAGCTCCCCAACCGCCTGCCCGCCGATATCCGTCAATCGCTGGTCGCGGCCCTGGAACCGATACACCAGGCGTTCGTGGTCGATGCCCAGGCAATGCAGCACCGTGGCCTGCAGGTCGTGAACATGCACCGGGTCCTCGATCACGTTGTAACCGAACTCGTCGGTCGCACCATGAGTGACCCCACCGCGGATTCCCCCGCCTGCCAGCCAGGCATTGAAGCAGCGAGGATGATGGTCGCGGCCAAACGTTGCCTTCAGCTCGCCCTGGCAATACGTCGTCCGACCAAACTCGCCACCCCAGATGATCAGCGTTTCGTCGAGCAGGCCGCGTTGCCGCAGGTCTCGCAGCAACGCCGCGGTCGGTCGATCGACCTCGGCACACTGCTTCGGCATCCGGTTCTTGATGTCGCCGTGCATGTCCCAGCCACGCTGGTACAGCTGTACAAAGCGGACACCCCGCTCGATCATCCGCCGGGCCAGCAGGCAGTTGTTGGCAAACGAGACCTTGCCGGGCTGAGTCCCGTACAACTCGTGGATGTGCTTGGGTTCACCCGAGAGGTCCATCATCTCCGGCACACTGCTCTGCATCCGGTAGGCGAGTTCGAACGAGTCGATCCGGGCCTCGATCTCCGGATCACGCACCACCTCCAGCCGACGCCGGTTCAACTCGTTGATCCCCCGGATCAGCCGGCCCCTGGTCCGCCGGTCGATCCCCTGCGGGTTCGACAGAAACAGCACCGGGTCGCCCTGAGACTGGAACTGCACGCCCTGGTGACGGCCCGGCAGGAACCCGCTGTGGTAGTACCGCGAGATGACCGGCTGGCCCCTGGTGCCCGATAGCAGCACGACGAAATCGGGCATGCTACGGTTTTCACTCCCCAGCCCCCACGACACCCACGAACCCATGCACGGCCGTCCCGCTCGACCCGCACCGGTCTGGAGCATGTTCACCGCCGGGTCATGGTTGATCGGCTCGCTGTGCAACGACCGCACGATCGCAATCTCGTCACACACCTTCGCCAATTCCGGCATGTGCACGTTGAGCACCTGGCCCGACTCGCCGAACTGACGGAACTTGATCGGTGACGCGGCGATCTGAAGCTGCTTCTGCTTGCGAGTCATCAAGGTGATCCGCTGCTTGCCACGTACCTCCGCAGGCAACTCCTGACCGTTGAGCTCCTCGAGCTTCGGCTTCGGATCGAACGTGTCGATCTGCGAAGGACCACCCGCCATGAACAGGTAGATCACTCGCTTGGCTCGGGCCGGAATGTGAGTGGTCGAGAGTATGCCCGGCCGTCGGCCGTCGGTGGGGCCGTCGGTGGGGGCGGGGGCGGGGGCGGGGGTGGGGGCAGGGGCTGCGGTGAGGTGTTCCTGCATCAGGCCTGCGAGTGCGGCGGCACCGAGTCCGCCGGAGGTGCGAGCCAGGAACTGGCGTCGCGGCGAAACGGGTTCCGGCGAATTCGAACAATCCGGCAGCACCGCTCGTGTCATGTCATTCATTCCCTGGTGATCGCCTCGTCGAGGTTCAACAGGACGTTGGCCATGCTGGTCCAGGCGGCCAGAGTGGCCGGGTCGAGCCCATTGGCGGAGGTCGCACCCTGGGCGATCAGGGCCTTTGCCGCCGCCTGGTCCTGGCGGAAGTGCTTGAGTTGTTCCTCGAGGATCCGGCCGAGGATCACCTGTTCTGACTTCTCGGGTCGTCTTCCCACCACGACCCGGAACGCAGCCTCCAGCCGCGACTTGGCCGACACATCCGAAGTACCCGGCACATCCGACTTGGCCGTACCCCGCAGCACTCTCACGGCCAGGCCGTGAGCCGCCTGGACGAAGGTCCGTTCGTTGAGCGTCACGAGGGCCTGCAACGGGGTGTTGGTCCGCGGCCGAACCACGGTACAGGTCTCACGAGTCGGCGCATCGAAGATCTGGAAACTGGGAAAGGTGGTGGTGCGTCGCCAGAAGGTGTAGATCCCGCGTCGATACAGATCGCGACCGGTGCTCTGCGGCCACTTCCAGCGTCCCTTGTCGCTGTAATAGCCCTCGGGCTGGAACGGATACACACTCCGACCACCGATCCGGTCATCGAGCAGTCCTCCGCAGGCCAGCGCCATGTCCCGGATCGACTCGGCAGAAAGCCGGAATCGGTTCTGCCGAGTCAGCAGCCGGTTGTAGGGGTCGGTGAGACCGGTGGCCGGGTCGTATCGCGACGCCTGGCGGTAGGTGGCCGACATCACGATCTGTTTCTGCAGCGCCTTCACATTCCAGCCGGTCCGCATGAACTCCACAGCCAACCAGTCGAGCAGCCCCGGGTGCGTCGGAAACTCACCCCGCACTCCGAAGTCCTCGGGCGTGCGAACCAACCCGCTGCCGAAGAACCTGGTCCAGAGCCGGTTGACGGCCACCCGCGCGGTCAAAGGATGCTCGGGGTCGACCAGCCAGCGAGCCAACCCCAGCCGGTTCCGCGGAGCCCCTTCGGGCAACGCCTTGAAGATCGCCGGCACGTTGGCTTGCACCCGGATGCCCTTCTGCTGGAAGTCTCCTCGCAAAAGCAGGAACGCCGGTCGAGGCTCGGACATCTCCTTCATCACCATCGTGGTCGGAGTCTGCGAGTTGAGCTTCGATTGACGGTCGCTCAGCTGCTTGTACCGCTCGTTGAGCGGAGCAAACGTCTTGCGAGCCGAGGTGTACCCGTAGCGGATGAAGTGCTGGGCCAGGGTCATCTTCTGCTTGTCGTCTCGACGGTCCGCAGTCAGCTCGACCAGCTTGCGGATCTCCTTGGGGAGCTTTTCCAGGAGATGCTTCCTGGCGTGAACTTCCCACCGGGCCTGCCCCTCGAAGTACGCGTCGGGGTCCTCTGTGGTGGGCTGAGGAGGTGGGGGTGGATCCAGGCTGTCGCTCTCGACGGCCGTGGGGGTTGGCTCAACCGGTGCCGGCAGCTTCACCTTGGCCAACTCGGTGGCGATCGTCTTGTCGAGCGTCTCGAGGTCCCCGGCCAGTTGCTGGGCCTGTGCCGCCTGTTGGGGGGTCGAAAGTACCAAGAGCGGGGGCAGCGGGATGTCGTGCCCCTGGGCCCCCTTCTCACCGTCGACGCTGTTGAAGAACGCGTAGAAGCTGTAGAACTCCTCCTGAGAAATCGGGTCGTACTTGTGTTCATGGCACTGAGCACAACCCAATGTCAGACCCATGAACACCGTGCCGGTGGTGCTGGCCCGCTCGACCGCGTAGACCACCTGGAACTCCTCGGGGTCCGAACCGCCCTCCTCGTTGTACGTCGTGTTGCGATTGAACCCGCTGGCGATCCGCTGCGAGCTGCTGCTGTGAGGCAGCAGGTCTCCGGCCACCTGTTCCAGGGCAAACCGATCGAACGGCATGTTG
>CAUZEQ010000392.1:0-3723 GCA_963578885.1 Planctomycetota bacterium
CAGCTCGAAGGCATGCAGTTCGACCGCGGCTACCTCTCGCCCTACTTCGTCACCGATCCGAATTCGATGGAAGCCGTCTACGAAGACGCCTACGTGCTGATCCACGAAAAGAAGGTCACCAACGTCAAGGACCTCGTCCCCGTCCTCGAAAAAGTCGTCAACGCCGGCAAGCCGCTGTTGATCGTTGCCGAGGACATCGAGGGTGAAGCCTTGGCCACGCTGGTGATCAACAAGCTGCGGGGCACGTTCAAGTGCGTCGGAGTCAAGAGCCCCGGCTACGGCGACCGCCGCAAGGCGATGCTGCAGGACCTGGCCATCATGACCGGAGGTACGGCGATCTTCGAGGACCTGGGCATCCAGCTCGAAAACGTCCAACTCTCGGACCTCGGCTCGGCCAAGAAGATCATCGTCGACAAGGACAACACCACGGTGATCGAAGGCGGAGGCGAGACGAAGGACATCAAGTCCCGCATCGACCAGATCCGGCGTGAACTCGAGAACTCCACCAGCGACTACGACCGCGAGAAGCTCGAAGAGCGAGTCGCCAAGCTCAGCGGTGGCGTCGCTCAGATCAACGTCGGAGCCGCGACCGAGAGCGAGATGAAGGAGAAGAAGGCTCGGGTCGAAGATGCACTCTATGCCACCCGGGCGGCCGTCGAAGAGGGCATTCTGCCCGGCGGTGGCGTCGCACTGCTGCGAGCCTCCTCGAGTTGCTCCAACCCCAAGGGGCTCAGCCACGACCAGAACACCGGCTACAACATCATCCTGAGAGCCTGCCGGGCACCTCTGACCCAGATCGCCGACAACGCCGGAGCCGATGGCAGCGTGATCTGCGAGAAGGTCCGGGAACTCGAAGGCAACAAGGGCTACAACGCCGCGACCGGTGTGTTCGAAGACCTGGTCAAGACCGGGATCATCGACCCGACCAAGGTCACCCGCATCGCGCTGCAGAATGCCGCCAGTGTCTCCACGCTGCTGCTGACCAGCGACGCCCTGATCGCCGAAATGCCCAAGGACGGCCACGGCGGCGGTGACGAGTCGATCTACTAGGCGGCCACAGGGACTGGCTCGCCCCGCGGTCCGCCGCAGGCGGGTCGCGGGGGGTGCCTGTCCCGGCACCTCCGCCGTACGAACAACTGGGGCAGGCATCTCAGCCGTACGAACAACTGGGACAGGCACCTCCGCCAAAGGCTCCGGAGCCAGTCCCCGGCCCTAGTCCCCGGCCCCGGGTTCGCGAGAACTCAGTTGCGCTGACTCAACCAGTCCCGCAACCGGTCGCGCAACTGCTGCTGGCTCGCCGTACCCGTCTGTGCCAGCTGCTGCACCGTGATCGAAGCCACCAGGTTGCCCACCAACGCCGCCTCGACCAGCGTCCCGCCACCGGCAAGCCCCAGCACGCACCCGGCCGTCGCACTGTCCCCGGCACCGGTCGTGTCCAACTCACCGGACAACTCCACGCCCGGCACATGCTGCGGCTGGGGATCACTCACCAGCATCCCCCGCTCGCCCAGCGTCACCACGACCTCCGCATCGGTCTTCTCGCACAAGAGACCCAACGCCGCCGCCACCTCGTCCATCTCCACCCGCTCACCCGGCCGAGGAAACTCGCGGCCCACTGCCTCGAACTGGTTCGGCTTGATCACCAGGCCGCGAAACCGATCGATCCGAATCCGGCTGTCGACCCAGAAGATCACGCCCGGGAACTCGCCGGCCAGACGCGACAACGCCTCGCGGACCGCCCCGGTCACCACCCCCCGGTCCTCCTCCTCGACCTGATCCGACACGATCACCGCGTCCACACCTCCGTCGGCCAATACCGACTCCAGCGATGCGATCACCGCACCGCTGACCTCATCGGGCATCGCTCCGCGGTTCTTCGTGTCGTACCGCTCGTGCTCGCCGGCCAGGCCGGGGTCGGTCTGGTCGCGAGGCTTCAGATAGGTCGGTGTCATCAGGTTCGCAAAGGCGTGCAGGTGATCGGCCCGGCACCCGATCGACTCAAGACACCGCCGCAGATCCCACGCCTCGCCGTCGGCGCCCACCGCCCCAATCGCCAGCAGGTCCAAAGCACCCAACGCCGCCAGGTTGTTGACTACCGTGCCGGCCACTCCGGCACTGGTGCGGATGCCGGTCACCTGGTGAGCCGCCTGGCCGCTCTCGACACTGTGCTCGACCAGGGACGGCAGGGTGTCGAGGTACTTGTCGAGAAAGAAGTCGCCGACGACCACGATCCGGCACTCAGCGAAGCGTGCGATCAGCTCGTCCAGACGCTCCGGACTCATCATCACGCCTCCTCCGAGTCGCGATCGGCCTCATCGATCAGGTCATACAGTGCCGGCAGCGTCGCCTGGTGCTCGCCCTGGACATAGAAACTCTCGCCCCCGTCGGCGACCGTCCTGACCAGGATCGTCTTGAACGGCCGGAAGTAGTAGCGGGGGTCGTCCTTGGCGGCTTCGGAGGACAGGTCATCGCCGAGATCGACCAGGTCAAAGACTCCCGTCGTGAACCGCCTGATCGTCTCGCCGTGCTGATGAGCCACATTGCGGGCCATCGACAGTGCCTTCAGGTACACCTCCGGACCCATCACCGCCGTCCCGATGTTCAGGAACACGCCCCCTTCGAGCCGGGTGATCGTGTCGACATAGGAGAGGAAGTCGGCGTAGGAGGTGGCTCCGGCGGCGGCCGGGTCGAAGTTCGGGTGCTCGTGCACGATGTCCTGGCCGATCGAAACGTGAATCGTCACCGGCACACCGAGCCGGTACCCGGCAGCCAGCACGCTGGTCTGAGCATGAGCGAAATTCTCGTCAACGATCATCCGCCCAATCGCCTCGCCCATCCCCAGCCCGTCACGGTGCCCGTCGGCGACGGCGTCGTTGAGTCGAGCGGTCTCGCTCCAGAGCCCGAATTGACCCTCGCTGACGTACCGTGCCACGCTCTCACACGTCTGCCCGATCATCGCCAGCTCGAAGTCGTGGATCGCCCCGGCCCCGTTCAGAGCCAGGTGGCCCAGCAGGCCCCGCTGCATCAGGTCGATCAGCAGCGGCGCATTGCCCTGCCGCAGCACATGGCCGCCGCAGGCCCACAACACGGACCGGCCGGCCCGGGCCGCCGCCACCGTTCGCTCGGCCAACACCCCCAATGCCGGATGATCAAACCCGATCCGCTCACCACCGGGATGCTTCAGGATGTCCCCCTGCCGCAGGTCATGCACCCGCTCGCCCAACGGTCGAATCGACAACTGGTCCCGATCAAACAACTCGCGCGACATCAAATCCGTCTCCTCGATTGCCGTCAATCACGCCACAGCCAGCTCAACAGCTCAGCCGATTCACCAAAGTCCGGCACGATCACGTCGGCTCCCACACCGACCAGCCGGCCTCGCTTCCAGGCATCGACGCTCCCGTCACGGTCCGACTCGTTGCTCGCCACACCAACGGCCAACCCGCCGCTGCTCTTCACGTTGTCAATCTCAACGTAGCCGTCGCCGAATCCGACCAGACGCGAGGCATCCAGCTGGTTCTCCTCGAGCAACCGCTCGATGACCATCTGCTTGGAAAACGAGCGGAAATCGTCGACGGCACCGTAGATGTGAGAGTCGAAGAAGCCCCCGATGCCCAGGAGCTCGGCCTCCTCGCGGACATACGCCACGTCGGTCCCGCTGGCCAGGTACAGGGTCACACCCCGTTCGGCCAGGCCCTGCAGCAGGTCCAGTGACCCGGGCAC
>CAUZEQ010000393.1:0-3713 GCA_963578885.1 Planctomycetota bacterium
CCTGAGTCGGGCTCTGCAGGCCTGGCACTGGTGGCCGGCCGAACGAGGACGCTGCGGCCGGGTGACCGAGACCGCACAACCGGTCTTCCAGCAGGGAGAGCTCAGCGTGCGCTTGTACTGACGGTGGCGGTGGGGGTCAGACGCCGCCTGTGGTTCGCCGGAGGCGGACCACAAGCGGGGCCTGAACCCTTCGGCCAGAAACCGCGGTTGGAACAAAAGGGTTCAGGCCCCCGCGTGCGGGCCGTTGCAGGTGGAGCAAGAAGCATCCGTGGCGGGCGTCTGACCCCGGGCTCTACAGCAGCGTCAGCGGGTTCTTGCGGTTTTTCAGCGGCAACGTCACCGGTCCACCCTGGCGATGCGATTCGAAGATCGAGGCGATCATCTCGGTCGCCGCTCGTGCGTCATAAACCCCCGAAACCGGCTGTCGGTCCTGCTCGATCGCCTCGATCAGATCCACCACCGCCGCGTGGTTCGAGCCGTGTTTCGTATCACGAGTCTCGGGCTTGCCGACGCCGTTGCTGGAAATCGGCTGCCACTTCGCCCCGGTCCGGCCGGGCGACCACGCCGGGTCCCTCAGCAGCCAGGCCGTCTTCAGGTACCCCGATTGGAACTCGAGCACGCCCTTTGAGCCGAACACCTTCAACCCGAATCGGTTGCCGTGTCCTCGATGTGACGCGAAGAACCCGTTGATCCCGTTCTTGAACCGGTAGCTGGCATCGATCGTATCGGCGGCCAGCGGCCCGATGCCCTCGTTGCCGTTGTAGACGTGCGACCGGTTGACCGGCTTGCCCTTTTCGAAGCAGCGGGCGAAGCAGCTCTCAACATCCCCCCCAAACACCCTCATCAAGTCCAGCATGTGCGTGCCCAGCACCCACAGGTCTTCGCCTCCACCTCGCCGCGCGTCTTCCTTGCCACGAGCTCTCAGTTCGAGCACTTCGCCGATCTGACCGTCGGCGATCAACTTGCGTGCGACGGCGACCTGGGGCGAGTAGCGGTTGCCGTGTGCGATCGCCAGCTTGACGTGCTTCGTCTCGCACGCCTTGACGACCGCGTCGGCCTCGACCAGGTCCCGCACGAACGGCTTTTCCATGTAGACATGGCAGCCCAGGTCAATGGCCTCCATCAGCATCTCGTGGTGCCGATCGAGCCATCTCTGCGAGATCGACACGATGTCGGGTTTCTCCTTCTCGAGCATCTCGCGGTAATCGACATAGGCCTTGCTGGCCCCGGTGCGGGTCATCGCCCCGGGCAACGCCGACTTGTTGTCGTCGGCGACGGCCACCACCTGGCACTGCTTTACGCCCTTCCAGACAACATCCAGCCCGTGGCCGTAGTTGCCCTTTCCGGTCCGCCCGATGATGCCCACGCGATAGGTCCTGGCCATCACTCGACCTCCAAACCCAGCTTCTTCAGGAATGGCTCCATCCGCGGCTCACGGCCGAGGAACTCTCGCACCATCTGCATCTCGTCGACGGTGCCACCGCGAGCGAGGATTTTCTTGCGGTACTCGCGGCCCGCCTTGGGACTCAGCATCCCCAGCTCCTGGAACCGCTGGAACATGTCCTCGGCGTAGACCAGGCTCCAGAGGTATCCGTAGTAGCCGGCCTGGTATCCGGTCAGGTGCCCGAAGGCGGCCTGGAAGTGGGTCCCCGGCACCGAATCGTACAGCTCGATCTCGTCGTAGAGATCCAGGCCGACCTGGGTCGTGTCGACCTTGCCGTCGGGCTTGAGGTGGTAGGTCATGTCGACCATCCCGTAGTAGATCTGGTGCTCGGCCTTCATCCCCGAGCCGAGGTATTTCGCCTTGACCATCCCGGCCAACAGCTCGTCGGGGAACTCGGCTCCGGTCTTGTAGTGCCGGGCGAAGGTCTTCAGCACCTTGGCGTCCCAGACCCAGTGCTCGAACATCTGCGAGGGTGCCTCGACAAAGTCCCTGGCGACTGACGTCCCCGAGAACTCACCGTACTTCGATTCGGTCAGGATCGAGTGCAGGCAGTGTCCGAACTCGTGGAAGAACGTCTCGACCTCTCTGTGGCTGAGCAGTGAGGGGGCGTCCTTGGTGGGCTTGGTGAAGTTGCAGACGAGCGCGGCCAGCGGCCTTTGCACCCGCCCATCGGCCCATTCCTTGCGGGGGTGCAGACCCCACTGGGCGGCATGGCCGTACTTGTTGGGTCGAGGGTGCAGGTCGAGGAAGAAGCGGCCGATCACCGTCTTGCTCTCGATGTCGGTCACCTCGTACAGCTTCACGTCGGGGTGCCAGGTCGGAGTGCCCAGCTTCGTCGCCTGAGAGGTAATCTCCTTGTAACTGAGCCCGTACAGCGACTGGGTGATCGAGAACAGGCCCCCGATGACTCTCTCCAGCGGGAAGTACTCACGCACCTTCTCCGAATCCACCGAGTACTTTTCGCGCATCAACCGCTTCTCGTAGAACGACTGGTCCCAGGGCTTGAGCTTGGCGTCCTTGCGGCCGGTGTGCTTCCGTTTCGCCTCGGTGTATTCGGCAAAATCGAGCTTGGCCTTCTTTCGCAACAGCGGCCTGAGTTTCTTGTAGAAGTCGATGACCGTGGCGGCCGACTTCGACATCCGGATCTCGGTCTCGTAGTCGGCCGGATGCGAGTAGCCCAGCAGGTTGGCGACTTTCGCCCTGATTGCGAGGATCTCCTCGATCTGCTTCACGTTCTTCAAGCCGCCGCGGCGCTTGTAGGCGATCCAGACCTTCTGCCGGGTCAGACCGTTCTCGCAATAGTCCATCAGCGGCAGGAACGACGGGTAGTCCATGCCGACCATGTAGATGCCGTCGGAG
Organism: Planctomycetota bacterium; assembly: GCA_963578885.1. GTDB lineage: Bacteria > Planctomycetota > Planctomycetia > Planctomycetales > Planctomycetaceae > UBA8437. The sequence continues at coordinate 2,804 of CAUZEQ010000393.1, forward strand.
ATGGGTTGAGTTTCGAACCACTGGTCGGGCATCCCCTTGAGTTCCGCCCTGGTCAGCGGCACGCGGGTTTCGTCGGTACGGATTGTCGACTCGAAGTCGATCGACTTCTTGCTCAACTCGACCTGCAGCTCCTTCAGCTCATCACGCTGCTTGGCCCCCAGGGCCATTCCCGCCCGGCGGTAGTCTCGCAGAGTGCGTTTCAGCAGCCGAGCGTCCACCCCGGCCAGTTTCGGTTTGCCGTCGGCGTACGCCTTGATCGCCCCGTAGAGATCCTCTCGCTTCAACACTGCGATCATCCAGTTCCTGACACTGACCTCGGCCTTCTGACCCTGGTTCCTCAACGCGGTGTCCGGCGAGACGTAGGCCATGAACTGCAGGAATTCGGTATCGAGCCTCAACTGCACGATCAGGTCATCGATGGCGACGATCGTATTGGCGAGGGTCCGTTTCCCCTCGGGCACCCCGATGATCCTCTCGACAGCCGCGTCGGCCTTGACCAGCGCCGCGGCCACCGGAGAACCCTCGTACTTGTCGGCCGCCCGCACCCCAGCTGTGGCCAGGATCGACACCGCCCAGAGGACACACAGACTTGAAGCCAGGCGGGCAGGAACACGCGAGTCATGTTTCATCGGGAACCGTCCTCTACGGTGGTCATTCCGCCGCCGGCAAGGCATCTGCCGCTTGCGGCGTGTTGCGACGTGTTACGAAGACATTGGTGAAGCGAATCGAAGCGGAAACCCGTCAGCGACTCGCGGTCGGCTGGCCGTGAGTTTTCGGATCGTATTCCACCAGCCGAACGTTGTCGACGAAGTACTCACCGGGCGGCCAGTAGGGGTACAGCATCACGCGAACCCACTTCACCTTCGGAGTGAACTTGGTCGGGCGGAAGGGTTTCTTGCGGCGCGAGTAG
>CAUZEQ010000394.1:0-3675 GCA_963578885.1 Planctomycetota bacterium
CGGTTGCTCGATCGATCCCACCCGCGACGGCGTCACAAACTACACCCGCTACATGAAACGCCTCTCCGCAGCCCTCAACGCCCAGACCATCCCCAGGCTCGTCACCGGGATGCAGCAGGCGATGGGACACCAGCAGGTTCGCGTCTTTGGGGTTCCCGCCGACAGCCGCTTCGCCTGCAAGCTGGTCGCCGCCGATTTTCGACTCAAACGAGTCGCCATGGGCTTCGACCGGCCACCGATCAAGGGACTGCTCAACTACATGGACCTGCTGACCCGGGCCAGCCGCTCGGCGGTCCGGCGACAGCACCGGTTCTGGTTTGTAGCAACGCACGAGGGCATCTCGAGATCACCCGATGGCACGGCCTGGCAGTTCACCGGACCCGGCCTGGCCGTCCGCACCGCAGGGGCCGGGGATCGTGACCGTGTTAAAAAGGCCTCGCCGGTCGCTCGGCGGTTGGCGACGCATCTGAGCGAGAAGTTCTCGGAACTGGCCCGCCACATCCCGGTCTTCGGCGAACTCGACAACCTGGTCCGCCTGGCCGTGGCGGCCGAGATCGCCGTGCACGCGCCGCTGGGAGATTCCGAGACGCGTTGGCAGAGCCAGGTCCTGGTCGACGCCGATCGCTACCAGCGGACCACGATGCCGGCCCCACAGCTGGTCCCATCGCTGGCGTCGGTCCGCAAGGCCCGGGGTCGCAACTGGATCTTCAGTGTCAGCGGTGGAGTGAAGATCGAACCGCCCCCGGTCCAGCTCAAGAGCTTCGGCACCGTCGACCGCCGCTTGGAACCACGAGCTCAAGCCGCACGTCCCGGGGCCGCCACCACATCATGGTGGTGGGACTAGACTCCAAAAGCCGCCGCCAGGCAGGCGTGGCCGGCGACTCCGTCCGAGAGACCCAGCACCACGCTGATCCGGATCTCGCTGGTGTTGATCATCTGGATGTTGATCCCCGCCTCGGCCAACGCACCGAACATCCGCTCCCCCACGCCCGTGTGGCTCCGCAGCCCGATCCCCACCACCGACAACAGCGAAATGTCACGCTCGAAACTGATCGACGATCCGGCCCATCCCTCCGTGACCTCCCGGACCAGCAGCAAGGCGGGGTCGAGATCGCGGCGGGGAACTGTGAACGACAGGCTCGCCCGAGCAGCCAGCCCGTCCTCGGTACGGGACTGGTTCTGGACGATCATGTCGACCAGGATCCCTCCCTCGGCCACCGCGGAAAACAGCTCAGCCGCCACGCCGGGTGAGTTGGGAATGTCGCGAACCGTGATCCGGCTCTGCTCCTCATCCAACTGAACCTCGCTGACGACAATGTCCTCCATGCTCGCCAGGCGGTCCACCACGTCTTGCTCCAACTCCTCTCGCTCAGACAACTCCGCCCGACGATCCGCGGCGGGTAACTCGAACCCCACCCCCGGATCCTCGGCCTCGTCACGCTCCAATCCGAAACCCGAATGCACAGCCGTCACGGCCTGCTGGCAGCGGTCCCGGTCGACCAGGACCGAGATCTTGATCTCGCTGGTGCTGATCATGTCGAGATTCACGTCGACGTCGCCGAGCAGGCGAAACATGTGAGCCGCCACGCCGGTGTGAGACCGCATGCCACGTCCCACCGATGACACCTTGCTCAGATGAGTGCCGTGATCCACGCTGCCCTGGCCCAGGTCGGCTACCGCAGCCTTCGCCGCGGCCAGGGCCTCGGGCAGGTTCGGCTCCGGTACCGTGAACGACACCTCCGCCAGCCCTCCCTGCCCCACGTCCTGCACAATCATGTCCACCGGCAACGACACCTCGGCCAGGCGACCGAACACCCCGCCCATCACGCCCGGGCGATCGGGAACACCCACCAGGCCGACTCGTACCTCCTCGCGGACCACCGCCAGACCGGTCACCAGAGGAGCCGACGCGTCGCTCGATTCCGAGACCGCGGCGATCAAGGTCCCCTCGCCTTCGGAACCCGAGGGCCGTACCCGGACCGGAACACGGTACTTCTTGGCAAACTCGATCGACCGCGAATGCATCACCCCGGCCCCGAGACTGGCCAGCTCGAGCATTTCGTCATAGGAAATCCGACGCAGCAACCGGGCCTCTGAGACCATCCGCGGATCGGTCGACAGGACCCCGTCGACGTCGGTATAGATCTGGCACTCGTCGGCCTGCAGGACCGCAGCCAACGCCGTCGCAGTCGTGTCACTGCCCCCTCGGCCCAGCGTCGTGATGTTCCAGTCGTCATCAATCCCCTGGAACCCCGCAGCAATCACGATCCGGCCCGCCTGCAGCGCCTCGCGCATGCGGCGTGTCGAGATGTCGATAATGCGAGCCTGGGTATGAGACGAATCGGTACGGATGCCGATCTGGCCTCCGGTCATGCTGATCGCCTCGGCCCCCTCGGCCGCGACCGCCATCGCCATCAACGCCACCGATTCCTGCTCACCGGTGGACAGCAGCATGTCCATCTCGCGGGCCGCCGGATGGTCGGTGATCTCCGATGCCAGGCTCACCAGCTCATCGGTCTTCTTGCCCCGGGCGCTGACCACCATCACCACCTGGTGCCCGGCTCGCTGAGCCTCCACAGCACGGCGGGCCGCCTGGCGGATCCGGCCCGCATCGGCCACGCTCGTTCCACCGAATTTCTGCACGATCAACGACACGACACAACCCGCTCTACTGCCCGAATTTCATGCCAAGCCCCCGAGCATAACGCCTCAGTCACCACGAGGGCAGCTCCCCCCACCCCCAGGGACTGGCTCGCCCCACCCCCCAGGGACTGGCTCGCCCCCCGGTTCGCCGAAGGCGGACCGAGGGGCGTGCCTGTCCCAAGCCCCCACGCCCCGCAATCCCTACGCCGCCGCCTTCCGCCTGAAGGGAATCACCGCCGGAGTCCCCGCGGCCGCGTCCAGCAACGCCTCGAAGACCTGCATGTCCAACGCACTGGCTGTCGGGTTTTCAGGATGCCACTGCAGACCCAGGCAGAACCAGCGGTCGTCATCGGCCTCGATCGCCTCGATCACCCCATCCGGAGTCCGCGCCGCGACCACGAAACCCTCGGCCGGCTCGTCAATCGACATGTGGTGCTGGCTGTTGACCCGGATTTCGCCCGGTCCGTAAATCGCGTCCATCCGAGTCCCGTCCTCGATCTCCAGCACGTGCCGCAGGGTCGTTTCAACCGGATCGCGGTGCAGGATCGACTTGGGCACGTCCTCGGCGACATGAGCAAACAGGCTGCCGCCGCAGACGACATTCAGCACCTGCATCCCCGCACCAATCGCCAGCAACGGGATCCGCATGTCGACGGCCATCTGGCACAGACGCCGGTCAAAGTCCTCGCGCCGCTGAGGCATCGGGCGGGATGTCGGGTGAGCCTGCAGGCCCAGCCGGCCGGGGTCCAGGTCAAACGAGCACCCGGCCAGTACCAGCCCGTCCATCTTCTTGAGCAGCTGCTTCAGGTCGTCGTCTTCGGCCAGCGGTGGGATCAGCAACGGCAGGCCGCCGCAGGCTGCCACGCTGTCGTAGTAGCCGGTGTTGAACCAGCTCAGCGCACCCGCCTCCTGTGTCGCCGCTCGAAAATCACCATTGATTCCAATCCACGCTTTTCCACTCATCAACCAGGTTCCTTCCTGAAACCGTGCACGTCCTTGTGCACTGCCAATCGTCACCAGCCAACGAACATC
>CAUZEQ010000395.1:0-3663 GCA_963578885.1 Planctomycetota bacterium
AATCCTGGTGTCGGCGGTTCGATTCCGCCCCTGCCCACTTCGCTCTGACTCGCACCGTGCCGCAACCCGTGGCACGGTGCGAGTTTGTCATTTCCGGGCCTCGAGGCGTCCCGAGCGTCTGCGACGGGATGCGGCCCGATGCGGTGCTCTACTGCTGCGCTTTCTGCTGCGCTTTGCGGATCGAACGCCGCAGCCGTCTCGTAGAGTTCGTCGGTCACCGACAGGTAGTGTCGCTCGGACACCTTCATCGAATGGCCAAGCCACTTCGACACGGCATGCTGCGGAAATGACCGTGCCAATTCTGTTTCGGCCGACCGTCGGAGAGTTTGAAACAAGTCGGGCCAAGGAACGATACCAGCGCGCTTGAGAATCAAACAAAAGTCGCGGTGAAGATTGTTACGGCTCAGAGTGACGATTGTCTCTGCACCTTCCGCCGCCAAGTCGAAGGCGTCCTGCAAGACTGCGAACAGCGGGGCCGTGATCGGCACGATTCTCGTCGAGTCCGTCTTGGGAGCGTAGACGGTCAACCGTTGCCGCTCCCAGTCCACGTCATGCCAGGTCACTCCGTGTGTTTCGCTGGAGCAACGCAGCCCCGCAAACCGCGCCAGTCCCACCAGGGTCCGCCAGTGGACATTCGGGCAGGCGTCGAGAACCTGTGCCACCTCAGACGCCGAAACGTACCGATCATGCTGGGCCGCTACCGAGGCGGATTTGAGTTTCGCGAACGGGTTACGGTGAAGCAGCTCCCGCTCAACAGCATCGGTGAAGATGGACTTCGCATTGCGGCAGTGTAGCCGAATGGTTGCTTCGGCCAGCCCTTCGGCTGCCATACTGGCCCGCCAATCCTTCGCCGTGTTGGCGGTGATAGAGTCGATCGGCGTCGATTCAGCAAAGAACCGCGTTAGGCGGTCGGCAGTCTGTGACAAGCGTTGAATGCTTCCCGGTTTCAGTTCATGCCGTCGCTGGTCCAGATACTTCGCGAGAAACGTCCCAAGGCCAGGCGCAAGCGGGACGGGACTTCGCTGCGGACAGAGCCCCTTGTCCGAAATGCGCTGGTGGATTTTTTCAGACACCCCTCCCAACCAGACGGCCGTTTCCTGATCGATCGCGTGGTTGAGGATCTTCGCGGCAATCAGCTTCTCGACGCGCCGCTTGGTCTCTTCTGCGAAGTCGTGCGAGACAACCCCGATTCTGATTCGCTTGCGCCGACCACCGTCGGAAGCGTCCACGAAGTCAATCGCGCGTGGCGGCTGTTTGCCGGCTCCCAGCCGTGTGATGCTGGCCATTTGTCATTTGCCTTTCTGTTTCTGTGCCGTGATCGTCAGCCCCAGACACCCGCACAACCGGTCTACCGACCGAAGCGACAACCCGCCCTTATCGTGCATGAACCTCGACAGCTGTCCCTGTGGAATCCCGGTCTCCTGGCTGATCCGGTAACGGCTTCGGCCGGCCTGCCGGATTGCCTCCCGCAACTGCTCGCTGAACTCTGGCTGTTCTCTCGGCATGATGGTAATCCTAAGTGGTACTTATTCAATGCGCAAGCATCCACGTTTGAGAATCAACCGAACCATTTCCTCGTAACAGGCCACCGCTTGGCGAACCGTGGTCGCGTTGCCCCGCTGATGACCAGCGGCGATCTCTTCGTGAATCGGGTCGAGTCGAAGCCAGTCGTCCTTGGAAAGGATGAAATCACGGGGCACAGCTCGGTTGACTCTCCTGAACATCTCGTCGGTTAGGTTGCGGCACACCTCGCCGGTCTCTTCGACCTGAGCGTCAGCCGCAGAATCCAGGATCGCCAGCAGCTCGAGCTTGCGTGCCTTGATCCGATCGACCAAGTCAGGCGTCACGGCGGATCGGGGCGAGTACCGCAAACGATCGCCGCGGGCCTCGAGCTGGACGCCCAACAGAGCAAGCTCCGCGAGGAGTTGCGTTGTGGTCATAGCTCCCCCCACTCGTCGTCCGTATCTGTGGATTGGCGCTCTTTGGAGGATTCGGGCTGTTGAGCACCCTCAGACCGCCCGTTTCTCTGCGGTTTCACGCAAAGGGCGCCGAAGTCACCAAAGGGCGCCAAGGGTTTTGAAGGGAGCGCACTTGGCACCCTTTGATCTGGCAGCGACCACGTCCATTGCCCGTCCGCCCCGAATCCCTCTCGAAATGCGAGCACGCCGAGGCTGGATTTAGCCCGGTCCAGCGTGCGGGCTGAGATGCCATCGTCGCGGGCCCGCTTCTTGAGTTCCTTCGCATCAACCGAGCCATCTGACAACATCTCTTGCAGCCAGTTCATCGCTTCGTTGAGTGAACTTTTCCCGCCGTAGTCCGCCTGGTCGGCGGCGAGGGCATCATCGGCTCTGATCAAGACCTGATCTGGCTCCCACTCCACGACTGCCGCGCCTTCTTCGTCCGGCTTCCCTCGCAAGCGGAATGCCATTCCGGTCTTGTCCGCACTGATGTTGTTCTTCATCACCAAGAACAGGCGACGCTGCCCGGTGGGGTCGTCCTTGTCCTTCGTCACCAGCCAAGCGGCCCGGGCTGCTGCGACAAAGGCGATACTGCCCATCGTCCGGTACATGGCCGGCTGCTTGCTACTCTTGTTCAGGTGCGTGATCGCCACAACTGCCACACGGTACTGGGCCGCCATCGCTGTCAGGGGTGCCAGCAGTCCGCGAACGTCGGCGTTGTTGTGGGAATCAGCGCCGCCCAGGTAGGCGGTGATGGGGTCAATGATGATAAGCCGGCAGTCGGGTGACTGCCCGAGGGTCTCCCCAAGCACAGCTAAGTCTCGCTGTAGCGAGAACGCGTGCAGCACCGAGTCACCGGTGTGAGGATCCATGTCTCTGACCATATCCAACGCGGTGATCCGAGAGGGGTCGGCGTCGGCTGCATCGAGTCGTGGCCGGATCGTGTCGGCTAGGTCATCTTCCGCGGACAGTAGAATGACCGACCCTGACATGCCCTCGGTACCATCGGGCCACGAGTATCCCTTCGTCACGCGGGCCGCCATATCGAGCGTCAGAAACGACTTTCCGAGGCCGGGATCACCGGCGATCACCGTCACCTTTCCAAGCGCAATGCACCCGGGCCACAACCATCTCACTTGTTCTGGTTGAACATCCGCCAGATTGATCAGAACCGCCTCGGCACCGACTCGGCCACTGGCAGTCCCCTCGGCTTCGACGGTGCTGGCCTCGAGTCCTTCAGGGTTGATTACCTCGGCTCGGTCGGCCAAGGCTTCAACGATGCGTCGCAGTTCGCCAGCGTCCGTCTCCGCGTGGGCCGTCACAAAGTCAGCCATGTCCCCCCGATCGGGCAGGTCGGGCAGCTCCACCACCTTGACCACTGCAGGGGGTGTCAGTGCCACCAGGATCTCCGCCACCGCCTCGGCATACTCGGTGCCGGCTTTATCGTTGTCGGGCAAGAGCACGCATTCCTTGCCGGCCAATGGCGTCCAGTCGGCCTTGCTCGCACTCTTGCTGCCGTGAGGTGACGTGGTGGCGGTCAACCCGATCTCCCGGGCCGCGTCCGCGGCCTTCTCGCCTTCGGTGACGAACACCCGATTGGGTACGGCCAAGTCGGGCAGACAATACAACGGCGTCGGCTGCGGCATCCCGCGGATGATCCACTGGTCACCCCGACGGGACACCGGGCGTATGTCCTTGCCCTTCG
>CAUZEQ010000396.1:0-3657 GCA_963578885.1 Planctomycetota bacterium
AGTGTGAGCGTCTCCTTGCCGGTTTGGGCATCCCAGACCCTCAGCGTGTTGTCACCACCCCCGCTGACGATCCGCTTCCCGTCGGGGCTGAAACTCACACTCCTGACATAACCCGTGTGTCCCTTGAGCGTGAGCGTCTCCTTGCCGGTTTGGGCATCCCAGACCTTTACCGTCTTGTCCAAGCTCCCGCTGACGACTCGTTTCCCGTCGGAGCTGAAACTCACGCTGAAGACAGGTAGTGAGTGTCCCTTGAGTGTGAGCGTCTCCTTGCCGGTTTGGGCATCCCAGACCCTCAGCGTGTTGTCACCGCTGCCGCTGACGATCCGCTTTCCGTCGGGGCTGAAACTCACGCTGGAGACAGAAGAATAGTGTCCCTTGAGTGTGCCAAAAAAGTGCGTCGAAGTCTGCTGTGTTTCTGCACCTGTCGTCTTTGTGGAAGGTCGTGCGGACGATGGACGAACAACCGGCTCTGGAGCCTGTGCGAGCCCGTCCTTGCTCGGCGTTATTGGGGCCGAAGCTCCTTCGCCAGTTTGTGGTCGGTCGTCAACATCTGTTGATGGCGTGACGATCGGAGTTGCGGAATCAGTCTTGTGGCCGGGACGGATCACGAAAGCCGTGACGATCACCAGCAGGACCCCGACACAGATGCCGATCGCGTAGCGGTGATCCCTGGTGGTCCGATGATCTCGATGAGTCGCCTGCCGCACAGGCCGGTTGGCCACGACCAGGTCAATCCCATCCTGATTGTCGATAGTGGTCGGCGAGAGTGTTGCAAGGTATTCCCGTCGTCGAGATTCGTGCTGCAAGACCAGCTTTGCGGCTTCAATCTCGTCGAGGATCCGGGTGGCAACATCCGCATGCTCGCCCCTCTGGAAATTCCGGACAAAACCGCTTTGCCGTAGCGCCGAAGACGTGATGACGTTTGGATCAGATTCCGACTCCGAAAGCCCGAGAAGCTGGAAGTGGTTCGGTTCTTCAACGTCGGCGGGGATTCCCAGCCAGAAGTGATAGGGGTTGAAATCGGCTGCGGCCATCTTTGATCCACCGAATTGTTCGAGAGACCCTGGTTGCAAGGCACAAGAACGGACTGCGGCAATACTACCACAGCCTGATCCGCAAACTTGTTTCCATGGCAGGCGAAATGTACGACGCGAGAGTGGTGCAAACCGGCCGGCGTGAGCATTCAACAGTTTTTTCGGACTTCCTGAAAGATTCGGCTCCGGCGGCAGTAGTTCCTTGTGTTGAGACTAAACGCCGCACACTTTCCGGAGAGAAGAACCCGTGACACGTAACCTCACCACGCCGACGTTCTTTACCTGGTCCCGAAGACAGCTGCAGCGGTGGTTCAAACAGCAATCGCCAGCCCGTCGCAAGATGGCTTCGGTGGTTTCCGCAGAGATCCTCGAATCGCGAGAACTACTTTCGGCGGTCGCTGCGGAGGTGGCTCCGATGACGAGTGGCACCGCCGAATCGAGCGGCACAACCACGATCGGCTGGGATGTCGAGTTTTGCGAAGAAGCTCACGAAAGCCTGATCGATTCACTCTTCGTTTCGGTTGAACTCGTTGATGGCCGGTTGGAAATCGACGGTTCCCGCTATGACGATTCGATTGTCGTCGACGTCCTGGCCGAGATCAGCATGGTGGGAGTTCCGCACGGTGCGAGCGACCCCGGAGAACGACACCTGATGGTTGGAACGGGAAGCGATTCGTTCTGGACGGGGGATTACGACGAGGTGGAATCCATCCGGTTTCTCGGCCGCTCGGGAGATGATCGATTCGACAACCGAACGGACATTCCCGTTTCCGCGTTTGGTGGTGACGGCAACGACGTGTTGGTCGGCGGAGATGGTGACGACATCCTGTCTGGTGGCGTTGGCAACGATGTGATCGAAGGGGGCCGGGGAGACGATGAACTCAGCGGCGGTGATGGACGGGATGTCCTGTCGGGTAATGCCGGAGACGACATGGTCCTGGGTGGAAAGGGTAGAGACACGATTTCCGGGGGCAACGGGAGCGACTCCCTCCTGGGAGAAGCCGGCAATGACGAAATCGATGGTGATGGCGGATCTGACTTCATCTCCGGTGGCGATGGAAGGGATGTCCTGAGCGGAGGCAGTCACCAGGACACGATCTACGGTGGAAACGACCGGGATATCCTGTACGGCGGTTTGGGTGCCGACGTGCTGTACGGCGATTCCGGTAACGACAGCCTCGAAGGTGGTCGCGGAAGAGACAGCCTCTACGGCAATGACGGCATCGATGTGCTCGACGGCGGTGTCGGCCAGGACATGCTTCGAGGCGGGTCTGACAGTGACTACCTGTACGGTGGATACGGGAAAGACAACTTGTACGGCGAAGCCGGAGATGACGTCATTTATGGTCAAAGCGGAGACGATTACGTCGACGGCGGTTCGGGAGATGACCATCTCGAAGGTGACGAGGGAAATGATCGCCTGTATGGCCGCACGGGGGATGACTACCTCGTGGGCGACAGTGGTGATGACGTGCTCCACGGTGCATCGGGTGAGGACCGGCTGTACGGTGAATCTGGCGCCGACGTCCTCTGGGGTGGCCCGGATGACGACAAGCTGGATGGCGGTTCCGGAAACGACTCTCTCCATGGTGGGAAGCAGGACGATTCCCTCTGGGGCGGGACCGGAGACGACGATCTGTATGGCGATTCAGGGGACGACGTGCTCCGAGGCCAAAAGGGAGATGACGGGATGTATGGGGGAAGCGGCGAGGACAGACTATATGGCGGCAGTCAGCAGGATCGATTCCTGTACTTCGACCGCGGTGAACTCATGGATGTAGACTCTGAGGATGCGAGCCTCAAATTCAAGAGCGGCACCAAGGACTGGAAGATGTCGGAGATTGAAGACCTCGACTCAGCTTTCGCCGTGCTGCATCATGCGACCGGTGATGCCACGCTCCTGGAAACCAGTTGGGGGAACAAGCTGACGTTCATTCGAGATGCAGCAGACCCTGACGATCCAGCAGATACTCTGGCAAGCAACAGCGACTGGACAAACAGCCTGACGTTCTTTGACAACACCTGGGATGGTCGCATGGACCCCGAAACGGTTTTGTTTCACGAAATCGGACACAACTGGGACGATGAAAACCCTTGTTGGTCAGAATTCAAGGCTCTCAGCGGCTGGAACCGCGAATGGATAGATACTTCTCCCGGTGATGAGTACTCGGAGTCCACCGGTGACAACCACTGGTGGTACCACTCGGGTTCCGAGTTTGCGAGAGACTACGGTAAGGACAATCCCAAGGACGACTTTGCGACGACGTTTGCGTTCTACTTCGCAGACGCTTCGGGAGCAGATTATTCCAGGCATTCCGGTGACGCTGACAACGCGGCAACGGAAAGCCGGCTGGGAGACAAGTACGATTTTGTGAAAGACTGGATCCGCACACTCTGACAGTCGCTTGTCACCAGTGATGGATGCGACAGGCGATAGGTGCAGCACCAGGCCGTATCGCCTGAAACGGGCCACAAAGGCGACTTGCCCTTCAACGCCAACCCCTGTCCGCAGGGGTTGGCGGCTTGGTGCGAGGTGGTGCAATCCGGCCGAGTGGAGGATAGGGGACTCGAACCTGGTGAGTTTCCCTGCAGGAATAGGGCGGTGTCAGGGCAGGGAGGGTCA
>CAUZEQ010000397.1:0-3654 GCA_963578885.1 Planctomycetota bacterium
TGCTCGAGCTTGTCGGAGTTGCCCTTGAGGTCGAACTTGGTCGGGACAAACGAAATCGCCGCAGCCCGGATCTCACGACCCGCCTTCTCAGCGCCCATCAGCTGACCTCCTCCCAACACCGCTACCACCGCAGCCACCACAACACATCGAGACATTACTGCTCCTCCCGGTCCGCATCACCATTCACGTTTCCCGACCTGCGGACCGCATCCTAACCTCCGCAATCAACGCTCACCAGCACCCATCACTGGGTGCTCATCTTTCTGAGTCATGCCCGCTTCGTGTATCCTCGGATCGACCCGGCCACCCCATCCCGACACGCGATCCACGCGATTCCATGCCCCGCAGTCGCTTCACCGGTGTTCTGTTCCTGCTGCTGCTGGTGCTTGGGGCCGCCGTACCGTCGGCCGGTTCGGAACCCGCTGCCGCCAGGGACCTGGCGTTCTTCGAGTCGAAGATCCGGCCGCTGCTGGTCAAGCACTGTTATGCCTGTCATTCGAGCCAGGCCGACATGATTGAAGGGGGCCTGAGGCTGGATTCGCGACCCGGTTGGGAAAAGGGCGGAGACTCCGGCCAGGCGATCGTGGCGGGCAAGCCCGACGAGAGTCGGCTGATGCGTGCGGTGGAATACACCGACGAGGATCTCGCCATGCCGCCCGATGGGGTGATGCCGAAAACCGAGATCGAGCTGATCCGGCAATGGATCTCACGAGGAGCCCCCGACCCGAGGGCCACCGCCAGGCCCGGCACCACCGCACGCCAGATTGACTGGACGCAGGCCATGACCCACTGGGCCTACCAGCCGGTGTCGCGCCCACCCCAGCCGACGGTCCGCCGCGCCGACTGGCCACACAACCCCGTCGACCGGTTCGTGCTGGCCCGCCTCGAATCTCATCAGCTCAATCCCGTCAATCCCGCCACGCCCCGAGCACTGATCCGCCGACTCTCACTCGACCTCACCGGCCTGCCCCCCTCGCCCCGCGAAGTCGACCTCTTCGTCAGCGACACCCGTCCCGGAGCCTGGTCGCGACTGGTCGACCGCCTGCTGGCCAGCCCGGCCTACGGGCAGCGATGGGGCAGGCACTGGCTCGACGTGGTCCGCTACGCCGACGATCAGCTGAGAACCGAGTTCTACTATCGCCCGTTGCCGCATGCCTGGAGGTACCGCGACTGGGTCGTCGCTGCCTTCAACGACGACATGCCTTATGACCAGTTCGTCGTTCATCAACTGGCAGGAGACCTGCTGCAGAAGCCACTCCGCAACGACGGAGTCATCGCGGTCGGGCTGCTGGCACTGGGGATGATGTACCAGGACGACGGCGGGACTCCCGACGGGGTCGCGATCGCCAAGTCCGAAACACTCGACGACCGTGTCGACACCGTCACGCGAGGCTTCCTGGCACTGACGGTCTCCTGTGCCCGGTGTCACGACCACAAGTTCGACCCGATCCCCACCTCCGACTACTACTCCCTGGCCGGCATCTTCAACAACACCGGGTATGTCGACGAACTGCTGCTGACCACACCCGCAGTCGCTGCCGACTACGACGCCAGCCAGGCCCGGATCGCATCGTTGACCAAGCAGCTGCAGACTGCCAAAGCGGCCGGCGACAAAGCCCAACTGGCCACCAGCCTCGCCGACGCCTTGCAGGCGGCTTCACTGGCCTTCCCCCGAGCCCACTCGGTCCGCGACACCGGCTCCGTCGACATGCGGATCGCCCTCCGAGGCAACCTCCGCAAACCGGGCCCCATTGCGCCTCGCCGGTTTCTGCAAGTACTCACCGGCCGCTCACCCACACACTTCAAGACCGGCAGTGGCCGACTCGAACTGGCCCGCTCGATCGCCGACCCCCGAAATCCTCTGACCGCCCGCGTCCTGGTCAATCGTCTCTGGCAGCACCACTTCGGCCGCGGGCTGGTCGAAACCGCGAGCAACTTCGGCAGGATGGGCCAACCGCCCTCGCACCCGCAACTGCTCGACTGGCTGGCTTGGCGACTGATCGAGACCGGCTGGTCGATCAAGCAGCTACACCGCGACATCCTGCTTTCGGCCACCTACCGACTCTCCTCGGTCTCCACCCCCGCACACCTTCGGCTCGACCCCGACAACCGGCTGTTGTGGCGGATGCCGCGGCTGCGGCTCGACATCGAGGCCTGGCGAGACTCGATGCTGGCCGTCTCGGGCACTCTCGACGACACCGTCGGTGGCCCCGCCGGGGACAGCCTGCTTGTGGAGTCACGACGCACGATTTATGTCGCAGTGCATCGCGACGTGCAGACCGAATCCGACAAGCTGCTGCGGCTGTTCGATTTTCCCAATCCGCGGATCGGCAGCGGAGGCCGCCAGCCGACAACAATCCCTCAGCAGCAGCTCTTCGCACTCAACAGCCCCTTCGTGATCCAGCGGGCTCGTCAACTGGCGTCGCGAGCCGCCGCTGGCAGTGCCTCCACCGACCAACGAATCGCCCGCGTCGTCCGAATCGTGCTGGGCCGTCGCGCCCTGCCTGGCGAAGTGGCACTCGGCAGCGACTTCCTCGGCGAAGACCCCGATCACAGCACTGATGGCCAACTCTCGCCCTGGCAGCAATACTGCCAGGTGCTGTTGGGCTCCAACGAGTTCCTGTTTCGCCCCTGACCCGTTTCGCCACCCCGATTTCGGACCCGCCGCCAAAGTGATCACTCCCTGGCCCATCTCTCGACGACACCTGCTGAGCCAGGGCACAGCCGGGATCGGACTGCTCGGACTGGCCGACGTCTTCGGCCACGAGTCGCCCGGCCCGCTCGACGAGCGTCCGCCTCATTTCGCACCTCGAGCCAAGCGGATCATCCACCTGCTGATGAATGGTGGGCCCTCGCACATCGACACCTTCGACCCCAAGCCGCTGCTGGCCAAGTACGAGGGCCAACGCCCCTCGACGGTCGACCTGAAGACTCAACGCAAGACCACCGGGATCCTGCATTCGCCATTTCGCTTCCAACAACACGGCGACAGCGGCCTGTGGGTCAGCGAGCTGTTTCCGCATGTCGCCCGCCACGCCGACAAGCTCTGCATGATCCACTCGATGTACACCGACATCCCCGAACACATTTCCGGGCTGTTGATGATGGACGTCGGGGCCAACCAGCCCACGCGACCCAGTTGGGGCTCGTGGCTCAGCTACGGGCTGGGCACCGAGAACCAGGACCTGCCGGCGTTTGTCGTGATCAGCCACAACGGAGACCCGCGACCGGGACCCACCGGCTGGAGCAGCAGTTTTCTGCCCGGTGTCCATTCCGGAGCCTTCATCGACACCTACAAGCTGGACCCCAAGCGGGTGCTGGCCAACATCCGCAACCCGGGTCTCTCAAGAGGTTCCCAGCGACGGCAATTCGACCTGCTGCAGCGGATGAACCGGCTCGAGTTGAACCGCTCGGGCGCCGACCGCGCCCTGGAATCGCGAATCGAATCACTCGAACTGGCCTTCCGGATGCAATTCGCGGCACCCGAGGCGTTTGACATCAGCCGCGAGTCCAAGGCGACTCACGACCTGTACGGCATCGGCCCGCAACCCACCCGAGGCGTCGCCGGTGGCCGCAAGTACGGCGGGTTTGCAGAGGGGGCCCTGATCGCCAGGCGACTCTCCGAGCGAGGTGTCCGCGTCGTGCAGCTGGCCT
>CAUZEQ010000398.1:0-3636 GCA_963578885.1 Planctomycetota bacterium
TCCGGCAGGGGCGGTATCCGGATTACGTCAAGCTGGTCGCCGGCTACGACATGGCCAAGCTCGATGCCATCAACCTCGGCGAATTGGTTCACCTGTACGGCGAGGGAGGCGATTCGAAGCGAGCGGTTGCCGCGGGCCGGGATTGGGTGACGCGGTTCGGCAAGATCCGACCCGAACAGGCTCCTGCCGTGCGGCGTGTGCTCGCGGTGGCAGCACTCTCGGACGGAGACAAGGGGATCGACGAGGCGATTGCCAACTTCCAGGCGTCGATCACCGACAAGACACCCGCCGCCGAATCGCTCGATTCGCTGGCACGGCTGATCCGACTGCTGGGCATCCGCCGCAACCAGCCCGACAAGTCTCCGGAACTGCTCAAGCGGGTCCAGGAGGTCGCCGTCAACGCCAAGCCGCCGCTGACCCAGGATGCGGTGGCGAAGATGTCGTACCGGCGAGCGATCAATGCCGCCGGAGACGTGGCGCTTTGGCACGGCCAGAAGGAGGAGGCACTGGGGTACTACCGACGGGTCGAAGCGTTGCTGGGACGCTTCATTCCCAAGTCGGTTCGCTCGGCCCGCACCGGGTCATTTCCGAACTCGATCCGAGAGTACCTGCAGCAGAACAACTACGGAGCAGCCATCGAGACGGTCGATCGCTGGGAGGACCAGTTTGCGACCGAGAAGGTCAAGGGTCACACGTTCTACTGGCGAGGTTTGGCGCTGGCGCTCAGAGGTCAGCACCTTGAAGCGAGTGAGTACCTGGACTTGGCTCTGAACCTTGGCGAAGGAGCCATGTGGGAGAACCAGGCTCGCTGGAGGTTGGTCGTAGCGCTCGAGGCGACCGGCCGAGCCAAGCGGGCTCGCACCGAACTCGCCAAGCTGACCACGACCGGGATCCGAGACCGCTGGACCGAGATGGCTCGAGAGAAACTCAAGACGCCCGCTGTCGGCAAGAAGAGGAAGACGCCGTGAAGAAGCTACTCGCATTCTGCCTGCTGCCCCTGGCACTCCTGGTAACCGTGACCTGGGCCGGTGAGGCCGCCGACGAGCCCGCCGCCGGGTCGAAGGACAAGGCCACCAAGGCGGATGCCAAGCCGGCGGCCAAGAGCAAGGCGGCGGCCAAGCCGTACATTTCGCCCGATGGCAACCTGTTGCCCAACGGGGATTTCGACAGCGGCAAGGTCACGCCCCTGCACTGGCAGACGATCGACGGGTTGTCGAGTTTCTGGGTCAAGGACGCCGATCCCAAGCGGGGTCGCGTGTTGAAGTTCGACAGCGATGTGCTGCAGAGCCAGGCGTACAACTGGTGGCTGAAGGTCGACGACGGGGCCTCGCCGTTGAAGGCGCCCCTGAAGATCCCCACCAAGCCGCCCAAGTTCGACACCCTGGCCGGACTCGACGGGGTCTGGTACTGGAGTCATCCGATTCCGATCAAGAAGGGCAAGCCGTACTGGCTGACGCTGGACGTGAAGGGGCCCGAGATCCTGGTCTGGCTGGTGGGGTATCCCGAGAAGCCCAGCGTGTCCTTCGGAGCCGACGCGGGGGCGATCCAGCAGTACTTCGCCAAGCGGCGGGGCAAGGCTCAGCCCAACAAGCGGAACCGCAAGGCATTCATCCACAAGTACGTCTGGCGTGGCCAGCTGAAGGCCGGCGGCACGAACTCGTGGAGCACCTACTCGCGACGCAAGAAACCCTTCCACCCGACCAAGTACACTCCGAAGGTGAAGTGGGTTCGCGTGATGCTGTACCCCTACTGGCCGCCCGGTGAGTACTTCGTCGACAACGTTCGACTGGTGGAGTACGATCCGAACACTCACGGCCAGCCGACCGCGAGTCGCTGATGGGTTCCGGCTCCTGGTTCGCTTCACCAATGACTTCCGCAACACGCCGCAAGGTGCTGCTGGCTTGCCGGCGGCGGAATGACCACCGTAAAGGACGGTTCCCGATGAAACATGACTCCCGCGGTCCTGCTCGCCTGCCTTCAAGTCTGTGTGTTCTCTGGGCGGTGTCGATCCTGGCCAGCGGTCTGATGCCGGTGCGGGCAGCCGACAAGTACGAGGGGTCTCCGGTAGCGGCGGCGCTGGTCAAGGCCGACGCGGCGGTCGAGAGGATCATCGCGGTGCCCGAGGGGGAACAGACGCTGGCCAATACGATCGTCGCCATCGACGACCTGATCGTGCAACTGCGGCTCGATACCGAGTTCCTGCAGTTCATGGCCTACGTCTCTCCGGACACCGCGCTGAGGAACCAGGGTCAGAAGGCCGAGGTCAGTGTCAGGAACTGGATGATCACGGTGTTGAAGCGCGAGGATCTCTACGGGGCGATCAAGGCGTACGCCGACGGCAAACCGAAACTGGACGGGCTGGACGCTCGGCTGCTGGAACGCACGCTGCGAGACTACCGCCGGGCGGGGATGGCCCTGGAGGCCAAGCAGCGTGAGGAACTGAAGGAGCTGCAGGTCGAGTTGAGCAAGAAGTCGATCGATTTCGAGTCGACGATCCGCGCCGACGAAACCCGCGTGCCGCTGACCAGGGCGGAACTCAAGGGGATGCCCGACCAGTGGTTCGAAACTCAACCCATCTCCGACGGCATCTACATGGTCGGCATGGACTACCCGTCGTTTTTGCCGCTGATGGACTATTGCGAGAGCGGCCTGACCCGGCAGAAGGTCTGGATCGCCTACAAGCGACGCGGCGGGTTGAAGAACGTCAAGCAGATCGAGGAGATCCTCGCACTCAGGGCCAAGGTCGCCAACCTGCTGGGCTACTCGCACCCGGCCGATTACGAGACGGAGATCCGCATGTCGAAGTCGGCGTCGACGGTGATCGACTTCTACAAGAAGTTGCGTCCGTTGTTGCGGAAGAAGGCGAAGCTCGACTTTGCCGAGTACACCGGTGCGAAGCGCAAGCACACAGGCCGCCCGGACGCGAAACTCAAGCCATGGGACCAGTCGTTCTACGAGAAGCGGTTGATGCGCGACAAGTACTCGGTCGATTCCGAAAAGGTCCGCGAGTACTTCCCGCTGGACCGGGTCATCGGCGGCTTGTTCTCGATCACTCAATCACTCTACGGACTCGGCTACAAGGAGATCACCGACCAGGCCAAGACCCTGGGCACTCCGACCTGGCACCCTGATGTCAAGCTGTACGAGGTGACTGACATCGCGAGCAAGACGGTGATTGGCCGCTTCTTTCTCGACCTGCACCCTCGGCCCAACAAGTTCGGCCACGCCGCTCAGTGGGGCCTGCATCCGCGGAAGGAATGGGCCGACGGACGGGTCCAAAGGCCCCTGGCCGCATTGGTGTGCAACTTCACCAAGCCGACCAGCACCGCTCCGTCGCTGCTGACTCACGACGAGGTCGAGACGTTCTTTCACGAGTTCGGGCACTGCCTGCACACGATCCTGACCGAATCGAAGTACGGGGAGTTCTCGGGGACATCGGTCGCCCGGGACTTTGTCGAGGCTCCGTCGCAGATGTTCGAGCACTGGGTCTGGGATGCCAAGGTGCTCAAGACGTTTGCTCGGCACTACAAGACCGGAGCCGAGTTCCCCGACGAACTGCTGGCCGGGATGGTCAAGGCCAAGTACCTGGGTTCGGGCATGAAGGCCGAGCACCAGATCTACTATGGGATGGTCGAC
>CAUZEQ010000399.1:0-3626 GCA_963578885.1 Planctomycetota bacterium
TCGTTTCCGGCGACCAGGTTTCGGTACAGCCGCTCGGCGAGGAAGGGGATCATCGGTGCGACGAGTTTCGCGATTGTGACCAGGACGGTGTGGAGTGTCTGGTAGGCGGCGAGCTTGTCGCGACCGCCCTCGGGTGTGTCGTCGTCCCGAGATCTCCAGAACCGTCGCCGGTTGCGTCGGATGTACCAGTTCGAGAGGTCATCGATCAGTGCGGCGGTCGCTCGGCAGGCTTCGGCGGCGTTGAAGTTGCTCAGCGAGTCACGGCAGGTGGTGACCAGGGCCTGGAGGTTGGAGAGGATCCAGCGGTCCATTTCGTGGCGCTGCTCCATCGGCACCGCTTCGCTGGCGGGGTTGAATTCGTCGAGCCGGGCGTAGTTGACGAAGAAGGCGTAGGAGTTCCAGAGCGGGATCAGCAGTTGCCGTCGGACCTCATCGGCCGGCCGGCTGCTGACCTGGCAGATCGGGATTCCCTCGGCCGTCTGGTCGATCGGCCCCTCGGGGGTCTCGATCGTGACCGGCTGATCGGGGTGTCGGGTGCCGAAGCGGAGATCGACGGCGGGGTTCTGGGCCAGGTACATCCACCGCATGGTGTCCACGCCCAGCTGCTCGGCCGCCTCCTCGAACCAGATCGCCGTCCCGTCGGACTTGTGCATCGGCTGTCCCGACTCGTTGATCACCAGTCGGTGTCCCAGCAGGTTCTTGAAGGGGGCCGAATTGTCCATCATCGTGGCCATCGCCAGCATGGCGTAGAACCAGTTGCGGAACTGACCGGGGAAGCACTCGGTCACGAAGTCCGCCGGGTACTGCTTTGACCAGGCCTCGCGATCGGTGTTGAACTGCAGGGTCGAGAAGGGAACGATGCCCGCGTCGAGCCAGGGGTTGCCGACGTCTGGGATCCGCGACATCAGGTTTCCGGTCTCGGGGTGAGCGATCTTGACGCCGTCGATCCAGGGCCGGTGCGGAGTGTGCCCGTCGAATTCGTCCCAGCCCTCAACAGCGCGTTCTCGAAGTTCCTCGAGCGACCCCATCACCTCGAAATCACCGGTCTCCTCGTCGACCCAGATCGGCAGCGCCAGGCCCCAGAAGCGTTTCTTGGAGATCATCCAGTCGCGCATGTTGGTCAGCCATTCCAACTCACGACTCTCGCCGTCGACTGCTTCGGGCAGCCAGCGGATCTGACGAGTCACCTGCTTGATCTCATCACGCCAGTCCATGTTGATGAACCACTCGTCGACGAGCCGGAACACCAGTTCCTCGCCGGTCCGCCAGCAGTGCGGATAGATGTGCGGGTAGGCCTCGGTGGCGACCAGCAGGTGCTGCTCGGCGAGGTGATCGAAGACGGCCTGGGGAAGATCCGGGTCGGTGGCTTCTCGTCCGGCGAGGAACCCGAATTCCTCGGTGAAGCGTCCGTCCTCGGCCAGCGGGGCCAGAGCGACCAGCCCGTTGTCTTTGCCCAGATGAAAATCGACGTCGCCGCATCCTGGCGCGATGTGGACGATCCCGGTTCCCTCACCGGCGACGACATGAGCTTGTCCCTTGCTGTCGCGGCCTCCATCGATCACCCGGTGGCTGCCCGCGGCAGTCAGCTCCGCCAGCGCCTCAACCGCAGGGACGCCTCCGGGAGCCCGTTGCGCGGCGAGGTCGTCGAAGGGGCCGTGGTACTTGCGGCCGACCAGTTCGGCACCCTTGAGCGTCCTCTGGATCTCGTAGCCGCCCTGTTCCTTGAACAGCTGGGCGATCGCCTTCAGCTTGGGTACATCCTCGGGCCAGCTCCATTCCGGTCGACCGAACCCCTCGCGGAATTCGCTTTCGAGCCGGGCACACTCGAGGTTTTCTGCGGCCAGGTAGTAGACCGCCCCGTCCCGTTCGGTCCGCAGCTGGACATAGTCGAGTTCGGGATTGACGGCACAGGCGACGTTGGCCGCGAGTGTCCAGGGGGTGGTGGTCCAGACGAGCAGGAATTCGTTCTCGGCATCCTGCAGCGGGAACCTCACAAAGACACTCTCGTGCACGCTCAGCCGCCGGCCGTCGGCCACTTCCATCTGGCTGTAGGCACTTCCGCCGCGGCCCGACCAGGGCATCACGTCGTGGCCTCGGTAGAGCTTGTTTCGGGAGAAGCACTTCTTGAGAAACGCCCAGATGGTCTCGTTGTTCTCGGTGGAGAACGTGAAGTAGCTGCCGCCCCAGTCGGGGTTGCCGAGCCGGGCGACCAGTTGATGAGCCGGGCCGGTGACGGATTCGCCTCGAGGAGTTTCGATCGTGACCGGCTCATCGCTGCCGATGGTTTCGGAGAGTTTCGCGAGGGTGGCGGGGGTGTCCCAGTCCATCCAGTAGCCCAGCCGCACCGACTGTTCGGTCTGGCGCGCGGCGAATCTCAGCACGCGACGCTTGCATTCGGTGACGAAGCGGTCGATCCCGAACTCGTGCACGTCGCTCTTGGTCTGGAGCCCCAGGTCGCGTTCGACCTCGACCTCGACCCACAGCCCCTGGCAATCGAAGCCGTTCTGGTACCGCAGGCGGTGCCCGGTCATCGCATGGAACCGCTGGAAGACGTCCTTGTAGGTACGGCCCCAGGCGTGGTGAACGCCCATCGCGTTGTTGGCGGTGATCGGCCCGTCGAGAAAGCTCCAGAGCGGTCCGTCGGCGTTCTGCTGGTTGAGCCGCTGGAAGACGCGGTGTTTTGTCCAGAACCTCAGCACGTCATGTTCGCCGCGGACAAAGGCCGCGTCGGACACCTTCTGGAAGTGTTCGCAGGGGGAGGGCTGCTCGGGCATGATCGAGCCGGCTGGGGAGGTCGCGCGAGAGGCTACTGTATGGGCTGGTTCGAGGCTGGGGCAAGAGCGGGGCGGGGCCGCCTGGCAGCCCGTTGATGAACCCGTGCAGCCTGTTCGTCCCGTGGTCCGCCGCAGGCGGATCATCCCGAGCGCAGCGAGGGATCTCAACCGGAGTCGAAATGCCACCGTCGAGATCCCTCGCTGCGCTCGGGATGACACCTGAGTTGCTGTTTCCGGAAGAGCCTGAGTTATTCAACCCGCCGCAGGCGGGCTACCCCACGGCACCGCACCCGTCTCGCCCCACTCGCTCTCCAACAACCGAGCCCGCCTCCGGCGGGCGGCATGCCTTAGCCCTGGGTGTAAACCCCGGGGTTGGCACCCCGGGCTAGCAGCCCGTCCATGAGAAAGAACTCTGACCCCGTGCCGTCTCCGAACTCGTGTTTTTCAAGAGGCTGCTAGGCCAGCCGAGCCAGCACGCGAGGGATCAACTCGGTGAGGGTGGCTCCACCTCGAGCGGCCTGTTCGAGCACCATGTCGATGTCGACCGGGTGCAGCTCTTCGGGCAACCCGATGTCGGTGACGATCGAGAATCCGATCACCCGCATCGACATGTGGCGGGCCACCAGGCACTCGGGAACCGTCGACATCCCCACCAGGTCGGCGCCCAGCCGCCTGAGCATCCGGTACTCGGCACGGGTCTCGAGATTCGGGCCGGGCACCGCGGCGAAGACGCCCGTCTTGAGTTCAAAGCCCAGCTCCCTGGCACAGTCCCTGGCGATCTCGATCAGGGCCGGGTCGTAGGGGTCGCACATGTCGGGGAATCGCGGTCCGAGGCTGTCGTCGTTGGGGCCA
>CAUZEQ010000400.1:0-3609 GCA_963578885.1 Planctomycetota bacterium
TCGGGTTTCATCAGTCCGTTGTACTGCCGCTGAGTCACCTCGTAGGCACCCATCAGAAACGCCCGGCTGATCACGACCTTGTGCTGCCGTTCCCGAACCTCGCGTTCGGCTTCGTTCCTGGGCGAGCCCATCACGAATTCACCCGAGGGGATCTGCACCAGCTTCATGCCGATCGAGTTCGTGATCACCGCAGGCTTGGCTGGCTTATCCTGGGCGAGTGCTGTGTGATCGGAGTGCACCAGCAGCACGGTTGCGGCCAGCACGGCGAACCAACCCATCTGGCGCACTGCCGGTTGCCGACTGTCGAGGAGATTCATCGCGTTTGTCCTGCAGGTCTGTTGAGGCAACTGGCGTGGATCAATTGGTTTCGGCATGCACGTGGCTCTCGAGCACGTGAGCCTGATCATCGAGGATACTGCGTGCCGGGCGTGCCGAGCGCATCAGCGAGATTGTGGGTGGAATTGTGGTCGAGTCGAACGCCACCTCGGCCGGCAGCGGACTTCCGTGAAAGAGCGCTGGTGAGGACCACAGGCCGTAGGCACCCGCGTCGGCGAACGCCAGCACGATGCCGGTTTCCAGTGGTGGCAGGGGGCACTCCGAGGCGAGCACATCGGCCGGAAGACTGAGGCAGCCCAGCACGTCGGTGGCCCGGGTTTCTGCGGAGGCGGATCCGAGGACCAGTGGTGGCCGGGCGCGGGTGGAGAGTTGCAGTCCGCAGAGGTCGGCTCGCTGGTGGGTCCCGCCGTCGACCACGACCGCCGGCCGGCCCTGGTGTGATTGGTGGCCGACGACCGAGACGAGGTACCAGCCGGCCTGGGCGACCAGGAACCGGCCCAGCTCCAGGGCCAGTCGGCCCGGAGCCACCCGTTCGAGCAGGCCGTCGAGGGCCTCGCCGATGCGTTCGAGGTCCACTTCGCTGTCGGCATCGCAATAGGGAACTCCGAATCCGCCTCCGACGTTGATCAACCGGGGCGTAATCCCCAGTACGTCTGCGGCTTTGAGCGAGAGATCGACGGCACCCTGGAGGTGCGCGATCACCGCGTCGGTCTCGAGCACCTGCGAGCCGGCGAAGACGTGAAAACCGATCAGTTCCGGGCCACCGCGATCGAGCAGTTCGCGGCACGCGGGCAGGTCGTCGATTGTGACTCCGAATCGCGAATCGGGTCCGGCCTGGACGACGGCGGCGGATCCGAAATCGGGCCGCAGCCTGAGAACCGCCTTGTTGGGCAGATCGGCACGGGCCAGGCTAGCCAGTTCGCTGACCGAATCGACCGAGACGACCGCATCGGGCAGTGACCCGAGCTGCTCGAGCATCTCGGGCGACTTGTACGGTCCGGCGGCGAAGATCCGTGCAGCGGGAAACCCCGCCTCGACCGCCGTTGCCAATTCGCCTGCCGAGGCCACGTCGGCACCCAGGCCGCAGTCGGCCAGCACGTCGCAGAGGCCCAGCGACGCGTTGGCCTTCAGCGAATAGTACAGTTCCAACGACCCGGGCACCTGGGGCAGGAACTGCTTGAGCCGAGCCGCCTGGGTTCGGATCTTCTGGAGGTCGTAGACGTAGGCGGGGGTGGTGTGCTGCCGGGCGATTTCGGCGAGTCGATCGACCGGTGGGTCAGGTTCAGGCAGTGGCGAGGTCACGGTGTGGCCTGGAACCCGGTGACGATGATCCGTCGTGGCTTCCGGGGCAGTTTCTTGAGCACGCTGGGCCAGACTCCTCCCCAGCCCTCGACCGTTCCGGTCACGCGGACAGTCTGTGTCCGCCGGAAGTTGCCCTGCAGCAGGGCCTGGGTCACCTGCTTAAAGGCCGCCCGTTCCTGCTTGCTCTTGCCTCTTCCCAGTATGAAGAAAGCTTTCGAGCCGGGAATGACCAGCCGTAGCTGTTTGTTGGTGAACACCAGCGATCCGACCGCGGTCACTTCCAGCGACACCAGCCCGCTGCGGGTACCCTTCGAGAGCCGGGTCGCCCAGACACTCTCGTGCAGCTTGTCGAGATCGATCAGCTTGCCTTTACGGGCCTGGAACTTGATCGTGCCGTGGGTATATTTTCCCAGCTTTTTTGGTCGCAGGAAGGCGACCTTGTTTTCGTCGACGTCATACAGACGTGCGGTGGCGTCACGCGCCATCCCGCCTCATCAGTGCATCTCGACGCCGGTCACCGTCATGTTGCCGCTGATCACCTGGGCGTTGGCCGAGCTGATGGCGAGCAATGAGAGTCCCAGCGTGAGTGTCATGATCCTGGGGTGCATGCGTCTGGTTCCGGTGAGAAGAGTGGATCCGGGGTTGCCGCCACAGGAGTTCACGATACCCGTTGGCGGTGGTAGTTTTCCAACTGTTTGTTGGCGTTGACGATGGCCGAGAGTCGTTCGACGATCTTCTCGAGTTGCGGTCCGGCGAACGCGAAATACAGTTCGTCGTCGGCCAGTTCGGTGTAGACGCGGTTGCCGATGCAGCCGAGGTTTGTGGCACTGAGTCCCGATTGCATCACCTCGGGGATCGCCGCACAGGTCGGTCGTCCGACCATGGACGTCTGGCAGGCGACACCGGCGGCGTGAGCCGCTTCGGCGAGCACCATCATCTGTCGTGCGCTGCCGCGGACGAGCACCACGTCGGGATCGCTTGTCGTTTCGGACAGGGGAGCATAGCTGACGACGCCGAAGGCCTCTTCGCGTCGCGGGATCCCGGCCACTTCCTGCATCTCGAGGTATTCCAGCTCGACCATCGTGCCGATCACTCCCTCGAGCTCGGCGCTCTGCTCTTCGGGCAGGTCGATGCCGTGGGTGTGTGCTCCGATCGGGCAGCCGTAGTGGTCGGTCGCCTCGGTGTAGAACGATTCACCGTCTGCGGCGCGTTTCCAATACCCACAGCCGGCCGGGGCCATCTCTTCGGTTCGCGGCAGATCCTCGGGCGGCGTGTCGAGGAAGCTGACGGCTACCGGTTGGCGTTCGAGCTCGAGCAGTTCGGCGAGCTGACTGGCCGTACTCATGGTCGAGGGCTCCTGGTGGAGTTGAGAGGGTCCAACTGACCCTCGGTCGGTTCTGCTCAGCAGAACCACGATTCTGACAGCCGGGGTGCCCGGCGTCGATCGGGAGCGAGTGCCGATTGGGCCTCGTCCGGAGACCGGCCATGAGCCAGTTCACGGATCCGGGCGAACGTGGTCGCCGGATCAACCTCCTCGGTTGCATCCTGCTCGACCAGCTTGGCAACCTTCCGCTGCAGGCGGTCCATCCGCGGGTCGGGATGTGCCCAGGTCCAGCTCAGGGCGGTTTCATCGAGCCGGCCGCGGTAGGGCAGCGTGGCGGGGTGCTCGGCCAGCCACGAACCCGGCGGGATCAGCAATCGGATCGAGAACTGGACCGGATCGACGTGATCGACCAGGTCGTTGGTTTCGATGAATTCGAGCACCTGGAGGTAGTCGTCGAGAGTGGTCCAAGGAGTGAAGGCGACCCAGGTTGGTCTCAGGGTGACCCCCGCCTGCCGGCACCGCTTGATTGCGGCGGTGACATCGTCGGCGGTGTGTTGCTTGTCGAGGATCTTGAGCACTGTGGGGCTGAGTGATTCGACGGCGGAGATGATGAACAGGCAGCCGAGTCGGCCGAACTCGGGCAGGTC
>CAUZEQ010000401.1:0-3596 GCA_963578885.1 Planctomycetota bacterium
CTCGAACGCCTGGGCCGGACCATTGGCCGTCGAAGTCGTTACGTTGAGCCTCGTTTTGTCCTGCCGCGGAGACGAAATCACGCACCCCCGGCTGGGTTGCCGCAGGCTCGGATCGCCATCGATCAGCTCATGTCGATTCACTACCGCCTGGGTCGCCACGAATGGGACCAGACCACCTACGGTTACTTCGAGAGCAGGTTTCGCCACCTGTTCGGGAACGGCGCCGAATCGTTGCCCTGGCTCGTTCAGTTGGCCGGCGACCAGGCCCTTCCGGTCAAACAACGCCTGGGTGCGCTGGGAGGGCTGGGCGTACTGGCTCGGCGTTCCCAGGTGGCTCGAGACCATCTCGTGAAGTTCTCGGCCAGCGATGACTTCAACATCCGATTCTCGGCCAACATCATCCGGGCGTGCTGGCTCGGCGAGCCTCAGGCCCTGGATGATCTGTTCGACTGGATGAAACGAGAGTCGACCCGAAAGCCGCCGAATCCACAGTTCAGCGTCAATGCGCCGGGCCATTACGGGAACCCGATCTTCGTGCTCCGGCGGTTTACCTTTCCGGCCCTGTTCAGCCTGGAAAAGGAACACGACTATTCGGAATCACGGCCGACGATCGGCGAGTGGATCGAGTTCTACGAAAAGAACAAGACCCGTCTCCAGTATCACGGAGCCGAACAGCGGTACAGGCTCGTCCGCTGAGCGATGAACGAGACAGGTGCGTTTCGTCCGGGTGGAAGGCAGGACGGGGCAGGGGGGCTGTCGGAATGGGTGGAACCCAGCCTGTCTGCGATTCTGTGAATTGGGCCCGGTCCAACTTGGCCCAGCCGAGTAGACCACTGGACGAACGGGGTCCAGAGCGACTGCGATCATCGCCATCGGGCTCGGTGTCGGGAACAACGGTGGCCGCCGTCTTCGGCTCGGTCTCGGGAACGAAGGTGGCCGCAATTTCCGGATCGGTGGGGGCCGGGTCGGGCACCGCTGCCCCACAGCTCGGGCAGAACCTGGCATCGCCGGGAAATTCAGATGAACAACCGGGACAGATGGTCATGAGAATATTTCGGGGCGAATCGTGCTTCGCACAACGGGTTGGCTGCGAACCACGTCCAGTTATTGGCGGCGTTTCAACAATTCGTGTAGCGACAGTCTCTCGAAGACAAGATGAGCCTGACTCCCTTCATAAACGATGCCGACATGAGCATCGTCGATGCGAGTCATACTGGGGTAGCCATTTCCACGACCCGCATCCAGTAGCAAGTGGTAGGTTTTTGGCCAGCTGCGGCCGTCGTCAAAGCTGACCTGGATCGTGTGATGATCGCGTCCTGTCTGGGAATAGGGGTTGGCGAACAACAGGACGTGTTTTCGCTTCCCACCCTCTTCGTAGTCGAATCGGCAGAGAGAGCCGTTGCAGTTGGGTTCGATCAATGTCTTCCGGTGCGTTTCGTGAGGACGCCACGTCTGCCCCAGGTCATCGGTCAACCAGACCGATCGAAACTTGGTGGGTTGGGCCGTGCGGGCATTGAGCAGGATCGAGCCATTGTCCAGTTGCACCGCCTGGCACTCGCCGTTGCCCGAGGCGGCCGTGGAACCGACGGTCCAGGTCGCTCCGTGATCGCGGCTGACGATCAACGTCGAGAACATCCGGTCTTTTTCATCCCGTCCCTCACCGAGCATGACCAGCGTGCCATCTCGCAACGTGAGCCCTTGTTGAGGAGCCGGTGCCAGGAGAATCCACTCGCGTTTCTTCAGCTTCCGTGTCATGTTTTCAGGCTTTGACCAGGTGAGGCCGTCATCCCGGGAGCGCACCATCAGGAACTGGGCGGTCTTGCCGATTTCAAATCCGGGTTCGGATCCGTCGCCGCTCCATTGGTGTTTCCCCGGTTTGCCCCACATCCAGACGCCGGAGCAGAAAATCTCACCGGTGTTTTGATCCACCACAATTCCAGGATCGCTGCACCCGTTTTGCTCCTGCGGCAGACCGCCGTATTCCCCCATGTCCATGATGACACGGACCGGCTCCCAGGTTTGACCGCCGTCGGTGCTGCGGTTCAGACCGATGTCGATGTGCTCCTGGAGGTCACGACGCTTCCGCCGCCTCATGTCATACACACATAGCAGCGTCCCCTTCGGGGTCGCGGCCAGGGCCGGGATCCGCGAGGTGTGCACCCCGTCGTCATAGTGCTTGCGGAGCGAGAATCCAATGCGTTTGCGGATTCCGGGAGTCGCGTCGCGTGGAGTGACTTTGCCTTCGCTCGTTTCAATCGCCGTGCAATGTGCGTCCACCTTGTGAGACAAACTGGCGCCGGCTCGGAGCGTACAGGACAGCCAAAAGACATTCGTCCCCTTTCGCAACACCTGATCGCCGTCAAACGTCAGCACCGTCGACGGTGAGGCCAGGGCACCGAGCGGCTTGCCGGCCAGTTCCGCCAAAACCGCCTGTCGATCCCCGAGGAAGTTGATTCCGCTGCGAATCTGATCGAGTTCCCGAGGCCGTTTTTCACCCGAGCAGTAAAGCCGCAGCGAGTCGATGTCGTTCAGGTCGTCGGTGCCGCGAAGGGAAAAGGTGAACCGGGTCGCGTGGATCCCTGGTCGTTTCACATCCACAACCACCTGGATCAACGGATTGTGCTCGTTGCGGATGAGCACGGGGTGCACCCGCTGGCTCGAGGTCGCTGTTATTCCTGCCGGTGTTTCAGCGGCGACGATCATCCCGCCGCATACCACAGCCCATACCAGCGTTGTGCGAAAGGCTACTCGAGATGTGATTCTGGACATCAGAAACTCCTGAGATTGACGGTACCGCCTGTCACGGCCTTCTGACGCTCTGACTTCTCGACAACCCAAAAAAGGTGTTCAACCCGCCAGATCCGAACCACTCCCCCCGGCCAGGCTTAGCGGGGACTGGGGAGATAGGGGCTACTTGGATGTGCCCAGAGACGAAATGTTCAAGATCCTCACCGTGTCGCTCAAAGCTAAAGGGGTGACGTCGAGTCCGACGCTGACAATCCGCTTCCCGTCGGGGCTGAAACTCACGCTGGCGACGATGTCGGAATGTCCCTTGAGCGTGAGCGTCTCCCGGCTTTCAACGGATTTCTTCGCGGCGGCTTTCTGCTCGGCAGCAGCTTGAGCAGGCGACTCGTCAGCCTTCGCCTTTGCCTCATCTGCCGCTGCGTTCTCGGACTTCACTGAGGACATCGCCGGCGAAGACGGTGTCGCAACATCGCCGGGAAAGGTTTCCTCGCCACCACATCCAACGATCCCGATCAGCAGCAACGCCAGCAGAACTCTCATCGTGTATCTCCGGTTTACGAGGCCCCCCAGTCTCCCCACCCCAGCCCCGGCGTTCAACCCGCCAGAGGGGACAGTTGGCGAGGCTCCCGCTGTCGGAAAGGTCATGATCGGAGAGCGACGGACCAGTGAAATCGGCACTTGTTGTGTTGAACTGGTACAACAATCAACCGACCGGTCGCAACCGAAAGTGAATTGGATTCAACTGGGCCCGGAAGTTCGACGGAGGTGACCTACTCCCCATTCTTGTACCACTCCGAATGCGAGAGTTTCGGGTCAGTGGTTTCCGGTTATTGTCGGGCAGCTCCCGACGG
>CAUZEQ010000402.1:0-3587 GCA_963578885.1 Planctomycetota bacterium
CAGGCCCCGCCTGTGAAACGCGACAGGTGGAGCAAACCCCGTTGTGGGCGGCGTCTGACCCCAGGGTCCGAGTTCTTCAACGGGCTGCTAGCCGACCAGTTGCTGGAATCGCCGCACCGCTTCCTCGACGTTGGCTCGGGTGTTGAAGGCACTGAGCCGGAAGTAGCCTTCGCCGGCGGCTCCAAACCCGCTGCCGGGGGTGCCGACCAGGTGAGCCTGTTCGAGCAACTGGTCGAAGAAGGTCCAGCTGTCGAGGCCGCCGGGTGTTTTGAGCCAGACGTAGGGGGCGTTGACGCCGCCATGGACGGTGATCCCGACCGCCTCGAGTCCCTCGCACAGCAGCCGTGCGTTCTCGAGGTAGAAGCTGATCAGCGAGGCGACCTGTTCGCGGCCCTCGGGACTGTAGGCCGCCTCGGCTCCGCGCTGCACGGGGTAGGAGACGCCGTTGAACTTGGTGCTGTGCCTTCGGTTCCATAACTGGTGCACTTCGATCCGCTCGCCTGCTGAGGTGGTGCCGGTCAGTTCGTGGGGGATGACCGTGCAGGCACAGCGGATGCCGGTGAAGCCGGCGTTCTTGCTGAAGCTGCGAAACTCGATCGCCACCTCCCGGGCACCTTCGATTTCGTAGATCGAGTGAGGAATATCGGGGTCGGTGATGTAGGCCTCGTACGCGGCGTCAAAGAGGATGATGGTGTCGTTGGCCCGGGCGAATTCGACCCATGAGGCGAGGGTCTCGCGGCTGGCCACCGTGCCGGTGGGGTTGTTGGGGTAGCAGAGGTAGACCAGGTCGACGGGCCGATCGGGCAGTGGCGCGACGAAGTCGTTCTCGGCTGTGACCGGCAGGTAGACCAGGCCTTCGAAGCGTCCATCGTCGGTCGCGTTCCCGGTCCGTCCGGCCATCACGTTGGTGTCGACGTAGACGGGGTAGACTGGATCGAGCACCGCGACGGTGTTCTCGGCACCGAAGATATCGAGGATGTTGCCGGTATCGCACTTGGATCCGTCGGAGATGAAGATCTCGTCGGCAGCCACGTCGACTCCACGTGACCCGAAGGCTTCACGGGCGATGGTCTCGCGGAGGAATTCATATCCCTGTTCGGGACCGTAGCCGCGGAAGGTGTCCCGGTTTCCCATTTCGTCGACCGCGGTGTGCATTGCGGCGACGACGGCCGCAGGCAGTGGCTCGGTGACATCGCCGATTCCCAGCCGGATCACGTCTGTGGCGTTGTTGGCTTCGACGAATGAGTTGACGCGTCGCGAGATTTCCGGGAAGAGGTATCCGGCCTGGAGCTTGAGGTAGTGGTCGTTGACCTGGGCCATCTGGGTGTCCTCGGGTGCGGCCTTCACGTGTGCCGATCCTGTGAGACGGACCGTCGGTTGTAGAGCGGTCCCCTCGACGGTGCAACGCCATCCGGCGGGCTAGCCGCCGTAGGCGTTGATGGCCCAGGCGATGCCGCCGATGAGGGTCACCGCGGCCACCACGGCCAGGGTGATCTTGATCCAGCTGTAGGGCCGTTCGCCCTGGACCTCGCCGGTCTGAGCGTTGACGACCACCTGGTAGATCGTCTCCTTGTAGCGGTAGCTCAGCAGCCACAACGGCAGCAGCAGCTGCTTGTAGGTCAGTGCGTCGTAGCGGGTGTCGACATTGTGAACCCGCTGGTGATCGCCTCCGATGTCGTACCGGACGTCCTTTTCGATCTGGCGGTCCATCCGGTCCCGCGCGACGACGAAGCCTTCGGCCAGCTCGATGTCGTAGGTCCGGGCCTGGAACCCGGCGAGTGCCTGGCGTGTGAAGGGGTGGCAGAGGTCCAGCCGCCAGGGCTGGAGCTTATCGACGATCTTGTGAGGGACTCCATCGGTGGCACACACCAGCTCGTCGTCAAAGAACCTCTGGACGTGTCCCGAGACCGAGTACCAGCGTGTGCGTGTCACCGTGCGGGTCTGGGTCTTCCCCTCGCCGTCGGTGTAGGTCTCGGTAACGAGGTAGTTCTCGCCCCGTTCACCCCGGTAGCGGCTGAAGGTCATCGCGTCGTAGGTCCAGAATGGCAGATAGACCCCTGCGAACCTGCCCTGGCCTCCCTTTTGCTTGAAGTCGTTGGGAGCGAACCAGCGTGAGCCGACCCAGTCGGAGAGTCCGGTGGCGGCCTGCTGCTGCTCGACCTGGAACGGCAGCACGGCGTCGACGGGTACGCGGTTGTTGTCGGAGGTGTGTGCGTGTTCGAGTTGAATGGGAGAGCCGCAGTAGGCGCAGTCGCTGCTGGTCAGGGTCCCCTCGAAGACGACCGTCGCGCCGCAGTCGTTGCAGCGGACTTCTCGAGTGCTCTCGCCGGGCGACGCCTCGCTGGAGGCCACTCGATGGCTTCGCTGCCGAGCGAGCATCGCCTCGAGATCCTGCTCCCGGACCTCCGCCTCGTCATCGATCTCGAAGGTCTTGACGTGATGGCAGGCCGGGCATTGCAGGGACTGGATCCCGATGTGGAACTCGAGATCGGCTCCACACTGCTCGCAGGGGAACTTCCGGGCAAGGCCGTCGCTGACGGTGCGGCCGGTCTGATCGTCGGGTGTGGCGGGAGGCTCAGCGGCCACGCGAGTGGTCTCTGAAGAGTTGAGTGTGTGGGACGGGGATCGCGGACGACCTTCAGGCCGGCGGCGGCGGCGGTGGCGGCGGGGGGGGTGTGGAGAAGAGTCCGGCGAGTTGCGGGACCCGGGCCGCGGGTGTCCAGGCGGCCATGCCCTGGCTCCAGACGAGAGTCTCGGGAGTGATTTTGTCCGAGAGCTCAGCGACGGGGAAGGGCCCCGTGGTGTCACCTCCGATGGCCACGTGGAAGCCGGCCGAGACGGGTACCGGTGGTGGTCCGGGTCCGGCGGGTCCGGCGGGACCGCCGAGTGCTCCGGCCATCTGCCCGGCCATTGCGAGTCCCATGCCCAGCCCCATCCCGTCGGCGGCTGTGCCCCCTCCGGGGTTGCTGGCGATCATGGGCATCGCGGTGGCCAGTTGGTACTGCTGGTACTGCTGCATGTTGCCGATGGCTCCCATGGCGGATCTCGTGTCGATCGCCTCCTCGACCTTCTCGGGAAACGACACGTTGACGACCATCAGCTGCGTGATTTCCAGCCCGTATTCGTCATCGATCTTCTCGCAGACCTTCTCCCGAGTCGCCTCGGCCACTTCCGAGTAGTTGGCGGCGAGGTCGAAGGCGGCGATGTTCGACTCGGCGACGTGTTCACTGAAGGACTGCACGATCAGGCTGCGGAGCAGGGTGTCGACGGCGGAGAAGTCGAACTGTTCCTGCGACCCGGCCATCTCTTCGAGCAGCGGCTTGGGATCGATGACCTTCAGCGTGTAGCTGCCGAAGGCCCGGATGCGGATCGTGCCGAAGTCGGGGTCTCGCAGCGGGATCGGGTTGGGCGTGCCCCATTTGAGGTCGGTGGCCTGTCGTGTGCCGATGAAGAACACGTCGCACTTGAAGGGGCTCTGGAACCCGTGTTTCCAGCCCATCAGCGTGCTGAGGATCGGGATGTTGTTGGTATCGAGTTCGTAGCGGCCGGGGTCGAGGACGTCGGCGATCTGTCCTTCGTGGACGAAG
>CAUZEQ010000403.1:0-3585 GCA_963578885.1 Planctomycetota bacterium
GTCGAGCTTTGGTTTTGGGGTCGGCCGCCTGAAAGAAAGCGGCCGCTTCGAGAAAACACAGAAGAACATCAAGTGGGCCGCCCGGCTCGGCTCGCAGTCGTATGGCAGCCCGGTCGTCGCCAACGGGAAGATCTTCGTCGGCACAAACAACGCCGCCGGCTACCTCAAGCGATTCTCACAAAGGGTCGACCTGGGCTGCCTGTTGTGTTTTGAGGAATGGACGGGCAAGTTCCTCTGGCAGGCCTCGAGCCAAAAACTCCCCACCGGCCGCGTACACGATATGCCGATGCAGGGCATTTGTGGCTCTCCCTATGTCGACCACGACAGGCTCTGGTACGTGACCAGCCGTGGAGAGGTGGTCTGTCTGGACACCGAGGGGTTCCACGACGGCAGGAACGACGGGCCGTTCCGGGCCGAACCGAACGAGCATCTCGACGAGGCCGATGTCGTCTGGGTCGTCGACATGATGAAGCAACTGGGGACCCTGCAGCACAACATGTGTACCTGCTCGGTGACCTCCGACGGCAAACGGCTGTTCGTCACTACCGGCAACGGAGTGAGCTATGACCACAGAACGGTGCCGGCACCCGCTGCGCCCAGTTTCCTGGTACTCGACCGCGACAGCGGCAAGGTGCTCTGGACCGACAACTCGCCCGCTGACAAGATCCTCCACGGAAGTTGGTCCTCCCCGACCAACGCCAAGCTGGGCGGTCAGCCGCAGGTGCTGTTTGGCGGAGGTGATGGCTGGTTGTACAGCTTCGACCCGAAGGGGAACGGCCGGGGTGGTTCCAGGCTGCTATGGAAATTCGACTGCAACCCCAAGGCCGCACGGTGGATTCTCGGTGGTCGTGGCTCACGGAACGGATTCGTCTCGATGGCGGTCGTCTACGACGGACTGGTCTACATCACCGTCGGGCAGGACCCCGAGCACGGCGCCGGGATCGGCCACATGTGGTGCATCGACGGGACCAGGCGTGGCGACGTCAGCCCCGAACTGGCCGTTGACGCCAACGGGAAACTGATCCCGTTTGCCCAGCGAAGACGCGGCAAAGCAGTCGACCCGGCTGCCGGAGAACGAGCGATCCACAATTCGAACTCGGCCGTCGTCTGGTACTACGGGCAAAAGACCCTCAAGCAACTCCAGGCGACCAAGTTCGAACGTCAGTGGCACCAGTCGATCGGCAGTGTCGCGATCAAGGATGACCTGCTGTTTGCCGCCGACTTCAGTGGCCTGGTTCACTGTGTCGATGCCCGGACGGGCCGGGCCCTGTGGACCTACGACCTGCTCGCCTCGGCTTGGAGTTCACCGTTGATCGTTGACGGCAAGGTCTACGTCGCCGACGAGGACGGCGACATTGCCATCTTCCCACTGACCGGGGACCCTCGACGGGCCCTGAAACGGGTCGACGGGGAATGGGCACCGGCACTGGGTGAGGTCAACATGGGCGACTCAGTCTACACGACGCCGATCGTCGCCAACAACGTGCTGTACATCGCCAGCAGGGACACACTGTTTGCGATAAAAGACTCGGACTGACATCCCCATTTCTTCGGGAGGACGCAATGTCCAAGCTTGTGTTCAGTGTGGTCGCTGGGTTCTGGCTCGCCGCGACCACAGCGGCTCCGGCCGCGACGTACTACCTGGCTGCCGATGGGAACAATGCCAACCCAGGCACGAAGGCCCGGCCGTGGAAGTCGTTGCAGTTTGCCAGCGGCAAGGTCGTGCCCGGCGACGTGGTCAAGCTCAAGCCGGGTGTCTACCGCCAGAGGACCGTGGTGATCGGCTGCGAGGGCACGGCGAAGCAGCCGATCGTGTTCGAGGCTGACGGCGGCCAGGTCACGCTCGACGGCAGTGTCCAGGTCAGGGGTTGGCGACACGAGGGTCAGGCTCGCTACAGCGCCCAGGTCGGGAACCGCCTGATCTACACGGTCTGGGCGAAGCAGCGGATGCTGCTGGGACCGAGTTTTCATTACAGCGGAGCGTACGCGAAGGTCAAGTACACGCCCTCGACACTCAGACGAGGACAATGTCTGGTCGCCAAAGGACGATTGCACGTCCGTCTGTTTGACAACAGTGATCCGGCCAAGGCCAACGTGAGAATCAGCCACGGGCATTGTCTGCTGTTGCAGCGAACGCATCACACCGTCTGGCGCGGGATCGGCACTGCCTGGGGACTCAATGGCTACAAGCTCGAGTTCGGCTCGAGCCACAACCTGTTCACCGATGCCGAGCTGCGTTACCACGCCCAGGGAGTGCTGGAAACGGGCAAGTACAGCAAGTACCCCCCGAGCCAGCACAACACGTTTCGCCGATTGCACATCCACCATGTCGGGTTGAACCACTTCGAGCACGGTATCTACACCGACGGCGTCGACACGAGCATCCTGGACTGCCGGTTCGATCACATCAGCGGCGCGGCGATCCACGCCTACCCCCGCCCATTGCGAGGAATCTACGACGGCAACCGAATCAGCGACCCGTGGCCCGACTGGAACCCCCAGCACTTCGTCGGCCAGAATCCGCCGGATGCCAAGGGATACTACTCGGCCATCATCTGCTGGGGCCGCGGCGGGCACCGGCTCACCAATAACCTGATTGTCGGCCCGTTCACCAACGGGATCAGTGTCCGTGCCAACGACTGCCGATTCGTCAACAACACGCTCGTGCTGACCAGCGGACTGGGCTGGTTCCTCGACGCCGGCAACTGCCGACTCGCGAACAACTTCACTCAGACCACAGGCGTCTACCTCAGCAGCGACGGGCCGCTGGCACTCGACCACAACGGGTATCACCGAGGAGGGTCCTGGCGGATCGGAAAGAAAACCCACACGACATTCGAGGCGTTGCAGGCGGCTGGTCACGAGCGGCAAGGCGTCGAAGCCGAACCGGGCTTCGTCGACGCCAAGGGCGGGAAGTACACTCTGGCTCCCGACAGCCCGCTGCGAGACATCGGATCGGCGAAGGCCGCACCGCCTGCAGACATCACCGGGACCAAGCGACCCCAGGGCAAGGGAGTCGACCTGGGTGCGTACGAAGCGCGGTAGAATTCCAGTCCTCGTGGCCCCACCTGCGAAACTACGCGAAGAACCTGTATTCCAACCGCCAACTCTCGCGGGAAGGGGGACACCAGACCTCTCCGCGCCGAAAGGCCACCACCCTTGCAACGCGGAAGGGTTTTCTCTTGTTCCTGGTTGTCATCTGGGTCTCCCTGGAGAACATCCCCGCTACAAACCGCCACAAACGGGGACTTTTTTGGGGGGGGGGAGACCCCAAGAGAGCAACTGCCTGTGAGCCAGAGGGTTATGGCTCACAGGCAGTCGAAAGAGCGGAGAGGGAGGGATTCGAACCCTCGGTACCCGTGAAGGTACACCGGTTTTCGAGACCGGCACATTCGGCCACTCTGTCACCTCTCCGGGGTCCCGTCGGCGATGGCTCTACCACTTTCGGGCCGCGGCAATCATAAGGCGTGCGGCTCTTTTGCGCCAAGGGGCGTCCCCGGCCCCAGTCTCTTCTCGACCCAGGCCTCGTCAACAAACCGCCCCCACAGCCATCTCAAGGTCGATTCAGCCCGCCGATACACCGCG
>CAUZEQ010000404.1:0-3577 GCA_963578885.1 Planctomycetota bacterium
GGCAGCTATGACAACACGCTGAAGGTCTGGGATGCCCAAACCGGCCAGAACACGCTCACACTCAAGGGACACTCAAGTGGTGTCACCAGCGTGAGTTTCAGCCCCGACGGGAAGCGGATCGTCAGTGGCAACCATGACAAGACGGTGAAGGTCTGGGATGCCGCAACCGGCCAGAAGACGCTCACACTCAAGGGACACTCAGGACCTGTCAACAGCGTGAGTTTCAGCCCAGACGGGAAACGGATCGTCAGTGGTGGCAGAGGCGGCGTGAAGATCTGGGACATCTCGTCGCTGGCCACGTCCAAGTAGCCGTCATCTGCCCTGCCCCCCCCACCCGACGCCGGGGGAAACGTGAAGAAGGGAGCGTCCGCGTGGGATAGGCGGCAGTATTCGCAGCGGCGGTTCGCTC
This sequence comes from Planctomycetota bacterium, assembly GCA_963578885.1. Lineage (GTDB taxonomy): Bacteria > Planctomycetota > Planctomycetia > Planctomycetales > Planctomycetaceae > UBA8437. The sequence continues at coordinate 410 of CAUZEQ010000404.1, forward strand.
GTTCGCGAACCCATTCGCGAACAGAGGCGTCCACTATAAAGCGGCAAGGCCGGCTTCGTTTCTCGGCTAACGAATCAACGCCGCCTCGATCGCCAGGCCCGGGCCGAAACCGAGCATCACGCAGGGCCTGGCCGCGTTGCGTTCACGCAGTCGCTCGACGATGAACAGCACTGTCGGCGAAGACATGTTGCCGAACTCGGCGAGAATCTCTCTCGACGGGTCGAGGCACTCCGGGTCGAAGCCGAGCGCGTCGGCACAGGCCGTGAGAACTCTCGGGCCGCCGGGGTGAATGGCCCACGAACCGATCTCCTCGACCGACAGGTTGTGCCCCCCCAGCCAGCCTCCCAGCCACTCGGGCAGGTGCCGACGAATGGTATCGGGGACCTGGGGCGAGAGCGTCATGAAGAACCCATGGTCGCCGATCCGCCAGCTCATCGAGTCTTCCGTATCAGCGATGATCGTCGACCCCGACGCCGCCAGCCTCCAGCTCGAACCGGCTGCCGAAGCCCGGCGACCCACGACCGCGGCGGCTCCGTCGGCGAACAGGGCGTTGGTCACGATCTTGTCGGGGTCCCAGCCGTACTGGTGATGCAGGCTGCACAACTCGACCGCGCAGACAAGCACGCAAGCGTTCGGGTCCGCGTCGGTGAACGCCTGGGCCACTCTCAATCCGTTGAGCGAACCATGACACCCCATGAAGCCGATATGAGTTCGGGCCACATCGCTTGAGAAGCCTAGGTCGCGGATCAAGGCAATGTCGAACCCCGGCGCGGCGAAACCGCTGCACGAGGCGGTCACGAGATGTGTCACGTCGGCCGGCGAGAGCTGTGCGTCCTGCAGGGCTGCGGTCGCCGCGGCACAGGCCAGCGGCGCCGCGTCGCTCTCATATCGCTGCATGCGACTGGCCATCGTTGGACCGCGATCGTCTGCGGACTTCGCCGGCTGGAAGAACGACTGACGAGCCGGCGTGGAGTTGGTCGAGGACTCCAGGAGGACACTGTGTCGAGTGCGGACACCGGTTCTGCGATGCAAGGCCTGCAGCACTCGCAGTTGCCCGGAACTCTGCCAACAGAGTGTCTGTGCCAGGTCGGCCGCGTCGAGCTGTTCGATCGAGTGCTCCGGGGTCGCCGTGCCGATGCCGAGGATCTCAAGACTCATGAGCGACTCTCCACGGCTTCGGTCAGCCGGCCCGGTGGTTGATTGAGATGTTTCACGATCGGCCGCACCAGCCACGGGAAGAGTGACACCGTCGCGAACGCGGCGCGAACCGCCCGCGGATGCCTGGCCAGCCTCGCCAACCAGCGACACCAGTGTTGCCGATCTCCGACGAGCCGGCGATGGCGAGACTGCCATTCCCGTTCAACGAGATCACTCCAGGTCGCCAGCCTCCGCGACACGAGCCGTGCGGCCGCTGCCCCGCTGCAGACCGCCCCGCAGATTCCCTCGCCGGTGAATGGCTCCACGTACCCCGCCGCGTCGCCCAACATCAGGACGCGTCGTCCGGCAGGTCGTGGCGATCTGCGTGTGATCGGAACGGTGCCCGACCAGCTGGCCGATTCGAGCTGGTCGATCGCCGGAAACCCCGACTCTTCGAGAATCCTCGCGATCGGCTCGGCCTGCCGAGTGCGGCCTTTCATCAACGCCGGATCGAGAGCCGCGGCAATGTTCAGGCTGCCACCTTCCACTCGTACCAGTCCGACATAGCCCTCTTTTGCGACCGCCATGTAGATCGTCCCGGATTCGTAACTTTCGGGATAGTTGTTGATGTCGACGACTCCCCCGAAGCCGATGCGGGACGAGGCAGCCACTTGGCTCTGCAGCTGGTGATGTCGCTGCAGGCTCGAGTTCCCCACGCCGTCGGCCAGCAGGACGACCTTGGCTGAGGCTACCAGGGCTTTCCCACGATTGTGTCCGCTTTGAACAAGCTTGACTTCCCGGGCACTGCCGCCGGCGGAGACGTCGAGCAGGGTCGCCGACGTATCCGGCAGGAATTCCGTTCCCGCTTCGACGGCCGCTTCGAGGAGGCCGGCGTCCAGGGCACTTCGGGTCACGGCAACGCCTCCCGGCAGTGGCACAACCACCTGCCGTCCGCAGCTTTGCACTCGGAAGCGATCCAGGGGAACTGCGTGAGAGCGTTGCAGGATCCCGTCGAGCCCAAGCTGTACCAGGGCTGCCACTGCTCGTCCATTGACGCACGCCCCGCAGACTTTGTTCCGCGGAAAGGACTTGCGATCGACCAGCAACGTGCGGAGTCCGCGAGATGACAATTCCCGCGCGGCGACCGATCCGGCCGGGCCTGCTCCGACCACCACCGCATCCCAGCCCGTGCGTGCCGCCTCGTCAAGATCGATCGTGGCGGAGATGGTCATGTCCGCCTCATGTTGAGCAGAAACCGCTGGGGCCAGTGTCCGGAGATTGCCGCATCAGCGACTCCCGCCCGGCTGGCCAACTGCAACGCCTCTTCGACCGTAAAGGCGGCCGCCACCGACAAGGGTCCGTCGGTGTGCACGATGTGGGAACGGGTCAGCAGCCGGCACCCAAACCGTGCGAGCCAATACCCCCATTGCGTTCGACGCAGATCGTTGACGAGCACCAGGTGCCGCGCCGCGGCCGACATTCTCCTCAGCAGCTCAACCGCCTCGGGCTCTTCCAGGTGATGCAGGAAGAGCGAGCAGACCAGGACGTCGTAGTCACCAGGCAGCGAATCGGTTAACGCATCCAGTTCGAAGAACTCCACTTCTGTTCGTGCCCCTCGGGCTTGCTGCGATGCGTGCCGAACGGCGACGGGGCTGATGTCACAACCGGCGACCTGCATCTGGATCCCGGCTCGTTTCGCCCGTCGGGCAATGGCGACGGTGACGTCGCCACCGCCGCAGGCGATGTCGAGCACCCGCAACGGCCTTCGCTCGACCTGGTTTGCCAGGTCCCGAATCGCCGACCAGAGAATGCCGCTGCTGCGGCTGAACCAGTTCACCCGCCGCAAGCCGCGAAGTGCCTGCCGATGCAGCTGTTCGTCGAGACCGGGTTGGTCCATCAACTCGGCGACTTTATGACGCGACGTGAAGTCCATGGTTGTTCAAGACTACACGATCTAGACTACCCCGGTTCCTCGAACCCAGCCTGCTGAGGAGAAACTCATGCAACGCCAGCCGGCCCGCTGCGGCACTG
>CAUZEQ010000405.1:0-3576 GCA_963578885.1 Planctomycetota bacterium
GCCCTTCGATGGCCGAGACGCCCACGAGCAGTTCGTTGTACATGATCAGCAGCACGCCCACGTGCAGCAGCACCACTCCGGCGCGGCGGCGAAAGACCATCACGCACCCGCACAGCAGTATGCCTCCGGCGACCAGGCCCTGGGCCAGTTGCCAGAGAATTCTCAGCGAGGGCCATTCCTGCAGCAGCTGGTTTTCCTGGCCGCTTTGCATCGAGCCCCACATGATCACCGCGGCGGTCAGAGCCGCACCGATCCCGATCACCGCCAGGCCCGACGACAGGCGACGCCCCTTGGCCTGGATCTTGAAGCGGATCGCGTGAGCGGCCAGCAGGTTGATGGTCATCGCACCGCCAATCAGCCAGCCGCCAGGGAACGGGAACCCCTTCCCCTCCTCGATGTCGGTCATGCCTTCAAGCCAGCTGCCCATCAGGAACGACTTGGGGAAGAAGACCCGCCATTCGATCCAGGCCACCGGGGTCCGGAAGTAATCCCGGACGACCTCCCAGATGTCCTTGTGCACCTGGGCCAGCGTGCCGGCCAGTACCAGGAAGATCGCCATGGCAAACAGCGAGACGGCGATCTTCAGCGATGCGATCGGCCGGAGAATGGCGACCACGGTCGGACCCAGGGACGGCGCTGACACGTCGTCGGGGGTCGGGATCGCCTGGCCCGATTCCAGCGCGTGGTCACTCGGCAGGGGTTTATTCTCCATCGGAAGCTCCCGACGCTTCGAATCGTGATGAATTGACAAACGACCTGAAGTCTTCGCGGCTGCGATCGGCCAGGCGGTTGGGAGCCGCGAGCTTGAAGAACCAGGTCAGGCCGCCTGACTCGACAATCGTACCCAATATCGTGTCGCTGGGGCCGACCAGTTCGAGGTATCGGCCGTTGATCGATCCGAGGGTGATGGGTTCGAAGAGATCATCGAGGTTGTCTGTGTCGACGGCCTGCAGGGCCACCTGCTGTCTCCAGCGGTTGACGTTCAAGAGCAGGAAGCGGGGGCTGGTCGGCAAGGCCGTCACGGTGACTTCACCCGACTCGCCCCCCTCGCCGAACTCGAATGCGGCCTGCCGGCGGATCGTGATGCCGCTGCGAGTGACCTCGAGTTCACCAGGCCGCCACGAGTCCGGATTCTTGTAGCTCAGGCGAGGCGTGACGATCGGGGGCCGAGAGGGACCTGCGCCGGGACCTGTGCCGGGACCTGGTCGCGGCGGTTGTCGCGAACCACCTCCGGAAAACGGACCCATCATCGGCCCGCCGCTGCCCAGGTGACCGACCATGCGGTTGACCACGATCGCCCGCTCGTCTCCCAGCTCCATCGACGTGGTTTGCGAGGCGAGTTGCGAGGTGGTGAGGTCGTTGAGCCGGAGTTGCTTTCTCCAGCGATTGACGTTCTGCAGCAGGTAGGCCTCGAAATTGTCCGCCGGCAAAGGCAATCGAGTGACACTCAGCTCCAGCGAATCAGAATCCTTGCCCAGCACCAGGGTGGCGAATCGCATGCCACTTGATGAGGTGCCACCGGTCTGCTGCCAGCCGTCGGGCAAGATCCACTTCGGCTCGTCACTGTTGGTGTCGAAATGGACCGATTCCAGGAACTTGCCAAATGCATCCTGCTGTGCGGCGACGGGGCCCTTGAGACCGGCGACCTTGAAGAACCAGGCCTGGTTCTTCGAGTCGCGGGGGATCATCGCCGCCAGCATCCCGTCGGGTCCCTCCTCGTGGTTGTCGGCGTAGACCTGCTCGGGCTTGGGGACCTGGTAGGAACCGATCTCGGCGTCGTAACATCCGCAAAGCACCGCAGCCAACACCGCAGCCGACACCGCAGCCAACACCGCAGCAGGGCTACAGGCGCACAGCGACGACGAAAGCGCGACACGCGTTCGTTGGGGAACGAAACGAGCCATCCGGGAGGGCCTTGAAGAGCGGATGGTGGAGGCGGTTGGCGGGAGATCCGTGGTGGGACCGGCCGGAGCCGGTGTCGAAGAGGACGACCTGATTATAGTCCAACGCCGAACCGCGGTGAAGTACCAGTCTTGACGCCGGCTCCGCAACTGGAGTCGCACCACCGTCAGAGGCTTACTTCTTCTTGGTGGCCGGTTTCTTGGTGGCCGGTTTCTTGGTGGCCGGTTTCTTGGTGGCCGGTGTCTTGGCACCGGCGGGAGCTGGTTCGGCCAGCAGCTTCTTGACGACGGCTTCGAGGTATTCGAGAGGCCGTGCACCGACGGCGACGAGTCTGACTTCACCGCTGCGGTCGATGAACAGCGTGGTCGGGAAGGCCTGGAATTCGGGAATCTTGTTCTGGGTCGCGTCATCGCCGATCACCAGCGGGTAGTTGATCCCGTATTCCTTGGCGAACGACTTGATTCCTGGGATCGGGTCGGCGCCACGTTCGTAGTTGATCCCGACGATCTGCAGTCCCTGTTTTCCGTAGGTCTTTTGCAGTTCGACGAAGTGAGGCACTTCGGCTCGGCAGGGCGGGCACCAGGTCCCCCAGACGTCCACGATCACGACCTTGCCCTGCAGTTTGGCCAGTGCCAGCGGTTTGCCGTCGAGGTCGGGCAGCGTGAAGTCAAACGGGAACGGCTTGTGGCCGGCCAGTTCCTTGCCGATCGCCGCGTCGGCCTTCTTGGCGGCTGCGACTTCCTGCTTGGCGATGAACTCTTCAAACCCCTTGTTCTTGCGAAGCGGTTCGAGGTCCTTGTCGGTCTTCATCAGCTTGAAGTCTTTGAAGCCCAGTCCGACGGCTTCGGTCAGTGAGGCCTGTGCGGCCTTCTGGTCCTTCGCGGCCAAGGCACACGCTTCGTTGTAGAAGACCGTTCCTCCGAAGCCGGATTCCTGGGGGAACAGCGGTTTGAAGTCTTTCTGGAGGTGCCGGAAGTGCTTGGCCGAGGTGATGAAGGCGGCATGGGCACCGGGAGTATCCTCGTCGGTGGCCAGCTTGCGGCCCTGTGCCTGGGCGATCTGTGCGGCGAAGAAGACGATCGCGCGGTGCTTCTGTTTTTCGATGTTCGCAAGGTCCTTGCGGGCCAGCACGACTTTGATCAAGGCCAGTGACTTGCCGAATTCGCCCTTGTTGGCCAGGCCCAGCAGATCTCTCATCTGAGAATCAACGGTGGCTGCTTCGGGGCTGCCGCCCTTTGCGGTGCCCTTTCCTGCCCCCTTGCCGTCGGTCTTCTTCTTGCCGCCGGCCGACTTCTTGCCGCCGGTCTTCTTCTTGGCGTCGGTCGGCTTCTTGCCGTCAGTCTTCTTCTTGGTGTCGGCGGGCTTCTTGCCGTCGGTCTTCGCGGCCGGTTTCTTGCCCGTCTCGGGGATCTGCTTCTTCTTGTCTTCGGCGCCAGGCTTCTCCGCCGAGGTACTCTTGTCGGACTCGGGAATCGTCTTGGGCGTGGGCGCGTCGGTTCCGGGACCGTCCGCATCGGTTGTCCCGTCGGCGGGAGCGGCGGCGGAAGTCGGGGGGGGAGGTGGCGCTGCGCCAGCGCCGTCGTCGGTACCGCCTCCGTCGTCACCGCAACCGGCCAGCAGCAGTGCCATGACAATCCCACAGGCCAACGCGCTCAGGTCCAGGCGTTTCATGAT
>CAUZEQ010000406.1:0-3574 GCA_963578885.1 Planctomycetota bacterium
TTGTCCGCGCGGAGCCCGTTGGCCATGCACTCTCACACTCGTTGTTTCGTAAAACTCGCTCCCATCCTGATCCTCGTGTCACTGCTGGCCCGTGGAGTGAGCGCAGCAGACAAACCCTCCCCCGCCACATCGACCACCTGGACACTCGCCTTCAAGTTCCAGGCCGACCAGGTCGTTCACTACCAGGACACATTTCGGAGCACGATTCAGCTGCAGAAGGGTGAGAAGACGATCCGGATTCTGAACAATCGTGATAGCCAGAAGCACTACCGGGTGCTCTCGGTCGACATGAAGGGGCAGGGCCTGATCGAAACGGTCATCGACCACGTCAAGATCCACGCTCAGCAGGGCGAGGAACCGGCGATCCGGATCGACAGTAACAATGGCCTGGATGCCTGCCCCGTCGACTTTCGACCGCTGCTGGCAACCGTCGGACGTCCCATCGCGCGGAGTCGCTGTGCCACCTCGGGCCAACTGGTGCGGGTGCTCTCGATCAGCAAGACCTGGCTCAAGGCCAACCCCGGCCACTCGAACCAGTCCCTGGCCAAGTCGCTTCAGAAACGGGGGTTTCTGGTCTCGCTGCCCGACGAGCCGGTGGCGGTCGGGACCAGCTGGGACGAACCGATGGAGGCCACGACTTCCGACAAGGTTGGCAAGCGCCACAAGATCTCACTGAAGAAGATCTACACGCTGAAGAAGGTCGAAGCGGGCCGGGCGACGATTACCTGGAAGACGGTCCGGCTGACACCGATTACCAACCCGCGGCTGCTGGCTCAACTGATCCAGCTCATCTCCACCGGCGAGGTCGTGCTGGACATCGATCGAGGCGTGGTGGTTTCCAAGATCAGCAAGATTGACCAGACACTGGTCGGCCCCTTCGGAGCCGACACGCTGATGACGGCTCGGACCACGCACGAGCTTGTGCTCCGAGAGGGCATTTGACGGCGGGGGGGTTGTGATTAAAATTGCAGCAGGTGGCTCGAGCCTCCGACAACCGCGCCGGCGGTCGGCCACCCTGCGGTTCGAACAGACTGGTTGTGGCACTCCTCATGAAACGCAAGCCTCTTTCTGACTCCGTCGCCGCACTCCTGGCCGCCGCGCAACGGGTGGCGAAGGAGACCAATGCGGCAGCGATCGTGATGCTGGCCGAGTTGCCCTACGACTTTGTCGAGATCCGCAAGAAGCTGCGTCGGCTGCGACTGCTGGTGGCCAGCGACAACCCCGATGTGCAGCGGGCCGCCACCGCCGACGAGGTCGACCTGGTCCAGCTCGACTCATCCCCCCGCACCCGGCAGGTCCAGGTCAGCCAGGCCCTGATCGAAGCGATTGCCGACGAGTACCTCGAGAGCGGCGATACGATCGTGGCACTCTATTCGGGTTACGAGCGAGACACGATCGACTCGCTCTCGGTCATCAATCTTCGAGATCACCTCGCCCGCCTGACCGCCCGCGACCTGCAGCGACTCGAAACCAAGGTCCCGCTCGAGACACTCCGCTCGGTCGTCGACCTCGCGGTCGAGATCGGCCGCGAGGGCCGTGAGGGCAAGGCGGTGGGGACGATGTTCGTGGTCGGCAGCCACCGCAAGGTCCTGCCGCTTTCCCGCGAAGGGGTGCACGACAACTTCCGCGGCTACCCTCAGAAAGAACGCGAACTCCGCAACCCGCGTGTTCGCGAGAGCGTCAAGGAGATCGCCCAGCTCGACGGGGCCTTCATCGTTTCCTCCGACGGAGTCGTCCAGTCGGCTGGCCGCATCCTGGTCGCCCCGGCACGTGGCCTGACACTCTCGAAGGGACTCGGAGCCCGCCACTGGGCCGCCGCAGCGATCACCAAGACCACGCCGGCGGTCGCCATCACCGTCTCGGAATCCAACGGCACCGTGCGGATCTTTCAGGACGGAACGGTCATGCTGAGGATCGAGCCGATGGACCGGGCCATGACCTGGCACGACGTCGAAACCGAACCCGCGCCGGCTCCCGGCGATTAGTCGACGACTGGCCGGCAACTGGCCGGCGACTTCGAATCCGACCGGTCTCGAGGTCGCACTGTTTGCGGCCAAGACCTCTTGGTGCCACGCCGGTGATGTGGTACGTTTCCGCCCACTGACAGGAACCCACCCGGCGATCGGCGGCGATACGGACAGGAACCGATTGCTGGCACCGCTGCTTGGCCCATTCGGGAAAGGACTCCCATGCTCCGTGGTCTCACCATCTTCACCGCTCTTCTTGGCGTCATCCTCCTGGGCGTCCTCGTGGCTCTGCAGGTACAGAGCAGCTGGGACGAGGAATCCGCCACTGGGACCGAGATCGAGGCTGGTGAAGAGGACCTCAGCAACGAAGAAGTCGATTTCGGCGAATCCGAATTGCTGGGCCCAGAAGAGCCTCTCGACGCGCTGCAGACCGAGCCGGACCCAACGGTGGACTCGCTGCCCACCACGTCGCTGGACACGGTACCTCCGAACAGTTTTACCGACTTCGACAGCGACGGCCCGCCCTCCCTCGACAGTCCTCCCCGTTCACTTTCGGCCGACTCGACGGCCCTCCCGGTCTCCCCCGACCCAACGAGCCCGCTCCCCACAGCCTCCGCCAGCTCACTTCCGGCGTTAGCCCCTGTCGGAATCGATCCGATTCGACCTCTCGGATCCACCACAAGCTTCCCCGCACCTCCCGCGCTGGGCCTGCCAGCCTCAGACCCCGCGCCGCCAGCGGCCGCTGCGGCCGACCCCGGCGGACCCGGTGTCGCCACTCTCCCTCCCCCGGCCTTCTCCGCTGCCGCTCCCCCGAGATCGATCAACCCAGCCGCGGCGGATGTGAGCGTACCGCCGGCCAGCGAACCCGTACCGCCGGCGGCCGACTCGAGAGTCATCGACCTGCCGCAGCCTCCGGCACTCTCGGGAAGCGACTTTCCCGAGAAACCCGCTCCGATCACACCTGGGGCAGCCCGACCGGCCCCTGGCACCACTGCAAAGGCCGACCCACTGATCGGCATTGGAACCATCGACCGACAAGCTCCCCAGGGACTGCAGCAGCCGCAGTTGCAGATCACCAAGACGTTTCCGGCAGCCGGCGCCATCGGAGAAGCTCTGATCTACACGATCCGCATCCGCAACGCCGGTCTGACAACCGCCCACGACGTGGTGCTCGAAGACCCGATTCCGCAGGGAGCCAAGCTGACCGGCACAGTCCCCCAGGCCGAACTCGACTCGGGACGGCTCAGCTGGTCTCTGGGCACGATGCAGCCCGGTTCCGAGCATAAGATCCTGGTGCGGGTCGTCCCGACGCGTGCCGGTGACCTGGGCAGCACAGCCACGGTTCGTTTCGCGAGCCGTGCGGCCGCGACCATACGAATCGCCGGCCCTGGCACCGCACCGTCTGCGACTGTGGCACCCGCTCCTGCTGCGGTGGGCAAGATCATCAAGACCGGAGTCTCGCTGGATGTCACGGCACCGGCGGAAGCGGAGGTGGGTGATGTGCTCACGCTGACATTCACACTCACCAACCACACCCAGCAGCCTCGCAGCGGAATCGTGCTCCACAACAAGATCTCCGAGCAACTGGGTCACCCGGCCGGCGCCGA
>CAUZEQ010000407.1:0-3544 GCA_963578885.1 Planctomycetota bacterium
GCAGCCCGTTGAAGAACTCGGACTCTGGGGTCAGACGCCGCCCACAACGGGGTTTGCTTCACCTGTCGCGTTTCACAGGCGGGGCCTGACCCCTTCTTCGAGTTGCAACGAGTGCTGGTAAAGGGGTCAGGCCCCGCCTGCGTGCCATTCTGGGTGGAGCGGGACTTTCTGTGGGCGGCGTCTGACCCCGTCCCATCCCCAAACTTGTGTTTTTCAACAGGCTGCTAGGCCGAGCCAGTCCCCGGCCGCCGCGCCGAGACCACGACGACTCCGGCCAGCAGCGGCAGGATGCCGAACACGCTCAGGGCAACCGAGTAGCTCCCGGTCGAGTCCGCGCTGATCGCCAGTGGCAATGGCCCACATGCGGCAGCGACCACCGCGGCGGCCATCGCCGCGCCGCGGATCGCCCCCTGGTGACTGCGTCCGTAGTAGTTGATCCAGACGGCCGTCCCGGCGGTGCGGATGATCCCGCCCTGCAAGCCCAGCGCGCCGGCGTACACCAGCGCCCAACCCGGGCTGGGCATCCAGATCATCAGGCCGACCCCCGAGGAGAGGAACACCATCGCGGCGGCCAGCAGGTAACGCTCGTACCCCATGTCGGTCAGGAACCCGGCCAGCACACCGCTGAAGGTGGCCACCACGGCCTGCAGGCCCAGCAGCAGCAACGCGTCGTTGCGAGCCACATCGTGGGTGGCCAACAGCGAGACCTGGTGGAAGATCAACCCGGTCCCGACCATCGACGTGGTGCACCACACCGCCAACAGCTTCCAGAAACTGCTGAGCCGCACCGCCTGGCTCAGCTTCAGGTCTCCCGGCCGAGTCTCCCCCGTCTCGATCTCGCGACTCGCAGGCGAGCTCTCGCCGACCCGTTCGTCGTGCCACCTCGCATCGGGCAGCAGCCCCAGAGGTTCGGGCCGGTCGCGGACCAGCAACAGAGCCGGCAGCACCAGGCCGATCCAGACCATCGCCGCCAGCCCCCACCAGGCCGACCGCCAACCGTATTGCTCGATCATCAGGTCGTTGAGCTGAGGGATGGTCATCACCGAGACGGCTCCACCCAGCCCGACGATCCCCATCGCCAACCCGCGACGGCTCTCGAACCACTCGCCCACCAGCCAGGTGGCCGAGAGCGTGATGGCACCCTGGCCGATACTGCGGATCAGGGTGAAGCCGATCGAGAGTCCCACCAACGTGCCGATCGACGACATCCACAGGCAGGCGATTCCCAACAGCAGGCCCAACGTCGGCAGCAGCACGCGGGCACCGAGTCGATCGAGCAAAACGCCGATCCCCGGCAGCAACGCACCTCCCACCAACCCCGCCACCAGGTAGGCGATCGAGTAGTCGGTCCGCAGCAGCTTGAGGTCGAAGAGCATCGGGTCGATGAAGGCGGCGACCGAAAACGACTGGCCCGGGGCCGAGAGAAACATGCCCAGGGTGCCGATGGCCAGCATCACCCACGCCGGATGCAACCGACGACGCGGTGCGGCCAGCACGTGCGGTTCTGAGGAAGTGAGCCCGTGAGCGGAATCGTGTGCAGGCACTACGGAGGCAGGCGGGAGAGGTCGTGGAGGGGGGCGGGTGGGAAAGAGCCGTTCTAGGGAGAGCTGCTTGTGGCGTAAAGGCCAATGGCGGTGGCGTGTCAGGCACAGCCTGACCTACCTGGCCAACCACCGCACCGCATTCTCGAGCACCTTCAGCGGCAGCGGCTCGAAGTACACGCCATAGGTCTCGTGACCGGGCCGGAAGTAGAACACCTTGCCCTTGCCGAGGTTCCAGATCATCCCGCTGCGGAACCGCTCGCCGGTGGCCCATCGCTCCTCGAACACCACCACGTCGGGAGCCGGAACATGGAACGGCTCGTCGTACATCTCGGTGTGAGCCACCGTCCAGCTGCTGGGCAGGCCGCGTGCGATCGGGTGCGTGGGAGCCCGGGTGATGATCGTCGACGGCTTTCCGTCGGGTCGGTAGGCGGGAAAACAGCAGTTGGGCAGCCTGAGGTTCACTTCGTAGCGGCCGTCCTTGTTGCGGAAGAACGAGGCGGCTGGAGTCAGCGGCGCGCTGCGGGAGGGTGCTCGGTACAGGGGCGGATCGGGAGGCAGCAGCCTCAGCACGGCGCGGTCACGAGCCGTGGCGGGCACCTGCTTCAATGCGTCCGCTTTCGAGCGGGCGTTCATCGCCTCGATGAAGGGTGTCGACCAGTGAGCCGAGTGCAACGCGATCAGCGACAGTTTTCCGGCCTGGATCCGCTCGACAATCCGTTTCCCCTGGTCGGGCTTGATCAATCCCTGCCTGACATGCCCCCACCAGATCAGCACGTCGCACTGATCGAGCACTCTTTCGGAGATGCCCTGGCCGGCATCGTCCAGCGCGACCGACTTGACGCTCAACCCCGGCCGCACTCCCAGGGCCTTGGCAATCTGGTTGCCCAGGAAGTCGGGGTAGGCCTGCTTCTGCCTCGGTTGACGCTCGTCCCAGACCACCACGCGGATCGGTTCGGCCGCCCCGACGACTCGGGCCGCCAGGCAAACCAGCACCAGTGCCGCCGCCAGCTTGAATCGCAACATGCCGTCCCCCGTTGCCTCGTCTCAGTCCGTCTCAGTCGTTGCTACCAGTGTCGTCTGGCGTCCGCCTGGGCACAGCCGCCGACACGCCCTCCAGGCCGCCACTGACCCGGATCACCTCGCCGGTCATCCAGTCGGCCGCAGGACTGGCCAACCAGGCCACCATCCGGGCAATATCCTCGGGCTTACCCCAGCGACCCAGCGGCACCGCACTGCGGATCCGCTCGATCATCTCATTTTCTTCGATCCCCAGGCTCTCGCTTCGCTGCTTCATCACCGAGCGATTGAAATCGGTGTAGACCGGTCCGGGACAGACGGCGTTGACCCGCACACCATAGGCGGCCAACTCCAATGCCATCGTGCGGGTCAGGCTGATCACTCCGGCCTTGGCCACGTTGTAGGCTCCGGCCAGCGCCGCGGGGTTCTGGCCGTTGATCGAGGAGATGTTGACGATGGCTCCGGATTCCTGCCGCTCCATGATCGCTGCCGCCGCACGACCGCAATAGAAAGCTCCGGTCAACGTGGCGGCCAGCACGCGGTCCCACTCCAGGTCGGGCAACTCCGAGATCCGGTCCAGCTTCTGGCCGACGCCGGCGTTGTTGACCAGTATGTCGAGTTGTCCGTCATCCGAGGCGATGGCCCCCAGCACATGATTGACCGCGGCGCTGTCGGTGACATCGAGTGCGACCGATCGCGCTTCGAGCCCCTCCCCGACCAGGCCCTCGGCCGCCTCGCTCGCCTTCTGTGCCTGCACATCCGCCAGCACCACCCGCGCACCGCCTCGAGCCAATTCGCGGGCCATCGCCAAACCCAGTCCCTGGGCGGCGCCGGTCACCACGGCGGTTTGTCCACTGAGATCGACGGGGGAGACTGTCATGGCAGGGGAGGGGCAGGGGAGGGGAGTGGCAGGGCGGCGGAACTGGGAATCAGCGGTCCGGTCGGGACAGCATATCGCGACGCTCAGCACCGGGCCAAGCGAG
>CAUZEQ010000408.1:0-3530 GCA_963578885.1 Planctomycetota bacterium
GGAACAGCGACTGCTCGTGCGCGACCTCGGCAGTTCCAACGGCACACAACTCGGCGACAAGACCATCCCCAGCGGAACAGATATCCTGCTCGCCGATGGCGACACCGTGACCGTCGGACCCGTCTCCTTCATCATTCACCTCGCCGAAACCGATGCGAGTGGCCAGGCCGACGACGCTCAACCACAGACCCAGGAAGATACCGCCGAGTTCGCCTCGCTAGAGCCCGAACCCGACCCCGCACACTTCATCACCGAAGAGCAACCCGACGACAACGACGAGGCTTCAGTTGTTGATTTGGAATTGAGTCAGCCGCAGGCCGGCGATTCGGCTGAAGAACCAGCTGAAGAACCAGCTGAAGAACCAGCTGAACAACCGGCTGAAGAACCAGCTGAGAAACCTCTGAAGTCCAGGTCGCTGTTCAGCCTCTTCCGGCGACGCACCACCAGTTCCAACGACAACGACGTGAGCGACGACGACCTGATGGAAGAACCCGGCGAAGATCCTCCGCGGGAACCCGTTGCCGAGGCTCCCTCCGATGAACCCGACGACGGATCACTTGCCGCCGGCCATCCCGTGGCAGCCCAGTCGGACACCGTCGTCGGCCTCTCAGTTGAAACTCCCGCAGAAACCGCTCCCAGCGAATCCGTCTTCGACGACGATCCGTCAGCCGAAGAGCTGGTCGTCGAGCACGCCGAGGATACGGACGGTGTCGAGGAGAGTGATGTCATCGAGGAAATCGCCGACGATGGTGATACCCTGACCTTCGACTTCCTCGACAAGGAATCCGATGAATCCGCACCCGCTGACAACGGCCTCGACAACTTCCTCGGACAGTTTGGTGACTAGAACTCCCTTGGCCTCACGGTTCACACGCCCATGAGCAACTTCACACCATCCCAGCGCAAGTGGTTTCAGCGACTGGGTCCCGGACTGATCACCGCCTGTGTGGTCATCGGACCCGGCAGCATCACGACCAGCACCCAGGTCGGCGCCACCCACGGCTTTGCACTGACCTGGGTCGTGCTGCTCGCGGTGGTCTTCATGCTGACGTTCATGCAACTGGGAGCCAAGCTCGGAGCGGTCTCCTCACGGTCTCCGGCAGAACTGCTGACCGAAGGATTCGGCCGGCCTCTGGCCGTGCTGATCGGAATTGGTACGTTTTTCATCTCCGCATCGTTCCAGTTCGGCAACAATCTCGGTGTCGATGCCGCCGTCAAGGAGTTCTCCCGTGACGTCCTGTCGCCGGAGACCCGCGAAGCGGTGCTCCCCTGGCTCGACTACACGATCGTCGCCTTCAACGGCCTGGCCATCGCGTTTCTGCTGGCCTTCAAGAACCTCTACCGGGCCCTCGAACGCCTGATGATGTGTTTCGTCGGCCTGATGCTGATCAGTTTTGCTCTGAACCTCGGCTTCGCGCTCGCCAACCAGGCACCGGCACCCGAGGCCACCGCCCAAGCCGCCGGGGCACCACTGCTCGACTTTTCCCTGCTGGGACTCGTGGGCACCACGTTCGTGATCACTGCGGCCTTCTACCAGGCCTACCTGGTGCAGCAGAAGGGCTGGACTCGAGAAGACGTCCGCGACGGAATGCGGGACGCTCGAGTCGGCTCGATCCTGATGGCACTGATTACCCTGATGATCATGTGCACCGCGGCCGCCGTGCTCCGGGGCCAATCGCTGAAAAACTACACCGAAGTCTCCTCGCAACTCGCGCCTCTGTTCGGCGCCTGGGGCCGACCGCTGTTCTGCATCGGCCTGTTCGCCGCCGCCTACTCGTCCTTCCTGGTCAACTCCATGATCGGAGGCTTCATCCTCGCCGACGGACTCGGACTGGGCAGCCGGCCCGATCAACCCGCCACCCGAGCACTGACTGTCACCGTGCTGCTGATCGGAATGGGAGTCGCCCTGTTTGTCATCAAGGCCGGGTTCAACCCTGTCCCGGCCGTCGTCGCCGCACAGGCCGTGACCGTCTTGGCCGCTCCGCTGACCGCCTGGGCACTGATCTGGCTCACCAACAACAAACAGATCATGGGTGAAGACACCAACAGCCGAATGACCAACGGACTCGCCTGGGGCGGATTCGCATTGCTGCTGGCCATGGCTGCCTATACCGCGGTCGCCAAGGTCATTCCCGGAGTCTCCAAATTGCTCAGCGACACCGCCTGACACACCCCCTCACACACCCCCTCACACACCGCCTGGCCCCACCTCCGGCTCAAACCACTCGCCCCGGACATCTCGCCGTGACCCCAGTCGATTCCAGCACCCTCATCCAGCTCACACAGGAGCTGCTCAACTCGATCGATCAACGCGATTGGGCCACCTACCAGCAGCTGTGCGACTCGACGCTGACCGCGTTCGAGCCCGAGGCGCTCGGACACCTCGTCGAAGGAATGCCCTTCCACGAGTTCTATCTCGAGCCGACCCCCGACGGCCTCCCCCGACAATCGACCATCAGCTCTCCTCACGTGCGACAGATGGGCGACGTGGCCGTGGTCTGCTTCGTGCGATTGCTGCAGGCGACCGATGAGGCCGGAATCAGCTCGACCCGGTCGATGGAAGAGACCCGGGTCTGGCACTTGCAACAGGGCGCCTGGCAGCATGTCCACTTTCATAGATCTCCGGCCGATTCAACCGCATCCTGAGCACCACGCCTGATGGCCACCGACATCGTCTTCCTCTCCGATGACCTCATGTTCGCTCCGCGAGTCTCGGGCCAGGCCCAGGCCGCCGGATGGCGACTCCGCGAGGCCGGCTCGCCGTCGGTGGCCCTGGAACTGGTCGAAGCCGAATCTCCCCGCCTGCTGATCGTCGACCTCGAAACCAGCGGGCTGGACATCTCGGAGCTGATCTCACAACTCGACTCGACCAACCGGCCCTCGCTGCTCGCCTTCGGACCCCACGTCCACCTCGCACGTCTCGAAGCCGCCCGCCAGGCCGGCTGCGACCAGGTCGTCTCTCGTGGTCGATTCAGCTCCGAACTGGCCGCACTGCTGGCGGAGTGCCTGGGCGGGGCCGACAACTGAAACTCATCGCCACCAAACGACTCGTGCCCCTTCGGCTTCCGATCGGTTAGACTCACCGCTGATGGCACGCTCGGATCACATCACCCGGCTCCTGGTGCTGGCCGCCTGCTGGCTGTTGCCAGTTTCTGCCTGGGCCCAGGTCGGTGGCATACGCATCGACCCCCAGGGGCTGCTGCACCTGGTGAAAGTCACAGGCTCGAGCCCGGCTTCAGCAACACCCGCAGCACCACAGGCGATCGCCCGCCGCCATGCCACCCGCACGATCTCGCTCAAGCGGCTCGAGCAATCGGTCAGCGAACACCTCGATGCCAATCGTCCGCTGCCCCCGGAAATCCGTTACCTGGCCGGGCTGCAGCGGATCGATGAAGTCCTGTTGCTGCCAGCCGACTCGGACGTCCTGCTGGTCGGACCGGCCGCGGGCTGGACCCGGCTTCCCAGCGGTGAGGTGGTCGACCCCGACAGCCGGCGACCGGTGCTGGAACTCGACGACCTGGCACTCGCAC
>CAUZEQ010000409.1:0-3514 GCA_963578885.1 Planctomycetota bacterium
GAGACACGAGCATTTCGCGATCGGGACAGGCACCCGCCACGGGCGTGAGCCAGTCCCCGCAACCGTTCTAGGCGCGGATCTTGTCGACGGCCTGCATGGGACGGTCGCTTGGTCCCATGCGTTGCGAGACGCCCATGCCGGCGAGCATGGTGTTGTAGACGTCCAGTCCCTCGGCTCCGACGTCCATGATCTGCCCGGTCTTGAATCGCCGGTTGGCTCCGGTGATGGCGTGGAAGACTCCCGAGAGTTCTCGCTTGGCGTCGTTGTGTCGTCCGTCGCCGGACTCGGTCGAGATGGTAATCAACGCGTTGTCGAGAATCGTCCTGCCGTTGACGTCTCGAGATTCGGAGTCGTCCAGTCGTCCGAGGAAGTAGGCCACCTCGCGCATTTTCATGTGTGCGTGTGCCCTGAGTGCTTCGTTCTTCCGTTTCTCATTGAACTTGTGCCACCACTCGTGGCTGCAGCCCTGGTCGCCTCCGGCTCGTTGCTGACCGGCGTCGTCGAAGTCCCAGATCTTTTTTCCGCCAAACTGGTATTCGCCCTTGAGGCGGATGCGTTCGCCGGCGGCCAGGAAGGTCAGCGATCCGAATCTCACCCGGTCGGTCTGGATGGCGAGTGCGTAGAGATCGGCCATCAGCCGCCATTCGGTGGAGAGTTCTTCGAGTGTGATGTCGATGCCCTGTCCACCGGGGTCGGCGGGTCCGCCGTGTGGGATGATCGATCGCCGCGGCAGCCTGGGCCCGTTCTTCTTCTTGTGTTTCATCGCGAAGGCCCGCTGTTCGAATTCGCGGATGCGGTCGAGGTGATCGGCGACGCGGCTGCGTGAGCGGGCTCCCAGCGGGGACCGCTTGCCGGTGTAGAAGCGGTAGTCCTCGACAACCGAATCGAGGATGCTGCGTTTGAGCCGTTGTCGCCGGGCGTCGGCTCCCCCTCCGGCGATGGCGATCGTGCCGAAGACCCGTTCGAAGAGATCTCGAGGCTTCTCCTGCATCGTGGCGGCGACGGTGCCGTCGGGATTGAAGCTGTGCACGTAGCGTCCGACCCGGCTGCGTCGGAAGAACGTCCCACCGATCAGCGTGGGGACCATTCCCTTGGGGAGCCCCTTGGGGTAGCGGCCTCGTCGGACCATCTGTTCGATTGATCCGCCACCGGCCTTGGCTTCGCCATCGGGCGGCTCGGCCGTGAAGGCCCCGGTCGCTCCGTCGTAGTGCGCATTGATGCCCTTTTCGTCACAACGCACCTGGTCGACGTTGCGCATGATCAGCAGCTTGCCGGAGAGCGGTTTCAGCGGTTCGAGCACTCCGCTGAAACCCTCGGTCTGCAGAGGCGAGGGGACGCCCAGTCCGAAGAAGATGTTGAAGGCGCGGACGGGAGGTTCGGCGGCAGCGGCGGCCTGGGCCGGCCTGCTGATCATCTCCTCCAGCAGCGGAAACCCCACGGTTGCCGTGCCGGCTCCCCGCAGCATCGTGCGGCGACTGATGTGATGGCCTGACATGGCGAGTTCTCTGCGAGCAGGATTTCAACCTACGGGGCCGGCTTCTTTCCGGTCTCCTGGCCCGCTGTAGTCTGAGTATCGGACTGAGTGCGGGTCGTCATAACCAGATCACTGGTGACCAGGGCGGTGACCAAGTCGCTCCAGCTGCCGCCGGCCTTCCAGGCGGCCTTGTGGATCGAGCGAACCGAGGCGGCATCGGCGGCGCCCAGCGGTCGGCCGACGGCGAATTGAGCCAGTTTCCAGGTCATCGTCGCCCGGACCCGCTCGCTGCCGGCCAGCAGGTTCATCAACTCGGCCGACGTCTTGAAGGGGATCGGCCGGGATGCGCCCGGCATCTGGATCGTGCCGTCCTCACGGAGCCGGTTCCCGTGCTCGTCGACCTCGCGGAACCCGCCGACTCCGTCGAACTTCTCGAGCGCAAAGGCGATCGGTTCGAATCTCTTGTGGCACCCGGCACAGGCGACGTTGGCGAGTCGTTGCTCGGAGACCTTGCGATGTGAGA
The DNA here is from genome assembly GCA_963578885.1 of Planctomycetota bacterium. Taxonomy (GTDB): domain Bacteria; phylum Planctomycetota; class Planctomycetia; order Planctomycetales; family Planctomycetaceae; genus UBA8437. Next base: position 1,998 of record CAUZEQ010000409.1, read on the forward strand.
GTCCGGACCGAAGCGGCACGGGGGTTGTGTCCACGCTCGGCGGCGGATCCTTGACCTGGCCGCGGAGGAGATGATTGAGCACGAACAGGCCGCGGGTGACCATCGAGGCATCGTCGCCGCCGATGGTCAGCGTGCTGCCCTGGGTCAGCAGACCGCCGCGGGATGCGACGCCGCTGAGGTCGTAGCGCTGCAGGCCGGGACCGTGGGGCTTGAGTCCGTAGTGACGGGCCAGCTTCGGGGTGGCGTAGGTGAACTGGGCGTTGAACAGTTCCGAGAGCGGACGCTTGCGTTTCCAGGCGAGGTCGTTGAAGAACGCCAGGGTCTCGCGTTTCATGTCTCGAGCCAACTCGGGATCGAACCCCCCGAAACGGTCGGGGTCGGGCTTGAGGTTGTCCAGTCGATCGAGGTTGAGCCACTCGGAGATGAACCGTTCGGATTGCCTTATGGCTCGAGGGTCCTTCAGCATCCGAGCCGCTTCGGTGGCGATCCGCTTGGCGCTGCCCAGTTGGCTGGCCTGGGCCGCTTTCATCAGCTGCCGATCGGGTGGAGCGCCCCAGATGATGTAGCTGAGCCGCGATGCCAACTCGAAGTCGTTGACCGGCCAACTCGACCCGTCGCCGCGCTGCATTTCGACGCGGTAGATGAACCGCGGCGATTGCAGCATGGCCTCGATAATGAAGCTGACTGCTTCCTTGAAGTCGCCACCGGTGCTGGCCACCGTGGTGGCGATCCCGCTGTAATTGGTGACCTCGCGCTCTTCCAGCGGACCGCGGAACAGCCACTTGCCCATCGATTCGACCAGTTGCCGCATGGTGGCGTCGGTCGAGAGTTTGCGGCTGCGTGAGAAGCGGGCGGAGAACTTCAGCACGTCGAGCTTCCCGACGATGATCTCGGCCAGCCGGGAATAGGCTTCGATGTGCTTGAGATCGACTCCGAGGTTGTAGGCGGTGTTGCTGAACCCGTCGGCGCGGATGTCGGGTGGCAGCAGCTTGCGGGCGTCTGAGGCGATGTCGATTCCCGTGGCGCTGCGGACCGTCTCGATGTACTCCTCGACGGTCAGTCTCTGGATCCAGATGCCCCCGCTCCGCGTGGCATAGACGGCCGGGTCGATCAGGTCTCCCGACCAGGTGGCTCCGTCATTGATCCAGGTCGCGATCATTTTCTTGTCGGCGTCGGTGAGCGGCTTGGCCTTTTTGGGCATTTCGTTTGCCGCGACCCGTTTCCAGAGCCGGCTCTGGGCGGCCTTGCCCGGCACGATCACCTTGCCTCCCTTGCCCCCCTTGGCTGCCGTGGCCTTGTGCGAGAGATCCAGGCCGCCCTTGGCGGCGAGGGAGTCGTGGCAGTCGAGGCAGTGCCTGGCCAGCAGCGGTGCGATGCGGGTTTCGAAGAACTGCTGCCTCTGCTGCATGGCGAGTTCCGCCGGTGGCAGGTTGCTCGCGGTCGCTCCGGCCCGGTGGTTCTGCTGGACTTCCCGGGGCGAGAGTGCGCGGCTGTAGAGGGCCACCAGGTGCAGCGAA
>CAUZEQ010000410.1:0-3510 GCA_963578885.1 Planctomycetota bacterium
GCCCTCAGTTGAACTTCGCCGGACCGTTCGGTCATGGCCGCCAACCCGCATCCTCAGTTTCGTATCGGCGCGTATTGTTGCAGTTTCTGGACACGGGGAAAAGCCTGTATCCTGCGAATTCGGCGGCGGTGGCTCCCCGCTGGTGACAGGGGAGGGCCGGTCTTGTCGCGATCGCCCGGATCTGGGATAAACCCGCCGCCTGGCATCCATTTCAGGCCATCGCGGCGCGGGTCCGGACTCAAACCGGCTCGCGTGCCCACCTCCTCTCACGGTCTGCAGGATCGTTCCCGTGGAACCTCCCTCCGAGTCACTCCAGCAGTTGCTCGCCGAGTGCGGCCTGTGCCGTCGTGGTGAATTGAGGCGGTGTCGGGGTCGGGTGCGTCGGCTGGTCCAGGACCTTCCGGCCTTCGACAGTGTCTGGATCGACGCGTTGGTGCAGGCCCGCGTGTTGACCGGTTACCAGGCCCGTGTCCTGTCCTCGAATGACCCGGGTCGACTGCGCGTCGGCTCCCACGTGCTGCTCGAGAGGCTCGGGGGCGGTCGATGGTCGGAGACCTGCCTGGGAGAGGTGATTGGCCAGGGTCATGAGCGACTGGTGCTGAAGCGACTGGTGGTCCCCAGCGACATTCTCGAGGGAGTGACCTCTCGCCTGAACGACCTGGTCGGGAGTTCAGCGGAAGTGGATCATCCCGGCCTCGTGGCTCCTCGATCCGTGAGCCGTTCGGGTGGCGAGTTGGTACTGTGCAGTCGGTATGTGGACGGCCCGTCGTTGCGTGACCTGCTGGTACGGCGTGGCCGTTTTCCTTCGGACGTGGTCGCGGAAATCGGGACAGGTTTGGTCGAAGCCCTTGCTGAGTTCGAAGCGGCGGGCCTGGTGCATGGGGACCTTGTGGCGGGCAATGTCCGCCTGGGTGCCGACGGCCAGGCCGTGGCTCTCGACGCGGGCGTGGCGGTGGCGATTGAGCCACGGCTGGTTGTCGATGTGGCCCGCGGTCCGAACCGATACGACGGCATGGCGCCCGAGCGGGTCGCGAGTTCGGGCGAGGCCAGCGTCCTCAGCGACATGTACGCCCTGGGCTGTCTGCTGTTCGAATTGCTCGCCGGTCGGCCTCCGTTCCCGGTTGCCGATGTGGTGATGAAGCTCAACGCCCACCAGGGATCACAGGTGGCGGATGTCCGCGACTGGGCTCCGGACGTGTCAGCGGGTCTTGCCGAGCGAGTGAATCGGCTGTGTGCTCATGAGGCCTCCGACCGTCCCGGCAGCTGGCGTGAGGCGAGGCAGGCCTGGCGTACTCGGCGTAGCCTCAGCCATCGGCAGTCGCGGCGTTTTCGGAGAAAATTGAGGTCCGCGGCGCCGGCCATCCACGTGGCCTCCACGTCGCGTCCCGGCCGCCTGCCGACCGCCGTGGTCGGCACTGTGGTCGCGATGGTCTTGGCGGCGGTGGCATGGTCGGGGCAGTGGTGGGTCGCTTCCAGCGGGCCAGAACCGGTGGCGGCATCGGCGCACGATCGGGGCCAGCTCACTGATCCCCTGCGGGCCCGAGCGGTTGGCGTGCCGGATGGTGGCGTGAAGTCGCAGTGGCCGATGCGTGGAGACGACGGGACGCTGCGGCTCGAGAGTTCGACGACCCGCTCGGGAGGCCGGCTGGAGGATTCCGAATCGCTGGTGCTGGTGGGAGGCGACCCGGCACGAGGTTCGTACTCGGAAATCATGATCGAGCCGGGACGGCCCCTGGAACTGCATGCTCCCAAGGTGGAGTTGCGTGGACTGAGCATTCGGGGTCCCGCGGGTGAAGCGTGGGTCGTGATCCACTGCGGCGTGGTACGAATAGTCGATTGCCGGTTCGTGGGCGAAACAGGCTCGACGTCGGACCTCGCGAGCGTGGCGGTGGTGGTGTCTGACCGGGCGAAGCAGGGGGGGGTGGTGATCGATTTGAGGCGTGTGATGCTGTATCAGATCTCGTGCGGAGTGCGAATTCGTGCGGCCGATGCGGAGATCGGTGCCGCAGACGTGTTGCAGGTCGGCGGCGGCTCGCTGCTCGAGTGGCAACGGCCTGCCGCCACCAACAGCGGCTCGTTCGACCTCGACCTCAGCCACTGCACGCTGCGACGCAGTCGGCGTCTGCTGGCCTGGAGTGGTGGGACGGTGCGGATCGAAAGTGAGGCGTGTGTACTGGCGATCCGGTCCGGCGGTGTGTTGTGCGAGTCCCGAGTGGCAAACGGCGGTTCGGTCCAGATTCGTGGTAGAGCGACACTGTTGACTCCGGGTGCTGTGGTGACGCGAGGTCGCGGCGATGTCGAGGGTTTGGTGGCGGCGGTGCCGACGTTTGGCGGTCCCGCATCGATCGATGTCCGTGATTCGGAGCTGTCTCGATTGCCTGCGGGTGTCCCCGGCGTCGACGGATCCCGACCGGGAATCCGGACCCGGTCGAATCCGATCGGCAGTGCCGGCGTCGGTGGTGGCGGGGGTGGTGCGGCTGGTCGCTGAGGTGTGGGTCGATTCCGAGAGTTGACGGTGCCCGATCGGCTGCTAGGATGCAGTCCGAAACCGCCGAGAACGCCGTGGATCGGGCGTCTCGGGCGGTGCCCGCCGCGATTGAAGTCTCCCGATGAGCACGACCTCCGACGACCAGCCGGGAGCCCCGGACGGTCCCGTGTGGACCGGCGAAAACCTGTTGGGTTTGGAAGATTTGTCGGCCGGGGAGATCACGGCGATCCTGGACCAGGCGGCTGAATTCAAGAGCCGTTCGCTTCAGAGCAACCAGAAGCTCGATCTGCTCGACGGCGTCGTCGTGGCCAACCTGTTCTTCGAGCCCTCCACGCGGACTCGCACCAGCTTTTCGCTGGCCGCCAAGCGGCTCAGCGCCGACACCATCGACTTCACCTCCTCGGGCAGCAGTCTCTCCAAGGGTGAGACCTTTATAGACACGGCGCGGAACATCGAGGCGATGGGTGCGTCGCTGGTGGTGGTACGTCACCGCAGCCCGGGTGCACCTCACCAGCTGGCTCGCCGGATCGATGCCGCGGTGCTCAATGCCGGTGACGGTACGCACGAACATCCCACCCAGGCCCTGCTCGATCTGTTCACGATCCGCGAGAAGCGAGGTTCGTTCGAGGGCCTGACGGTGACCCTGGTCGGCGACATCCTGCACAGCCGTGTGGCTCGTTCCAATATCTGGGGCCTGAAGAAACTCGGTGCCAGGGTGATCGTCTGCGGACCCTCGACCCTGATCCCTCCGCGGATCGAGGAACTGGGTGTCGAGGTCGCACATCGACTCGACGACGTGCTCGGAGAAACCGACTGCGTGAACCTGTTGAGGATCCAGTTCGAGCGTCAGCGGGGGGCGTTTTTTCCGTCGATTCGCGAGTACACTCATTTCTACGGCATGAACTCCGAGCGACTGAAGGCGGCGCGGCCGGACGTGATGATCCTGGCACCGGGCCCGATCAACCGGGGAGTCGAGTTGACCCAGGAGGTTGCCGACGGACCCCACTCGGTGATCCTTGACC
>CAUZEQ010000411.1:0-3463 GCA_963578885.1 Planctomycetota bacterium
CGCGCTGGCCAGGGTCGAACCCATCGAGATCGGGTCCATGCCCAGGTCGTTGCAGAGCCAGTTGGCCTTGAGCACCGCGTCGAGGTCGCCGACACCGGTGTCGGCCCCCAGCGCCCACGCCGCCTCGTACTCGGGACCCTCACCCGCCTGCTTCCAGTTCTTGGGGTGAGTGTTGACGAGGAACTTGTCGGAGTGTTCACCGAGCTCGCAGACGCGGCCGCAGGCGATCGTGCAGGCGAAGCAGGCCTTGTTGGCGGTCAGGCGAGTGTCACGGATCGCGTTCCCGTTGAGATTCTCGGCCTCCTCGAACTGGCCCTGCTGGAAGTTGCGAGTGGGCAGGGCGCCGAAGGCCTGGGTCAGGTCGATCGTCGCGGCGGTGCCGTACATGCCGAAGGCCTCGTAGGTCGGGTTGACCATCATCACGCCCCGCATGTCCCACAGAGCCTTCATGAATCCCTCGGCGTCGGAGATCTCAACACCACCGGTGCCCCGCACGGCGATCGCCTTGAGCCCCTTGGAACCCATCACCGTGCCCACGCCGGAGCGCCCCGCCGCACGGTGCTTGTCGTTCATGATGCAGGCGAACTTCACCAGGTTCTCGCCGGCGGGACCGATGCAACAGGTCCGCAAACCGGGAATCCCCAGCTCCTCACGCAAACCGTCCTCGGTGTCACCAACCGTCTTGCCCCACAGGTGCGACGCGTCACGCAGCTCGACCCGCTCGTCGTAAATGAACAGGTATTTCGGCGTCTCGGACTTGCCCGAGATCAGCACCAGGTCGTAGCCGGCGAACTTCAGCTCCGGACCCCAGAACCCGCCCGAGTTGGAGGTGGTGATGCAGTTGGTCAACGCGCCCTTGGTGACCACCATGTAGCGGGACCCACAGGGAGCACAGGTGCCCGTCAGCGGTCCGGCGGCGAAGATCAGCACGTTTTCCGGAGACAGCGGATCGACCGTCGGGTCCATCTCCTCATAAAGGTAGCGGTCGGCCAATCCCCGTCCGCCGATGTACTCCGCCATCCACTCCTGAGGAATGTCCTCGGCCACCGCCGTGCCAGCCGTCATGTCGACTCGCAGCATCTTGCCTGTCCAACCACCCATCGTCTTCTCTCCGCTTATGATGACGCCCCGCAGGGCTTCGTGTCTGTTCGTTTCCGCTGTCTTTCGTGTCGCGGTCTTCTCGTCGCCGTCTTCTACAGGGAGGCCGCGACGTATTTCGAGTTGACCTTTTCAGCCCAGGGCTGCAGCCAACCACCGGCCTCGTCGCTGTCGACATACTCGATCGCCGCCGTCGGGCAGGCCGCCTCGCAGGCCGGCTCGCCACCGCACAGGTTGCACTTGCTCGCCGTGTCGGTCGTCGGCAACGTGTAGACGGTGCCAAACGGGCAGGCGATCGTGCAGAGGTGACAGCCGATGCACAGCGACTCGCTGACAATCTTCGCCCCGGTGCCCTCCTCGACTCCGATCGCGTTGACCGGGCAGGCATTCATGCACCACGCCTCGTCGCACTGCAGGCAGGTAAACGGAGCGTAACTGGCCTCCTCGTCAAAAACGTTGACGCGGATCAGAGACCGAGACGGTTGAAATGTCCCGGTCTGGACCCACGAACAGGCGAGTTCGCATTGCATGCAACCGGTGCACCGGTTGGGCACGATATTGAGCATCATGGTCATCGAATGACCTCCTCACGATGGGACGCCCGGCCGCAACAGGTGATCCCGCAACCTCGGCGATGCCACTTTGTACCCCCTGCGAGTCAGAAAGTCAAAATCGGAGCCCCACACCGCAGGAACAGCCACCTCAGGGACTGGCTCCGAAGGTGCCTGTCCCCATCCATCGCCGCACACCGGCAGTGCCCACTAAGTTGTGATTGGCAGCGATTCGGATGAGAATGCCCAGCCCACGGAATTGAGACCCCTACCCCGGTCCCCGTCCAGAAAGTCCACCCCCATGCGAGTCGACCAGGCCATCGCCGAGATCCTCAAGCGAGAAGGCATCGAGCAGGTCTTCCTGTTCCCCTTCACTCCGATCCTCGAAGCCATCTCCGCGGCCGGCATCCGGCCGATCGTCGCCCGCCAGGAACGGGTTGCCGAGAACATGGCCGACGGGTTCTCGCGAGTCACTAACGGCAAGCGGATCGGCACGGTGACCGTGCAGCAGGCCGCCGGAGCCGAAAACGCGTTCGCCGGCATCGCACAGGCCTACACCGACTCGAGCCCCCTGCTGTTCCTGCCCGGTGGCATGGACCGCATGGAATCGGGCACACCCCCCAGCTTCAACGCCGTGCCCAACTACCGGCACACCACCAAGTGGGCCGACCAGCTGCTGACGGCCGATTCGCTGCCGCAACGCATGCGGCGGGCGTTCACCGCTCTGAGGACCGGACGGCTCGGTCCGGTGATGCTCGAGATCCCCACCGACGTGGCTGTTGAGGAACTCTCCGAAGAACTCGACTACACGCCGGTCACCTCGGCCCGAGCCGGAGTCGACCCCGACGCGGTCCGCGATGCGGCCCGGCTGCTGCTGGCCGCAGAACGGCCGATGATCTGGGCCGGACAGGGTGTGCTGTATGCCGAGGCGAGCGAGGCGATGACCGCTGTCGCCGAATTCCTCGGGGCGCCGGTGATGACCACGCTGCTGGGAAAAAGCGGCTTCAATGAAACGCACCCGCTGGCACTGGGCACCGGGGCACACAGCTGCACCGACATGTCGCTGGACTACCTGGACCGCTGCGACGCGATCCTCGCACTGGGCAGCAGCCTGACCCGCAGCGTGTTTGCTCCCGATATTCCCGCCGGCAAGCGGATCGTGCACAACACCATCGACCCGCGGGATCTGAACAAGCACTACATCGCCGACGTGCCGCTGCTGGGCGACTGCCAACTGGCCGCCATCGCGCTGCTCGAAGAACTCAAGAGCCAACTCGGCCACGAAGAGGGTCGACCCGAGCGGGCCGAGGTCGAAGCACATGTGGCCGGGACGACCGCCACCTGGGACGCCCGCTATGCCGCCAAGTTCGCCAGCGACCAGACACCTCTGAACCCCTACCGCGTGATCGCCGACTTCATCGCACTCACCGATCCGGCCAACACGATCGTCACCCACGACTCGGGGAACCCGCGAGACCAACTGGTGCCGATGCACAAGACGACCACTCCGCGAGGCTACCTCGGCTGGGGACACTCGACCCAGCTCGGCTTCGGACTCGGAGCCATCATGGGCGCCAAGCTCGCAGAGCCCGAAAAACTCTGCGCTAACTTCATGGGCGATGCCGCGATCGGCATGGTCGGGATGGACATCGAAACCGCCGTCCGCGAGGAGATCCCGATCCTGACCGTCGTGTTCAAGAACTCGGCGATGGGCAACTATGAAAAGCACATTCCGATTTCAGTCGAGAAGTACGGCACCAAGTTCCTCACCGGCGACTACGCCGATTTGGCCCGCTCGCTGGGAGCCCACGCCG
>CAUZEQ010000412.1:0-3423 GCA_963578885.1 Planctomycetota bacterium
AGCCGGCGGCGTTGTTTGTGCCGACGAAGATCTTACCGTTGGCGACGACCGGGCTGCCATACGACTGCGAGCCGAGCCGGGCGGCCCACTTGATGTTCTTCTGTGTTTTCTCGAAGCGGCCGCTTTCTTTCAGGCGGCCGACCCCAAAACCAAAGCTCGACGGTTGCCCCCACTCGTGAGGGATGTTTCGCCCCCGCGGCGTGTTGTTGCGGCCCGCCCAGCCACCCCATTGGGGCCAGTCGCGACGGCCGACCTTCATTTTATCGATCGCCTTGACGGCGACCCGCGTGGCGTCGGGTTTCCGTCGAGATCGCCGATTGCCAGGCCGTGCCGGAACCAGCGTCGCAGTGATCAGCAGCAACGTGGCTGCGAGTGAGACACGAGCGGCTGTCATGATCCTGGCCCTCGGCTGCAGGTGGACGGTCGCGAACCGGATTGCCGCTGCAACTGATGGGGACTACGATCAGATCGCCCGCCGCACACTGTGGGACTTACCTTTGATCGGGATTCTCCAGATGGATTTATCCTGTCCTGGAGGTCAACTCTTGACACCCAGGACCCCCGGGAGAGACCTCCATCCAGAACCCAGGGAGTAGTGATGAAAAGACTACTTACTTTTGCCGTGCTGAATGTTATTGCACTTGGACTGATTAAGTTAATTCATATGCTATTTGATCTTGGAGAAGTGGATTGGCTTGTAATCGCCGTCCCAATTGTAATGCTATATTATGGCGCATACGGATTAAACATCCCATTCGTAAAAGCGCAGAAGAAAGAATGAAACGTAGTATTGTTGGATCGTTCGACTATTTGGTGGGTAGGCCGGTAGGGGTCATGTCCAAGCCTCCGCAATGGAAGTAGATCGCTCCTGGGTGTCAAGAGTTGTCCTTCTAACCCACTCCAAGGAGGACAGCAGAAGTCGCTGTCACCCTTGGTCTCTTGAATTCCCCGTCTGCGGCGCCCAGCAGGAATCGGCCGTGGGGTCATGAAATACGCACTGATCATCCCCGATGGAGCCGCCGATGAGCCTCAGGGGACGGCCGGCGGGGTGAGTCCGCTCGAGGCCGCCCGGACCCCGGCCATCGATCAGATTGCCCAGGCCGGTGTCGTGGGCCGGGCCGATCACGTGCCACGCGAACTGCAAAGCGGCAGTGACGTGGGGATCATGAGCCTGATGGGGTACGACCCGCTGGTCGGCCACACCGGACGGGCACCGATCGAAGCGGTCGCCCAGGGAATCGAACTCAACCAGCACGACTGGGCGATCCGCTGCAACTTGGTGACGGTCTCGGGCGGCCGCATGCAGAACTTCACCGCCGGACACGTCGACAATCACGTGGCACAAGCACTCATCGGACACCTGCAACAGGACCTTGATGACGACTCGCCCTGGCAGTACTACCCGGGTGTCAGCTACCGCAACCTGCTGGTGCATCGGCCCCGAGCCGATGCCGGCAAAGCGATGTTCTCGTCCGCGACCCGATCGACCCCGCCTCACGATCTGCTCGACTTGCCGATCCGGGAGCACCTGCCGACCGGTCCCGGAGCCGCTTCGCTCTGTGAGCTGATGGACCGCAGCCGCGAGTTGTTTGCCGGGTCGGATGTCGATTCGCAGGCCACCCAGGTCTGGTTCTGGGGCCTGGGCCCTCGGCCGGGTCTCGAGCCATTTGTCGAGCGGTTCGGGAAGACCGCGGCGGTCGTGACCGCGGTCGATGTCGTGAGAGGACTGGGGGGGTTGATGGGCTTGACGGTGATCGAGGTCGAAGGGGCGACGGGGTACCTGGACACCGACTACGCGGGCAAGGGCCGGGCGGCGGTCGCCGCGCTGAAGCAGCACGACCTGGTGGTGGTGCATGTCGAGGCGACCGATGAAGCGTCTCACGACGGGAACGCCGCGGCGAAGATCGAAGCGTTGGAACGGATCGACGAGTGCGTTGTCAGGCCGATTCACCAGGCGCTGGTGGAGTTCAGGGAATACCGCATCCTGGTCTCGCCCGACCATCCGACGCTGCTGAGGACCAGGACTCACGCCCACGGCCACGTGCCGATCGCCGCCTGTGGAACCGGGCTGCCCCCCGACGAGCATGAGCGCTACGACGAAGTGACCGCGGGTAGGTCGTCGCTGGTCTTCGATCGAGGTTGCGAGCTGATGCCGTGGTTCCTGGGGGACAGTTGCTAGCGTGGCTTTGAGGCAGCCGCACCGGCCAGCAACAGCCCCTCGAGCTGCTCGGGCCGTGGCGGTGGGGCCAGGAAACTGGCTCCGATGCCGACGACGACCGCCGGTACGGTGGTCAGCAGGCCGTCCCACCAGGTGTTGGACTTCAGGTCGGCCACGGGTCCCAGCGACTTCAGAGTTTCTTCGTCCAGCAGCGGCAGGCCGAAGCGGATCAGGAAGAAGACACACATCCCGGTGATGGCACCGGAGAGCACGCCGGTGGTGTTGACCCGGCGGATGAGCATCCCCAGCATCAGGATCGCCAGCAGCAGCCCCAGCGTGGCTCCGGCGATCGAGAGCAGGATCTTGAAGACCGGCGAGTTGATCAATGCCAGCAGGCAGGCGATCAACGTCACACTCAGACCGAAGCCGGCGGTCAGCCAGCGGTTGATCGAGGTACCCAACTCACGGCCGTGGAACCAGTCGGTCACCAGGGTTGCGGTCATGCTGTTGATCCCGCTGTCGAGACTGCTCATGGCCGCCGCGAACAGCCCGGCCAGGATCAGCCCGGTCAGGCCATAACCGCCGGCGTAGGTGATCACGAAGTGCGGCAGCAGCTGGTCGTGCTTGCGAGGTTCGCTCAGGTAGGTCGAGAAGATCTCGGGGTGCGACTGCTGGTAGAACACGAACAGTGCGGTGCCGACCATGAAGAACAGGGTGCAGGAGACCAGCGTGAAGCCGCCCTTGATGATCAGCGCCCGGCGGGCTGAACTCACCGAGTCGACGGTGACGTATCTCTGGAACGCTCCATAGGAAGCCAACTGGCCGCCCATGTAGATGAAGAAGCCGTAGGCACAGGCCGAATACAGGTTGTGCTCCTTCAGACCGCCCTCGAGGCTGAACATCTCGAACTTCCCCTCGGCGGAACCGACGGCCAGGAACGTCGAGGCACCGCCGTCGATCTTCCAGATCAACAGGCCCAGCAGACACACCATGCCGCCGCACAACGCGAAGGCCTGGATCGTGTCGGTCCAGATCACCGCCTTCACGCCACCGATCGCCGTGTAGATCGTCGCCAACAGACCGACGACACCTATCACCGCCAGGGTCTGCAGGATCGAGTCGGTTTCGAGCACCACGTCGAGGATGCGTGAGACGGCCAGCAGCATCGTGCCCATCCAGCCGGCCGAGTAGAGCATGAAGATCAGGCTGGCCATCAGGCGGATCTTCCGGGTGAAACGCCGCTCGAGGTACTCGTAGAGGCTGAC
>CAUZEQ010000413.1:0-3408 GCA_963578885.1 Planctomycetota bacterium
GCCCTCTGGTCAGTGCGACTCGACCGCCGACTCCTCGCTCGCTTCTCGAGACATCTCGGCCAACGCCCGCTTGTAGTCCACCGGCATCACCTTGTGGAATCTCCCGACCGAGACGTCCCAGTCACTGAGAATGGCTTCGGCAACCGCCGAACCGGTGTACCGCTGGTGCTTCTGGATCAATTCCCGCAACTCCAACTCGTCCGCCTCATCTTCCACCCGCTCCAGGGCGACCATCTCGAGATTGCAGCGGGGCAGGAGCTTATCCTGCGGGTCATAGACGTAAGCGACTCCACCGGACATCCCGGCGGCGAAGTTCCGCCCGGTCGGGCCCAGGATCACCACGCGGCCCCCGGTCATGTACTCGCAGCCGTGGTCTCCCACGCCTTCGATCACGGCGTGGGCACCCGAGTTGCGGACACAGAACCGTTCGGCCGCCACGCCCCGGAAAAACGCCTCGCCCTTGATCGCACCGTACAACGCCACGTTGCCGATGATGATGTTCCCCTCGGCCACAAACGTGCTCGATTCAGGAGGCGCCACGATGATGCGGCCCCCCGAGAGCCCCTTGCCGATGTAGTCGTTGGAGTCGCCGACGAGTTGCATGGTGATGCCCGGAGCCAACCAGGCCCCGAAACTCTGGCCGGCCGATCCCGAGAACTTCAACTGGATCGTCCCCTCCGCCAGGCCCTCGGCACCCCAACGCTTGGAGACCTCGTGGCTGAGCATCGTGCCGGTGGTGCGATCGGTGTTGATGATCGGCAACTCCAACCGCACCGCCTCACCCTCCGCGATCGCCGCGGCACACTCGGCGATCAACCGCCGATCGAGCACGTCGGCGAGGCCGTGGTCCTGGTCACGAGTGCAGTAGACATCGACCGCATCGTGCGGTTTCGCGGCCGGGGCGAGCACCAGCGAGAGATCCACGCCCTGGGCCTTCCAATGGTCGATCGCGTCGTTGACCTCCAATGCGTCGACCCGGCCGACCATCTCGTTGATCGTGCGGAAGCCCAGCGACGCCATGATCTGCCGAGCCTCCTCGGCCACCAGGAACAGGTAGTTGACCACGTGCTCGGGCTTGCCGGTGAACTTCTTGCGCAGCTCCGGATCCTGAGTCGCGATCCCGACCGGGCAGGTATTCAAGTGGCACTTCCGCATCATGATGCAACCCAGGGTGATCAGGGGTGCCGTGGCAAACCCGTACTCCTCGGCACCCAGCAACGTCGCGATCACCACGTCCCGGCCGGTCTTCAACTGCCCGTCGGTCTGCAGCCGCACGCGGCTGCGGAGATCATTCATCACCAGTGTCTGGTGCGTCTCGGCGATCCCCAGCTCCCAGGGCAGTCCCGCGTGCTTGATGCTGGTCAACGGGCTGGCCCCGGTGCCCCCCTCGGACCCCGATATCAGGATGTTGTCGGCGTGCCCCTTGGCCACTCCGGCAGCGATCGTGCCCACGCCGACTTCGGAAACCAGCTTGACGCTGATCCGCGCGGTGGGATTGGCGTTCTTCAGGTCATAGATCAGCTGGGCGAGGTCTTCGATCGAGTAGATATCGTGGTGGGGCGGCGGGCTGATCAGGCCGACTCCCGGCGTCGAATGCCTGGTGGCGGCGATCACCTTGTCCACCTTGTTCCCGGGCAACTCGCCGCCCTCACCTGGCTTGGCCCCCTGGGCGATCTTGATCTGCAACTCGTCGGCGTTGGTCAGGTACCACGCGGTGACGCCGAAGCGTCCCGAGGCGACCTGCTTGATCGCCGACCGCTTCGAATCGCCGTTCTCCAGTGGCTCGAACCGGCGGTAGTCCTCGCCTCCCTCACCGGTGTTGCTCTTGCCACCCATCCGGTTCATCGCCACCGCCAACGCCTCGTGCGACTCGATCGAAATCGATCCGTAACTCATCGCCCCGGTACAGAACCGCTTGACGATCTCCGTAGCGGGCTCGACCTCCTCGATCGGCACACCCCGCCGATCGGCGAACCTCAGCAGACCCCTCAGGTGACACTCGCGGGTGGTGTGCTCGTTGACCAGTGTCGAAAAACGGCCGTAGGCATCCGGGTCGCCGGTCCGAGCCGCCTCCTGGATCTCGGCAATCGTATACGGGTTCCAGGCGTGCTTTTCTCCGGTGCGTCGCCAGTGGAACAGGCCCGGGTTGGGCAGGATGCCGGGAGGGTCCGACGATCCCGCCCGGGTCGGGTAGCCCAGCTCGTGACGACGCAACGCTTCTTCGGCCAGCATGTCGAACCCGACCCCCTTGATCCGGCTGGCCGTGCCGGAAAAGCAGCGGGAGACGATGTCGTCATCGAGCCCCACCGCTTCGAAGATCTGGGCCCCCTTGTAGCTCTGCAGCGTCGAGATCCCCATCTTGCCCATCACCTTGAGCATCCCCTTGGCGACGCCCTTGCGATAGACCGCCACGATCTTCTCGTCGGTCCACGACTCATCGAGCAGCCCGTCACGCCGGGACTGGGCAATCGCCTCGAAGGTCAGGTACGGGTTGATCGCGTCGGCACCGTAGCCGACCAGCAGGCAGTGATGATGCACCTCCCGGGCCTCACCACTCTCGAGCACCAACCCGATTCGCGTCCGCAACTCGTTGCGGACCAGGTGATGGTGCACCGCTCCGCAGGCCAACAGCGAGCTGACCGCTATGCGGTCCGGCCCGGCCTCGCGGTCGCTGAGCACCACAAAGCTGTCCCCGGCCTCGATCGCCTCCTCCACCTCGGCACAGATCCGCTCCAGCGCCGTAAGCAAGCCGCCGGCGGCCTCGCCGCGTGAGTAGGTGATGTCGACGGTTCGAGTCGTCCAGCCACTGGAGTCCAGCGAACGGATCGACGCGAGTTCTTCGTTGGTCAGGATCGGGTGAGGCACCGACAGGCGGTGGGCCTGGGCCTCGCTCGTCTCCAGCAAATTGCCCTCCGGACCGATGTAACACTCCAGTGACATGATGACCTCCTCGCGGATCGAATCGATCGCGGGGTTGGTCACCTGGGCGAACAGCTGCTTGAAGTAGTCGTAGATCATCCGCGGATGATCCGAGAGACAGGCCAGGGCGGCGTCGTTGCCCATCGACCCAATCGGGTCCTTCTGCTGATCGAGCAACGGCAGCAGCATGAACTGCAGCGTCTCGGTCGTGTACCCGAACGCCTTCATCCGCTTGATCAGGTCCGTGGATGCATACACTTGGGGAACGGGGGCCGGCGGGAGTTCGGCGAGTTGGACGCGTTGCGCTTCGAGCCATTCGCCGTAGGGTCGCCGCGTGGCAACCTCGCTCTTGAGCTCCTCGTCGGCGATGATCCGGCCCTGCTCGAAATCGACCAGGAACATCTTCCCCGGCTGCAAACGGCCCTTCTGACGCACGTTCGACGGTTCGACCTCCAGCACTCCTACCTCACTGGCCATGATCACGCGGTC
>CAUZEQ010000414.1:0-3401 GCA_963578885.1 Planctomycetota bacterium
GGTCCGCTAGCAGCCCGTTGAAGAACTCGGACCCTGGGGACAGACGCCGCCCACAACGGGGTTTGCTCCACCTGTCGCGTTTCACAGGCGGGGCCTAACCCTTTCTTCGAGTTGCAACGAGTGCTGGTTGAAAAGGGGTCAGGCCCCGCCTGCGTGCCGTTCTGGGTGGAGCGAGACTTTCTGTGGGCGGCGTCTGACCCCGTCCCATCCCCAGACTTGTGTTTTTCAAAAGGCTGCTAGGGGTGCCCCCTCCGGAGCGTGACGAAGCGGGCATGTGAACCCCGGGATTCTGCCAGAATGGCAGGCACAGGCCATCAACCGCGTCAGCCTCGTGACCAGACGGCCCGGGTCGCTATGCTGTAGCGGAAGGACCGTGGTGGGACTTTTCTGGTGACGGCTGGTGACGGCTGGGTCGAGAGGAGTGGCTGGAGACGATGAGCGAGGTGCTTGACGAACGGCACGGGGTCTATGTCGGCAGTTTTGATCCGCCAACGCTGGGTCATCGCGACATCATTGCGCGGGGTGCGGGGTTGTTCCGTCGCGTGACGGTCGGCATCGGCATCAACCCGGACAAGACGCCGTTGTTTTCATCTGAGGAGCGGTTGAGCCTGTTGCGAGAGATTGTTGCGCCGTGGGAGAACGTGGAGGTGGAGTGTTTCGAGGGTCTGGCGGTCGATTTTGTCCGCCAGTGCGGCGCCTCGGTCATGCTCCGCGGCATGCGGACCTTGACCGACATCGAGGCCGAGTTCACTCTGACCCTGGCCAACCGCAGCCTGGCACCTGACATCGAGACGGTGTTCCTGATGGCCGGCGAGAGCTACACGTCGATCTCGAGCACGCTGATCAAGCAGATCGCCGGGATGGGCCGTGATCGTTCGGTGGATCAGCTGGTGGAGTTCGTGCCCGAGTCGGTGATCGAGCCATTGCTGAAGAAGTTCCGCGAGTGAGAGTTCACAGCGTGGGCGAGGCTTGCCAAGTTCCGAGCCAGCCGATCTACTAGCCCGCACGTTTTGTACGCTCATCCTGGAGACTCAACCGATGGTCAAGACCGCATCGACAATGCTGGAATTGGGCACATCCGCCCCCGAGTTCACTCTGCCCGACACAACCGGCACCCCGGTCAGCCTTTCGGATTTCGCTGACGCGCCGGCGTTGGTGGTGGCCTTCATCTGCAATCACTGCCCCTTCGTGGTCCACATCCGCGAGGCGTTGTCGGAGTTCGGTCGAGCGTACCAGGAGCGGGGTGTGGCGATTGTCGCGATCAATTCCAATGATGTCGCGACTCATCCCGACGACAGCCCCGAGAAGATGGCCGAGGAGCTAGAATCGGCCGGTTACACGTTCGCGTACCTTTACGACGAATCGCAGTCGGTGGCCCAGGCCTACCAGGCCGCCTGCACTCCCGATTTCTTTGTCTTCGACGGCGAGCAGCGGTTGGTGTACCGGGGCCAGTTCGACGACAGTCGTCCCGAGAGCGGGATCCCGGTGACCGGTGCGGACCTGCGAGCCGCCTGCGACTCGGTGCTTGCCGGGGAGCCGTTGCCCGAACCTCAGCGTCCGAGCCTGGGCTGCAACATCAAGTGGCGAGAGGGCAATTCGCCGGAGTACTTCACCGGCCAGCCGGCGTCGTAAGCGGCCCAGCGCCGCTCAGTTCTGCTCGCCCCGCCGCTCGGCCAGTCGTCGCCTGAGAAACCTGGCCCGTGCCTCGTTCCGCTCACGCACCTCGAGCGGGCTGTTGAAGAGTTTCTGCAGGTGGGCCGGTTGGGTGTGGATCAGCAGTTCGTTGACCGCCGGGATCCCCAGGTCGTTGATCAACTCGAGATTGATGCCCATGCGGACGCTCGAGAGCCGTTGCATGGTCTCTTCGGAGCTGATCGTCTGGGCGGTTTGCAGGATGCCATAGGCCCGGGAGATCTGGTCGTGGAGTTCCCCCCGGTTCTTCTTCACCAGTTCATCCCGCACCTTGCGTTCGTAGCGGATGATGTTGGGGATCACGTCCTTGAGCCCGTCGATGAGCTGCTGTTCGCTCTTGCCCAGCGTGATCTGGTTGGAGATCTGGTAGAAGTCTCCCATCGCTTGGCTCCCTTCGCCGTAGAGTCCGCGGACGGCGAGGTTGATTTTCTGCAGCGCGTTGAAGGCCTTGTTGATTTCCTTGGTCAGCACGAGTGCCGGCAGGTGCAGCAGCACGCTGACACGGATCCCGGTGCCGACGTTGGTGGGACAGGCGGTCAGGTACCCCAGCCGTTCGCTGAAGGCGAAGGTGAGGTTTTCATCGAGCTGATCGTCGATCTCCTTGATCAGGTCCCAGCATCCATCCAGCGACAGCCCGCTCTGAAGCACCTGGATCCTGAGGTGATCCTCCTCGTTGATCATCAGGCTGATGTGCTCTTCGTCACTGATCGCCACTCCGCGTGCCCCGTGGCTCTCGGCGTGCTCGCGGCTGATCAGCTGGCGTTCGACGAGGAATTGCCGGTCGAGTTGCTCGAGTTGCTCGACGTCGAGGTAGCTGAAGTTCGGTGCGCAGGGCAGCCCCATCACCTGGTCTCTGAGCAGCGTGGCGATCTCGCTCCTGAGTTCATCGTCGGCACGGCTGATGAAGGGAAAGCGTGCGAGGTTGCGGGCGAGCCGAATGCGGCTGGAGACGACGATATCTGCATCGGGACCGGTGCCCTGGAGCCACGAACCGCTGGTGGGGATCAGGCTGTCGAGGTCCACGTGGAGGGTCTCGCGTGGGGGGGGCAAAGACGGGACCGGGCTGGGGCGGGTTGCGGCGGGAAGGACTGTTCAGTCGGGGTCCTGGTGATCGGTGAGTCCGAGGTCGGATTCGAGCGAGACGATGTTATCGCGGAGCTGGGCCGCCGCTTCGTACTCCTCGGCCTCCACAGCCTGTTGCAGATCCTTGCGGAGCCGGATCAGTTCGTACTGCTGGCGACTCGAATCGGCCGCCCGGGTCGGCAGCTTACCGCAGTGCTGCGTCTCACCGTGGATGTTCTCGAGCAACGGCATCAGCTCGTCTTCGAATTCGGTGTAGTCGTGTGGACATCCGAGTCGACCCTGGCTGCGGAATTCCCGGAAGCTGATCCCGCAGTTGGGGCAGGCGGTCTGATCGAGTTCTTCGAGTGTCTGGTCCCCGCTGAGCTCGATGGCGATCTCCGGCGACGGGTCACTGTCGAGGGGTCCATCGGGGGTTTCGGAGTAGTCGAGGTATTCCTGGTAGCAGGTTTCGCACAGGTGCAACTCGTGCACCTCCTCCTCACGCATCTCGGTGATGTGCAGCGTGGCCGGTTTCGAACAGCGGCGGCATTTCTTCATTCGGGAGCTGGCCGGGGGGGGGTGGCCGGGCGAAGGGCTGACAAACGGCAGCGAGTCTCGCTGCGAGCCGCTCATTCTAGCCCTGCCCC
>CAUZEQ010000415.1:0-3359 GCA_963578885.1 Planctomycetota bacterium
CCCGGCTGGCAGTGGTCGGTATGAAGCCCGACCAGCACATCGTGACGCTCGGCGAGCCGATGAGTCGCCTCGGCCAGCACGATCGCCCCCAGCACGTTGTCGGCGACGTTCAGTCCCGAGGCGAAGGCCCCGGCTCCCAGCGAGACCTGGATGATGCCGTCGGATCGCTTGTCGGAAAATGCCTTCAGCGCCGCGTTGATCGTGACCAGCGACGTGACATTGATCGCCGGGAAGGCGAAGTCGCCGGCCTGGGCCGCATCGATCATGGCGGCGTACTGCGCGGGGGTGGCGACGGGCATCGGAGTCGCTCCGGGGTGCGGGAGGAGTCGAGTGTACGGGCCGACTGGGCCTCGTCAGCGGCCGATTCGCGAGGCCGGCAGGATCGGGCGAGGGGCCCTGTCGCTGCCGACTTCGACTTTAGGCAATCGCACAGGCGCTGCCAACCCGCCAGAAAGGACCTCGACCTGCAGGTCATCGACCCGCAATTCACCCAGCCCCTCCAGCGCCGCCCTCAACCGAACCTCACCAGCCCGCTTGGCCCTTCGATACAACTCGAATCGCCGCCAGCCCCCCGTCTTGCGGCAGTGCAGGCAGGCCTCGGGGCCGCCGAGGGAATCTTCGAGCACTCCGCCGTCCAGCGAGCCGGGTCGGGCCGAGACCAGGCGAATCCGCCCGGTGATCCGGACCAGCTCGCCCGCCTGGACGGCCACCGGAGGTGAATCCACGATCACCGTGTGCTGGGGAAGCCGCGAGGGGACCGCGGTGAGCAGGTCCGATTGAGCCAGCAGCCGCAGGCAACTCCCGCTCTCACCGTCGCGGCCACGACCGCCACGGTACACCTCCGCCGTCATCGTCATCCCGGCAACCGCCGCCCGCTGGCTGCTCCAGCCGGCTCGGATCATCTGCTCGAGATTCTCGAAGTCGCCGCCTACCAGCCGCGGCTCGGCGACGACACCCCGCGATCGTGCCGCGGCGATCAGCTCCCAGTGACCCGGCAGGGTCTGGAAGCACCGCGACAGCGTGCTGGACACCGGCGATGTCGATTCCCGCACCGCCTGCTCCCAGTGAGCCCGCTGCAGGATTCTCAGGGTCTGCAGCGTGGCGTCGCTGTAGATCCGCGAGGTATTGGCGTCGGACTGGTCGAGCGTGGCGGCGGCCCGCGAGAGGAAGCTGGCTGCCCGGGTCATCAGACGAGCTGCGTCGGGCTGAGCGTGACCCAGTGCGACCAAACGCCGGTCGACGTCGCGGACTCGATCAAACCGCGCCTGGGCCAGCCTGAGCGCCATCCGAGCGGCCCGCCCCGAGCCCGCGGCGACCTGACGACGCAGCTTGTTGACCAGCCGGGGGTTGGACGTGAGCACGATGTTGGACCTGCGGTCGAATCGACCAATCTGCAGCACCACCCCGCCGGCCACCCGCCGCGTCGGGACGCTCCGCAATCCCGTCGTCGTCACCTCCCACGCCGTCGCCGTCTCGTCACCACCGGGCACCAACACCGATACGTCCGCCAGAGCCATCTGGCCGGGAACGAATTGCACGTTGTCACCAATCCAGTTGGTCATCAGCAACCGCCCGTAGTCGCTGCGAAACAGCACCGCTTCGACCCGCCGGTCCACCCGCGCACCCGCTGGTGCCTTCACACCCGCCGCATGGGTCGCCACCACCCGTCGTCGACGCCGGCCTCGAGTGTCGTCCGACTCGGGACGATCCTGGGAGGCCGTTGAGGCTGCTTGAGAACTACCCGGATCACCCGGATCACCCGGATCACCCGGATCACGGCGACGGCCCACGGTCACCGGCAACCGGCCGACCCGCGTGGAGGTGGCCAGGAACGATTCGAGCAGGTTCAGTTCGAGGTTGAGCAGCCCCAGCATCAACAGACGTTCGGCCGCGACAGGGCGGTCCGAGTCGAGACCGGTGGTGGTGCGAAAGCCGATGCCGCGGTACCCCGCCGCCAGGGCCGAGCGGACCTGCAGCTCGATCTGCTCGGGCTCGACCACCAGCGACTCCGAATCGGTCCGGACCCAGCTGAAGGCCAGTGATCCCGGCCGCGCACGACCACGACGCTCGTCGAGCCACTCCTGGTGCAGCCTCAACGGCAGGCCCGTCCCAATCACCTCGCGACTGATCAACGGCAGCAGTCTCTGGCGAGACATCACCTGCTCGCGACCCACCACGTCGGCCACGATCGGCCGCCGCATCCGACGGTCGGCCACTCGCAACTGGCCGACCCAACGCATGAGCGAGTTCCACCCCAGGCGAGGGTCACCGCCGGGGTCGAGCAGGTCCGAGCCGGTCGCCTGGGGGCCGAGGTACCAGCAGAGGATCCCGTCGGCTTCGGAACCGATCGGCACCAGCCCGGCGGTGCCCGAGTCGGCCACCACGCCGTCGACCAGGGGTGGCCTCGGAGGAGACGCCATCGCCCACAAACCCGCCGACCGCAATCGAGCGATCAACGCGACATCGCGGTGATCGGGGACCTGGACCAGGTTGACACCAGACGCCTTGAGCACCTCGGGCGGCTCGCCGCGGTACACCACCACTCGAGGCACGAACGGGAGATCGTTGACGTGGAAGCGGTCGAGACGGACCTCGGCTGGCGAGCGGCGACGCGGATCGCGATCACCTACCGTCGTCGCCGACCCCTCCGCCCCCGCCAACACCAGCCCGGCAGGCGGAGCGACGATCGGACCGGCCATCAGATCGTCGACCAGCCAGTCGGTCGATCCCGGGTCTGGATCCAGACGCAGCACAACACGATCGATGTAGACGTCCCGACCCTCAAGCTGCGGGCGCTGCAAGCGCGCCCGCAACAGCACCAGGCGTTCGCGGAGACGGGCGGGGAATTTGTCGAGAGTCAGACGTTGCCAGCGACCACTGCGGGTCACTCGTGGGCCGGGGATCAGATCGGTCAGCACACCCCCGGTGCGAGGATCAGCCTGGTGAGGAAATACGACTCGCACACACAGCTGCAACCCCCGCGAACGGCTCCACACCGAAACCCCCACCGCCAGCTCGTCGATCACCCGAGCCGCCGGGATCGGCTGCTCCCACGACACCGTTGCCCCCAGGCGACCGGTGCGGACCATCACCCGCTCGCATCCCGCAGAATCCACCCCGCCGGAAGGCTCGCGGCGGTGAAGAATCACCTCGGCCGTCTTCGAGGAGGCCCTGACCCGCGACGTCAACTCGCGGCCATCAAAATTTTCTCTGAATCGCTCGGCCGCAGGCAACCGTGAGGCCATCCCGAACACCAGCACCGCAGCAACCACCGCAGCACCCACCGCACCCGCGGCCAACAGCTGCCAACGACAGCGTGGCAGAGCACGCTCAGGCCGAAATTCGAGCTGCTCGGGCAC
>CAUZEQ010000416.1:0-3354 GCA_963578885.1 Planctomycetota bacterium
CGTTCGGACCCCCCACTGCCAGACTGCAGTCTTGTACAAACCGACCGCCGCTGCAATCGAAGCGACCGACGGCCACACGATCGATCAGCGCCGATGCTACTTCTCGTCGCGATGTCCGAATCGAGTGTTCAGCCAGACCCCCGCGACCAGCAGCAGGCCCAGCAGCAGGTACCGCAGGTGGCTGATCTCGAAGGCCAGGTGTTCGTCGCTCCAGCCCTTTGCCTCACGCAGTCCGTCATCGAGCACCGCGACCAGGAAGGCACCCAGGACCGATCCCAGCACCGAACCCCGGCCCCCCTCGACCCGCGTACCTCCCAGCACCACCGCCACGATCACCTTCAGTTCCAGCCCACTCGCCGTGCTGGCATTGACCGCACCGTTGCGGGCCGTGAAACAGATCGCCGCCAGCCAGGCCAGTGCACCCATCAGGGCATAGGTCTCTATCAGCCGCCGATCCAGCGGGACCCCGGCATAACGAGCCGCCACCCGGTTGCCTCCCACCAGCAACAACTCGCGCCGCCACCCGGAACAACTCCAGCACCAGCCGCCCAGCCCGACCACCAGCACCAGCAACACCAGCGAGCCGCTGAAGCCGCCCAGCCACTCGTAACCGGGTACCTCAAAAAACGGAGCCCGCTCGGCATCACGCATCACGACCTGGCACAGGCCGCGGTAGAAGATCATCGTGCCCAGAGTGGCCACGATCGGTGGCACATCCAGCCGGGCCACCAGGACGCCGTTGAACAGTCCCAGACCGACGCCGACCAGCAATCCCAGCGGCACCGCCGTCAGCCAGAACGACATGCCGCCGTCAAAACACGACATCACCGCCGCCACCAAAGCCAGCATCGATCCCACCGACAGGTCAATGCCCGCGGTCACCAGCACCAGCGTCATCCCGACCGACAGCACCAGCACCGGAGCAAGACCGGGGATCAGGTCCTGGAACTTCAGTTCGAGGTAGTCGAGAATCCCGCCCGGGGTCGAGACGTCCGCACCGCTGACCGAAGCGAACAGGGCCAGTTCCAGCACCAGCAGAATCAACAACACCAACGCTCTCACTTCAACTCCTCCATCCGGTGCTCGCCCCGGTGCAGGGCACAGTCGAAGCCGATCACGCCCAGGATCAAGGCCCCCTCGAACGCCTGGCGGGCATGCACATCATCCAGCGCGTAGATCAACGCCTGGCGGGCCAGGTACAGGAACAGCACGCCCAGCACCGTCCCCAAAAAACTTCCCTCGCCCCCGAAGATGTTCGTGCCCCCCAACACCACCGCCGCGATCACCGACAACTCGAATCCCAACGCCATTCTCGCCGGATCGATCGTCTGCTGATTCGAAACATAGAGCATCCCGCCCAGGCCCAGGTAGAGGCCTCCGAAGAGAAATGCCGAGATGGCCAGCCGCGGGAGATCCAGGCCGTGCAGTCGGCAGGCTGAGGCGGAACTGCCATGAGCCAGCCACAGTCGAGGCCGACGACAGGTCCTCTCGAAGACGATCGCCACGCCGACGGCACACAGCAGAATCCAGCCCGCCCAGTCGCGACCCGGTACCCGGTAGATCTCCTCGGGCACAGTCAGGTTGCCGTCAAAACCCGGCACGCCCACGTTGACCAGCACCAGCGCCAGGCCGCGATAGGCCGCCAGCCCCGCCAACGTGACGATCAACGCCGGAATCCCCAGCCAGCGAACCAGCAACCCGTTTGTCGCCACCAGGCCGCCGGCGGCCAACAGGCAGAAGGCGAAACAGAGTACCGGGTGAGCCTGGTGCGAATAGCCCATGGCAAAAACGGCACCACACACGGCCAACACGCTGCCGATCGACAGGTCGATCGCACCGGTCCAGATGATCGCCGTCAGGCCGATCGCCGCCAGCATCTCCGGAGCCATGTTCCGCGGAGCATCCCGCAGCACAGTGCCC
Source organism: Planctomycetota bacterium (assembly GCA_963578885.1). Taxonomy (GTDB): domain Bacteria; phylum Planctomycetota; class Planctomycetia; order Planctomycetales; family Planctomycetaceae; genus UBA8437. The sequence goes on from CAUZEQ010000416.1 coordinate 1,921, forward strand.
AGCCTCGAAACCGCCCCGCCCAGAGTGTCGCCGGGCAACAGGCAGGCAAAGATCACCGCCAGCAACGCGATGCTGCCGGCCACCAACCAGGCCATGCGACGACGCACCGGTGCGGTCATTCGCAAACTCATCAGCCGGCCTCCCCACCAGGCACCAGCCCCGCCGCCGCCTGCAACACCTCACGCTGTGTCTGCGACTCGCCACTCAGTTCCGCCACCAGGCGGCCGCGATTCATCACAAGCACCCGATCGCTCATGCCAACCACCTCGGGCAAGTCGCTGGAAATCAGCAGCACCCCGTGACCGGCGGCAGCCAGGCGGTCCACGACCGAGTGAATCTCGGCCTTCGCTCCGACGTCGACACCGCGGGTCGGTTCGTCGAGCACCAGGACCTCGGGATCCCGCTCCAGCCATCGCGCCAACAACGCCTTCTGCTGGTTGCCCCCGCTGAGAGTTCCGACCACCTGGTCCGGGCCGCTGCAGCGGATGTCGTAGTCGCTGATCATCCCCGACACCCGGTCACGCTCGTGCTTCAACCGGACCATGCCCCAACGAGTCAACTGGTCGCGGATTCCGATCGAGAGGGTGGAGGCCAAGTCGTGCTCGGCGACCAGGCCGTGACGCTTCCGCTCCTCGGGCAGGTAGACCAGCCCCGCCTGAAGAGCATCCCCGGCAGAGCGAGGGTTCCAGGGGTGGCCCAGCAGCTGCATGCTGCCCGAGTCGGCCGGGTAGAGACCGTAGATGGCACGAGCCAACTCGGAACGGCCCGCACCGACCAGCCCCGCCAAACCCACCACCTCGCCCGATCGCACCTCCAGCGACACACCCTCGAACATCCCCTCGCAAGTCAACCCCTCGACACGCAACAACACCTCCGGGTCGCCGCGCTCCGAGGCTGATGGGATCCGAGTGCGGGGGAAGACCTGCTGCAACGGTCGGCCAACCATCTTCTGGACCAGTTCCGAACCGTCCAACGCATCCGCATCGCCCACGTGAACCAATGCGCCGTCGCGAAGTACCGCCACCCGAGTCGATAGCTCGAGGACTTCGTCGAGCCGGTGCGAAACATAAAGGATGGCGACGCCGGAGTCGCGGATGGTCTTCAGGTGCTCGATCAGCCGGCGTGCATCGGGAGCAGCCAGGCTGGCGGTCGGCTCGTCGAGGATCAACAGTCCCGCGTCGCGAGACAATGAGGTGGCGATTGCCACCAACTGCTTTTCGACAGCCGTGAGCCGAGCAAACTCGATGTCGACGGCCACGTCACAACCAGCACGCTCCAGACGACTTCGCGCAAGGGAGTGCATCGCCGACCAGTCGACCCAGCCACCCCAGCCCCTGGGCCATCGCTCGCCCAGCAGCATGTTCTCGGCCACGCTCAGGTGACCGCAGTACTCGAGCTCCTGGTGGATCGTGGCGATGCCCAGGTCGATGGCAC
>CAUZEQ010000417.1:0-3340 GCA_963578885.1 Planctomycetota bacterium
CCAACGCTAGGCTAACCCCGCTTCAGCCGCTGTAGCTCAGTTGGTAGAGCGAGGCATTCGTAATGCCTAGGTCGGGAGTTCGAGTCTCCCCGGCGGCTCTCACGGAAGTGATGTCTTTGCGACCACTTGCGTGTTTTTCTTGCAGTGGGCGGACAGGCTCACTTCGAAGTCAGCGACACGACTCCGCTCCAGTTCGGCGGTGGTTCGTAGTGGTGCTGGGCAATGTGGATCATCAGGAAGTCCTTGCCTCGGTCACGCACCGGGAGTTCGCCCAGCAGATCGAGCGACTGGTGCCAGTCTCCAGCCAGGAACGCGTCGAGTGCCTGCTCGTAGATCGCAATGTGCTCATTCGACAGAGTCTCCTCGGATTCCGGGGGCAGGAGTTCGCTGACGGTCAACGGCTGGTCCATCCCCGCCGGCTGCACACAACACAGTCGTCGGCAGCGGCCTTCATCGCTCGAGAGCTCTTCGCGGACACTCCTGGCAGTGACCTCGTCGATCAGGATCGGGACCCGCATCATCTTGGTCATGCCCTCGAGTCGAGCACAGAGGTTGACGACCGGGCCGAAGACACCGACCTTGATGATCTGCTCGGGACCAATCCGACCGGCGATCGCATTGCCCCAGGCCACACCCACCCCGACCCGGAATCCGTGTAACGACGAGCCGATCTCTGCAGACCGCTCCTGGAATTCTCGCTGAATCGCCAACGCCGCACGGCAGGCCGCCAGTGGACCCGACTCGGGCATCGTCGGCCAACCCCAGAAACCCAGGGCCGAATCGCCCTGGAAATCCGAAACGACACCGTCGTACTCCATGATCCGACGTGTCATCACTTCCAGTGCCGCACTGACTCGTTCCAGAAGCTCGCCCAACTCGGCATGCTGCTGCTCGCTGGCACGTGAGAAACCGCGGAGATCACAAAACAGAACACCGATCTCACTTTCGCGGGGCTTGAGTACCGAATCGATATCCGCCTCGCTCAGCAACTGAATGATCTTCGGCGGGAAAAAACGACTGAGTCCCGTCTGGAAGTCCTCGAGTGCACGGACCTGGCGAGTGGCTCCGAAGAACTGGGCCAGCAACTCGGTGAACCTCAGGTCGCGGCTGAAGCCACCTTTCTCGAGGACTTGCGGCATCGTGATCTTCGTACTCGAGAACCCCGAGACATACAGGCACCAACCGCGCAGGCTCCCGTGTTGAAACGGAGTCGCGAATGCCCAGTCATGAGTGTCGGGCAGAGTGAAACCCTCCTCCTCCACCGACTCACCCCAGATATGCAGAACGCTTTGGCCGTTCTTCAGTGCTGAAGCGATCAGCCGACGGCTGGGAACAAAGCTCGCCACATTGCCCGCTCGGCTGTCCCAGTGTACGAGCCGCCATTCGTCTGACTCGGTGCTCTCACCGGGGACTTGCGGGCTGACGACAGCCACGGCGTCAGCCCGGGTTACGGTTTTCAGCAACAAGGACACCAGCCCCTCGGCCAATTGCTGATCGGTCTGGCAGTCGACAACCAGTTGAGGGATCTGGGCGAGAGCTTCGATCTGAACAGAGACATCCTGAGTCGCCAGCGTCTTCAGTTCATCGTCGGCAAAGACGCGGACTTCGGCCGGAGCCGGAGTGCTCGATGACACTTCAACGAACCGGAACGAGGTCGTTCCGATCCAAAAGGCCTCGCCGGGATCGAGTCGAGCTTCGCGAACCAACTCGTCCCGAAAACGAAGAGAATTCCGCGAAGCCTCGAGGCACTTCACCAAGAGGTGAGAATCCACCAGTTTGATCTCAACCGCTGGCAGCCGCGAGATCATGCTGTTCCAAGGAACCGCCCAGACTCCAGGAGCGGGAGAACGACCGATCGAGGCCGCGACGCCCGGTTCGAGCGATCGCTGCCATCGTTGTGACGGTTCGGGGCCGACAACAACCAGTTCGGCCATGATCAGACAAACCTCACTGAAATCAATGTGCCCAGGACCTCGAGGCCGCACCAACCGGACCCCGCTTCATCTTATGCCGCCGGGAATCGCCGCTTCAAGCGCGGCTTCAACTCAGCCAGCCACAACATCGCACCCGAGCCGCCGGTTCGACGCCGCGGGTCTGCGACGCTGGCTGCGCAGCGCCCACCGCTTGAACGACGAGCCGGCAGTGGTCACGATGGATGAGCCCGTTCGTCCGCCGACCAGACCTCTGATCCATGCAGATCCGCTGCCCGCACTGCCAGAACCCGATCGAGACCGTCGCCGGTGACGAGTCGTTCAATTTCGACTGCGAGTCGTGTGGCAGCAGTTTCAACCTCGCCAATGACCTGGAGACGATCGAGCAGGATAAAGTCTCAAACCGCTCGATCGGCCACTTCGAACTGGTCGAGCAGGTCGGCATGGGCGCCTTCGGCACCGTCTACAAGGCCCGTGACAGCAAGCTGCATCGCTCGGTCGCCGTCAAGATCCCTCGCCAGGCCCAGCTCGATGAGGCCCAGGCCGAACAGTTCCTGCGGGAAGCGCGTGCCGCGGCCCAACTGAAACATCCCAACATCGTCAGCGTCCACGAAGTCGGCCGCCAGGACGGCACACTCTATATCGTCAGTGACTTTGTCGAGGGTCTCTCGCTGGCCGATCGGTTGACCGGCCAGAAGATGGGACAGCGCGAAGCAGTCGAACTGTGTGTCACGGTGGCAGAGGCTCTCGAACACGCGCACCAGCAGGGAGTCATACACCGGGATCTCAAACCCTCGAACATCATGCTCGATGATGACGCTCAGCCTCACATCATGGACTTCGGCCTGGCCAAACGCGATGCGGGCGAGATCACGATGACCGTTGACGGCAAGGTCCTGGGAACCCCGGCCTACATGCCTCCCGAACAGGCCAAGGGAGAAGGCCATTCGGCTGATGCGCGTTCGGATGTCTACTCGCTGGGCGTGATTCTCTTTGAACTGCTGACCGGAGAACTGCCCTTCCGTGGTAACCAGCGAATGCTGCTGCACCAGGTGATCCACGAGGAACCGCCCAGTCCCAGGAAGCTCAACAGCAGCGTACCACGCGATCTTGAGACGATCGCGCTGAAGTGCCTGCAGAAGGACGCGTCAGGAAGATACCAGACCTCACAGGCCCTGGCCGATGACCTGTCGCGCTGGCTCAACAGCGAACCGATCACGGCGAGACCGACGACGTGGATGGTCAGAAGCTGGCGATGGTGCCGCCGGAAACCGGCCATCGCGGGACTCTCTGCGATGGTGCTTTTGAGCCTGGTGGGCGGAACGGTCGTCTCGACATCACTGGCGATCCAGGCCTCGCGAAGTGCCGAGAATGCCGAGGACCGGCGCGAACAGGCGGTTCGTGCCCAG
>CAUZEQ010000418.1:0-3332 GCA_963578885.1 Planctomycetota bacterium
AACGACGAACTCTACGGCGAAGACGGCGACGACGTACTCAACGGCGACGACGGACACGACTACCTCGACGGAGGAATCGGCAACGACTCGATCGCCGGCGAAGACGGACACGACAGGATCAACGCCGGCCGGGGCAACGACATCATCAGCGGTGGCAACGGCAACGACTCGCTGCTGGGTGGAGCAGGCCGCGACCTGATACTCGGTGGCAGCGGCAACGACTTCCTCAACGGAAACGGCGGCAAAGATACGCTGGCTGGAAACGATGGGAACGACAACTACGCTGTCGACGAACCGGCCAGCCAGATCGACGACGACTTCCTGCCGGTGAACTACCCGTTCGACTGGGAAGACCGAGACAACCTGATGTTCGACTGGGAAGACCGAGACAACCTGATCGATCCGGTCATCTAGCCCCCAGGGACTGGCTCCAGAGCCCAGCCCCTGGCGGGGCGCCGGTGCCTGTCCCGGACCCTGAGAGCCGCTTTCCCAAACCGGGACAGGCATCCGCCTGCGGCGGAAGCCAGTCCCTAGCCGCCCGATCCGGCTCGCTCGTACAACTCGAGCATCCGCGGCAAACAGACATCCAGGCTGTAGTCCGCCTCGATCATCGCGGCACCCGCCTCGCCCAGATGCCGGAACCGCTCGGGATCCTCGAGCACCTCCAACGACTGATCGACGAACCCGTCGACGTCGAAGAAGCCGGCCAGCAACCCGTTCTCACCGTGACGGATCATCTCCTGCACTGGCTCGGTGTCGCTGGCCAATACGGTGCAGCCGCACGAGAGCGCGTTCATCATTGACCAGCTCAAAACGAAAGGCACCGTCAGGTAGATGTGCAGGTCCGAGAGCGAAAAGATATCGACCAGCTGGAGGGGGTCGACCCGGCCGGTGAACAGGAACCGTGACAGGTCGTAATCGTCCTGCTTCAACACGTGCTCGCGGTACGTCTCCTCCTCGATCCGGTTCAGGTCGCCTCCGTAACAGACCCGGTCGCTGCCGACGCAGACAAACACCACGTCATCACGAGCGTCGCAGATCCGCTTGGCCACCTTCATGAAGATGTCGAAGCCCCGCATCGATTCGAAGCCACGCGAGACGTAGGTTACGATCTTCGTCTCCGGGGAGATCTCCCGGTCCCCGATCTTCCGGACCACGTCGGACTGCCGCGTCCAGACCTCGCGATCGATCCCGTCAAAGATTGCCTCGATCTTCTGCTCATACTCCACCGGCAGCAGGCTCGCCTGCCACTTGGTGGGAGCGTAGGCGACCTGGCAGGTCTGCATGTCGAGGTGGATCATGGCGTTGCGGGTCCGCGACCGCAGCCGGTCGAGTTCACGAGTCGGAAACTCGGGCCGAAAGTCCAGGTCCGATCCCTGCGAGTGGTAGTAGTACTCGAAGTAGTTGACGATCGGACAATCGTACAGGTCGGCCAGGAACAGGCTCGAACCAAACCCACTGTGGCCCACCACCAGGTCGGGCTTCACGTCCGGTCGGGCCTTCATCGCCTCGTAGACGGCATGAGCGTGCCAGGTGGCGTTTTCAAACGTGCGGCTGCAGTAGTGCGTGTCGCGAGTGGCGCCGCCGGCAATCTTGTACTGGATCCGCTCGATCCCATCGAGGTTGGCCGAGGGCAACTCGCAGACGAAACTGCACCCGAACCCGTGGTTGTCCACCAGGTGGCGGCCAATATGACCGAACTGTGCCGGGAAGTTCTTATGAACAAACAGGACGTGCATCGAGAGCATCCGGTTTGGGCGTCGTGGGAGGAAGCTGACGGTAGCGTGGGAAGAAGTCCGGCTCGAAGGTATCGGTCCGGTGGACCTTTCGCCAGACGGACTCGACCTGGAGGTTGGCGTCGGGGTCGAGAGTCCATCGCAGCGTCTCGAATCGGGCGCGGCACTTCGAGAACCCTGCCTTGAACACGAACAGCGAGTCCTCGCCACCGCCCAACCCGCCACCCAGGTGCAAAGCCCGGTTCCCACGTCCCCCCTCGGCTCCGAAAAACCTTCGGGCCGAATCGAACAGCAACCGGCTGGGCCCGGCCCGTCGCCAGTCGTCGGCCGTCCCGCCCAGGTGGTACTCGACCAGCCCGTCCACCTCGGTGAACACCGCCGCGGCGGCAACCTCACCACCACCGCCGGGCGCTTCGACCAGGCCCAGGTGCAGTCGATCGCCCAGAGCCGCCTTCAGGCCGTAGAAATAGTCTGCTGCGAAGAAGTAGCGGCGGCCGGCGGCGACCTGCCGCATCGTCTGCTCGTAGATCGCCAGGAACTCGCCGTATCGCGACCAGTCGTTCCAGGCCACCGAGAAACCCTCGCGGGTGAGCTTCCTGATCTGAGACCTCAAACGCGACCGGACCTGGCTCCATTGTTGCTGCTCGTCCAGCGCCAGGTCGACAAACACCGTCTGCCCGTGTTCGACACGCACCATCCTCTGATCGTCAACCCCTCCGGACCAGTCGGCCCCACCGGGCCCCAGCAACGGGTGCAGTCTCAGGAACGCGGTCACCAGCCCGCGATCGGATGCCGCGTCGCTCATCGCCGACACGAAACTCCCCACGTCGGCTCCGGGTGACAACAACGGTGCCGGATACCCATAGGGACCCGCGGCATCGCGCCAGGCCTCATCGCAGCCCAGCGACTCGGGCAGCCTGCGTTCCAGCAACGGCACCAGCATCGTGTGCCCGTCGTGCTCGGCCCAGAACGCCACCGCCTCACCCCCCTCGTCACCGGCCGCCAACTCGACATACTCGGGCAGGTGATACACATCGTGAGCCAGCACGGCCAGGGCGGCCGTCCAGCGAGGGTCACGTGGGGCCAGCCACGCCGTCTTCATGCAACCTCCCGAAAACCCGCATCACCATCAGGACCAAACCGCTTGAGCGCCGCCGACAGCAGCGCAGACTGCTCGCCGGAAATCTCACCACCACGACTCAGACGGAACTCACGAGGAGGCGTACCCCGTGAATTGACCTCGACACCGTCCTGCATCTGACCAGACAGCAGCTCGCGGACCTCTTCGAGCACTCCGCGAGGATCGGCACACAACCGAGAGTACTCGACCCGCAGCACGCGAGCCGGATCCACACCCGCCACCTCGCGGTCGAATCGACGCTCGAGGAAATGGACCTGGCCGACCAGCTGGTCCCAGACCGGCTCGTCCTTCAGCCACGCGTATTCCCGAGGCTTCAATGACGTCCAGGTGTCGATCGAGCCGCCGTAGTTCTTCCGCATCCCGTACAGCGACCGAGCTGTATCGGCAGGGTCGCGGCGGATCTGGACCACGCAGGTCCTGCTCAATTCATGACAAATCCGCTCGGCATGCCAGCC
>CAUZEQ010000419.1:0-3325 GCA_963578885.1 Planctomycetota bacterium
CTCTGCCAGTCGATCGCCGCCAGTTCATCGTGGCGGGCCTGGTCCTTCTGTGCGGTCAGGGTTTTGACCCGGTCTGTGTCGTTGGCCGCGGTGGCCTCGGCCAGCTCCTCGCCCAGCTTCTTCACCTGTGCGGCAAACGCCTTGGACTCCTTGGGCGTGTACTTCGCCTCGATCTCGGCGGCGACCTTGGCCCCGATCAACATCCCCAGCCCCAGTGTGAACAGCACCAGCAGTCCCTGGGCCTGGGCCCGGATCGGCTCGGCGGCGGCCTTGTCGGTGTAGATCTGCCCGGTGACGAAGAAGAAGTCGTAACAGATGCCGTGCAGCACGATGCCGCCGATGATCATCCAGCCGATTTCGTCGCCGGCTCCCATCGAGAACAACGCGTAGCGAATGACCCAGGCCAGCATCCCGATGGCCAGCATCCACTTCACACCCAGCCGCTTGAAGAAGAACGGCATCACCAGCATGAAGAGGATCTCGGCCATCTGCCCGTACGACATGGTCAGCCCGACCCTCATGCCGGTCATTTCGACCACCCGGCTGGCGATCTGGTAGTAGAAGGCCAGCGGGATGCAGATCAGGGTCGAGGCGACCAGGAAGACGCGGTAGGCCGGCTGGGTCAACAGGACCAGTGCGTCGAGGCCGAGGATCTGGCGAGCCGAGATGGGGCCGGTCTGAGTCGGTGGGGTATCGGGCAGGCTGAAACTGATCACGCCCAGTACCAGTGCCGAGCCGGCCGCCAGGTAGAACATCTCAACCGTCGTGTCGAAGCCCAGGAAACTGACCCCCAGGCCCGCGGCGATCCAGCCGATTGTGCCGGCCACGCGGATGTAGGGGAATTGCCGCTCGGGATCCTGCATGTTCTTCATCGCCAGCGTGTTGGTCAGGGCCAGCGTGGGGAAGTAGGTCAGCATGTAGGCGAAGAAGCAGATGTTGATCAGGTCCGGTGACGGGGTGGCACTCTTCATTAACACCGTGGCGGCGAACATCACCGCGCCGCCGCCCAGGTGCAGCACCCCCAGCAGCTTCTGGGCCGAGAAGAACCGGTCGGCGATCATGCCGACGAAGAACGGCGAGATCATGCCCGCGATCGGGCCAACGGCATACATCCAACCGAAGTCGTCCGCGGTGAAGCCGATCGTGCTCAGGTAGTTCGGCCCCGTGACATACCAGGCTCCCCAGATGAAGAACTGGAGAAACATCATGGCCGAGAGCTGGATGAAGAGCACCGGCGAGAGTTGACGTGAGGGGGAACTCATGAAACGGCCCGTCGATGGGGATGACCGGGTCAGGCGAAGAGGTCGTTGATGATCCCTACAACTTCGCCTTGCCACAAGCCCCGCCCGGCATTCGACTCGCGACCATTCCTCTGGACATCCTCAACCGGCCGCTCGTACCATCCCCAACCGGTCAACTCCCGTCCCATTGGCCCGTTTCATCGGTCCGTCCCATCGGCCCGTCCCATTGGCCCGACATGGAACACAGCATCCACCGCCAGTTGAAGTCGCTGTACGTGAGCGACAGCGATCGGCACGAGGTGACTGTGGACGGGTACCGGATCGACGCGGTCGACGGTGAGCGGCTGATCGAGATCCAGTACGGATCCCTGGGTGCGATCCGCAACAAGATCCGACGCCTGCTGTGCTCGCACGACGTGCTGGTCGTCAAGCCGCTGGCCCAGAGGAAGCAGCTGCTCAAGCGGGATGTCCCCGCGGGACCGGTGGTCTCGACCCGCAAGAGCCCCAAGAAACAGACGCTCTGGAACCTGTTTGACGACCTGGTCTACTTCGTCGACGTCTTCCCACACCCCAGGCTCGAACTCGAAGTGCTGATGACGTTGCAGGAGGAGTACCGGTTGCCGGCCGAGAAGAAGAGGCGGGTCTGTCGGGGCTACGTCGTCGAGGACCGGTTGTTGGCCGAGGTGACCGGGCGGGCGATGCTGCGGACCGTCGAGGACCTGCTGGCGATGCTGCCCGATTCGATCAGGCCCCGGGGGCGGATCGAGCCGTTTTCGACGGCCGAGTTGGCCACCGCCGCGGGGATCAGCCAGCCGCTGGCTCGCAAGGTTGCCTATTGCCTGAGACGCTGTGGAGTGGCCCGGGTCGTGGGCAAGCAGGGCAATGCCATGCTGTACGAGCTGGATGAGCGCCCGTAGCTGGAGTCTCACCGCATCCAGCCACCGCCTGTCTAGGACACTCGCTTGAGTGCGGTTCGAGGCAATTCGAGCGACACGTCGTGGATCTCCTCAGCACGGATCTCACGCAGCCCGTCGGCGAAACCGACCAGCAGCGACAGGTCGCACAAGCGGCCGATCGCTCGCGGGATGCCTCCGGTCAGACGGTGGATCGCCGCCAATGCGTCGCCGGAAAAAACGGCCCGCTCGCAACCGGATGACTTCAGCCGCTCGGTGATGTAGGAGCTCGTCTCGTTGGCCGAAAGCGACTGCAGATGGGCCACCACCGCGAGGCGGTCGGCCAGTTGAGGCACACGGGTCAAGAGGGCCGAGAGTGAGGTGTGGCCGACCAGCAGCAGTGTGAAATCGACCGAGGCCGAGTCGCGGAGATTCAACAGCAGCATCAGCACCTCGAGCATCGGCGAGTTCTTCAACAGGTGCGCCTCGTCGATCACCAGCACCGGGTGCTGATCCCGAGACGACCAGTCACTCAACCGCGCCCGCAGCACCCGCAACGCGACGTCGAGACCCTCGTCAGCCGTCTCGAGCATCTGCTCCTCGGCACCCAATTCGACGGCCAACCACCCGATCAACTCCGCCGGACTCAACCTCGGGAAGACCACATGCACGAAGGGACCGTGGGCATCGCTCAACTCATGAGCCAGTCGGCCGGCCACCGTGGTCTTGCCCGAACCGATCTCGCCGGTCAGAGCTGCCACGCCCAGATCCGACTCGACCGTGTACCGCAGCTTCAGCAACGCCGCCTGGTGCGGACCGCAGGCGATGTATCCTTCCGAATCCGGGCCCGAAGGAAACGGCGGCCGGGACAGCCCCCAGTAGCTCTCGTACATCCCACCCGACTCCTCGATGACCTGCCGCACCATGATCGAGATCGACCTGATGGAGTTGGGGTCTTGAGGGTTTTTCCGGCTGGGGGAGGTGGGGGGGCTGGGTGGGGGCTGGGTGGGGGCTGGGTGGGGTGTTTCGGTTACAGTCCGAGCACGTCGTTGATCGTGTAGTTGCCGGGTGTTTGATTGGCGAGGAACGCGGCGGCGGCGACGGCTCCGTAGGCGTAGCTGTCTCGGGATTGTCCGCGCACGGTCAGGTCGATGGTTTCTCCGATCATGCCGAAGACGATGGTATGTTCCC
>CAUZEQ010000420.1:0-3320 GCA_963578885.1 Planctomycetota bacterium
CGGGGGGGGCGGCCGGGGGCGGGCCCCCGGCGGGCCCCCCCCCCGCGGGGGGCCCGGGGGGGGGGGGGGGGGGGGGGGGGCCGGGGGGGTCGGCCGCGGTCAACACGGCGGACCCGGAGAACAACACCGCCGCAATCAACAGAGTCCAAAGCCGTCCTCGCCACATTCGGAACTTCCCTCGTGGTCGTTGCCGGTAAACCCTCCAACCCCAAATTACGCGACAGTTGCGACCTTCCGCAAGTTGAGCTCCCTTCTCGGTCCCCCGACTCTCCGATATGCTAACGGCCTCGCAAGCCCCCCAGACGCCTCCACGACACTCCGTTCCGATGAAAGTCCACGAAACTCCACTGCCCGGTGTGCTGGTGATCGAACCTCGCGTCTTCGAAGACGAGCGAGGTTTCTTTCTTGAAACCTACCAGCAGCGGCGTTTTGCCGAGATGGGCATCGACGAGACCTTCGTACAGGACAACTGGTCCCGGTCGACCCGGGGCGGTCTGCGTGGTCTCCATTACCAGCTCGAACACCCCCAGGCCAAGCTCGTGCAGGTTGTCGCCGGCAGCGTCTTCGACGTCGCCGTCGATCTGCGGCGGCACTCGCCAGCCTTCGGACAGTGGTTCGGCATCACGCTCTCGGCCGACAGCCACGGCCAACTGCTGATCCCCATCGGGTGTGCTCATGGGTTCCTGGTCACCAGCGACACGGCCGATTTCCAGTACAAGTGCAGCGACATCTACCACCCAGAATCGGAACGGACGTTGCTGTGGAACGATCCGGCGATCGGCATCGACTGGCCCCTGGGGGATGATCCGATTCTCTCGGAGAAGGACCGCCACGGCGTGCTGCTGGCCGAGGCGGACTGCTATGACATGACGCCCGACAACCCAGCTGGAGCCGGTGGCGATGCCTGAACCGCCCGGCCATCGACGGCCTCGACTGGCACTGCTGATGGGAGACGTGGCCGGCGTGGGGCCCGAGGTCGTGGCCCGGGTCCTGGAGACCTGCTGGCAGGCGGCCGACCCACTGGTCGTGGGCCACCCCGGCGTGCTGGCCCGCGCCCTGGACCTGGTGGGCCTGGACCGGAGTGTCCGCGCGGTCGACTCGCCGATGAGCATCGGTGGGGATCCCGACCCCTCGGGCATCGACTGCTGGAACCCGACGACCGCCGACGTCGGCAACATCCCCGCGGCGACCGTCGACTCCCGCTGCGGCCGGGCCGTCGCCGACTGGCTGCGGTCGACCGCCGAGGCCGCTCTCGAAGGTCACGTCGACGCGATGGTCACCGCACCGCTGAACAAGACAGCCCTGGCCGCTGCCGGGATCGACGTCCCCGGCCACACCGAACTGCTCGCCCGTGCCTGCCACAGCGACTCGGTCGCCATGATGCTCTATCTCTCGCCCCCCAACTCGCCCCCCCACGGCCTTGGCGTCGCCCACGTCACGCTGCACACCTCGATCGCCAGCGTCCCCGGACTGCTCTCGGTCGAATCGATCTCGGAACGGATCGGCCTGATCGACGGGTTCCTCCGGCAGGTCGGCTGCCCCGCTCCGCGAATCGGCGTCTGTGCCCTGAATCCCCACGCCGGCGAAAACGGCCTGTTCGGTGACGAGGAGCAGACCCTGATCACTCCGGCCGTCACCTCTGCGGTCGCCGCCGAAATCGACGCACGGGGTCCTTTTCCCGCCGACACGTTACTGCGTCGGGCCGTCGGTGGCGAATTCGACGGGGTCGTGGCGATGTATCACGACCAGGGGCACATCGCGTTGAAACTGATCGGCTTCGACACCGCCGTCAACGTGACACTGGGGTTGCCGATCATCCGCACCAGTCCCAGCCATGGCACCGCCTTCGACATCGCCTGGCAGGGCATTGCCGATCCCGACGGAATGCTGGCCGCCGTCGATACGGCGATCCGGTTGTTGCAGAACCGCTCGGACCGACAACCCACCGGGCAACAGCTGCAGGAACAGGAAGACTGATGCCCGGGGCCCACGAGACACTCTTGTACCTGATCCGTCACGGAGCCACTCCCGCCAATGAACAACGTCCCTACGTGCTGCAGGGACACGGGATCGACACCTCACTGAGCGACACCGGGCAGCGACAGGCCGAGGCGGTGGCCGAATTCCTCTCCGACAGGCCGCTCGATGTCGTCATCTCGAGTCCCATGAAACGGGCCCGGGAAACCGCCCGGGCCATCGCCGCTCCGCACGGAATCACTCCCGGGGTACTCGAGACCATTTCGGAGTGCGACGTCGGACGGTGGGAGGGACGCGACTGGGGTTCGATCATGGAAGACGACGCCGAAGCCTACCACCTGTTCATGGACGACCCGGCAGCCCACGGTTACCCGGAAGGCGAAAGCTATGCCGACGTGCTCGACCGCGTCGGTGGACCTCTCGACGACGTGCTGGCCACCCACCGTGGTCAGGCCGTCGCCGTGGTCGCACACAACATCGTCAACCGGGTCTATGTCGCCCGACTGATGGGCTGGCCGCTGTCGCGGGCCCGTGAGATCCGCCAGGACAACACCGGCATCAACGTCATCCGCGGACGCGACGACGAGATCACGCTGATGTCCTTCAACGTCCGCTTCCACCTCGACGACACCGGACTCTGACCAACGGCACCCGGTTCATGGCGCTCCGCGGCATCATCTTCGACATGGACGGCACGCTGGTCGATTCGGGCCTCGACTTCGACGCCATCCGACGTGACATCGGGCTCCCCGAACGTCAGCCGATCCTCGAAGGCGTCGAGGCGATCCCCGAGGGCCCCGAGCACGATCGAGCACTCGAGATCCTCCACCGCCACGAACACGAGGGCGCCGTCCGGGCGACGCCGTACCCGGGAGTCGCAGAGTTGCTCGAACGACTCGACCAACTCGCACTCCACACCGGCGTGCTCACCCGGAATTCCCGTGCATCGGTCACAACCACCTTCGGTCTGCTCGGCTGGACCTTTGACACCGTGCTGACCCGCGAGGACGCACCGGCCAAGCCCGATCCCTCCGGGGTGCTGGCCATCTGCCGTGACTGGAACCTGGCTCCCGCCGATGTGCTGTTCGTGGGCGACTACCTGTTCGACCTGCAGGCAGGCCACAACGCCGGCACCCGCGCCGTGCTGTTCGTCCCGGACCTGGCAACCCGAGCCGAGCCGCTGCCCGAATGGTCCGGCGAGGCCGACTGGGTGGTGGGCGGGTTCGACGAGTTGCACCAACTGGTCGAGAGGTTGCGCGGGGAGTTCCGGTCGCCGTCGGGATCGTAGAACAGGTCCGCGAGTCCCTCCCCCCCACACCCAACAAACGCAGATTCGTCTACCG
>CAUZEQ010000421.1:0-3316 GCA_963578885.1 Planctomycetota bacterium
CCGAGGCCTTGCGGCAGAAGCCTGACAGTTCGATCGCCGTGGCCTGGCGTCTGATGGCCTCACGCGAGGTCGACGCGGTGGTCAGTGCGGGGAACACCGGTGCGGTGGTGGCCGCGGGGCTGCGGACTCGCCTGTTTCTTCCTGGAGTCCGTCGTCCGGGGATTGCGGTGACGTTGCCGACGATGCGTGGCCGCAGCGTGCTGATTGACGTGGGAGCCAATCCCGCCGCACGTCCCGAGCACCTGCTGCAGTACGCGGTGATGGGGGTGATTTACGCACGTGAGGTGCTGGGTGTTGAGTCTCCGACGGTGGGCTTGATGAACATTGGCAGCGAGGACAGCAAGGGGAACGAGTTGTACCGTGAGACTCACGCGTTGCTGCAGGGTTCGACGCTGTCGGAGCGTTACGTGGGCAACATCGAGGGCCGTGGCCTGTACCAGGGCGAAGCCGACGTCCTGGTTTGCGAGGGTTTCGTGGGCAACGTGGTGCTGAAGGTCAGCGAGGGGATGGCCGAGTTCCTGATCCGGGCTCTGGCCCACGACGTGATCGGGCAACTCGACGCCGAGCGTGACGTGGCCCTGGCTGCCCTGGAAACCGCCTCGAGGCAGTATCACTACCGCGAGCACGGCGGCGCCCCGTTGTTGGGGATCGACGGCGTCTGCATGATCTGCCACGGCTCAAGCGACGGCCGTGCCATCGCCAATGCCTTGCGGGCCGCCACCACGCTGCAGTCGCGGCAGGTCAACGTGCAGATCGTGGATGAGTTGGGCAAGGCGATCACGGACCGACCCGCCGAAGACTCGACCGGCCCCTCCTCGCAGCAGCCGCCCGAGCCGCACCTGGCCCGGGAGGCGGAGGAGGCCGGGGGGGCAGGCGGGGCAGGCGGGGCCCGGCCGTCATGAGCGGGATCGGGTTCCTGTTCCCCGGACAGGGGGCTCAGCATCTGGGCATGGGCCGCAGGATCTCAGAGGAGTCTCCGGCGGCGGCCCGACTGTATGCTCGGGCCGAGCAGGTGCTGGGCTACGATCTGCAGGCCAGGTGCCTGGACGGTCCCGAGGACGAGCTCAATTCGACGGTGATCAGCCAGCCGGCCCTCTTCGTCACCAGCCTCGCGGCATTGGAATGGCTCAGAGGGGACCGTCCCGAGCTGGTCGATGCGTGCCAACAGGCGGCGGGTTTGAGCCTGGGCGAGTACACGGCTCTGGTGTTTGCCGGGGTGATGGAATTCGAGGATGCCCTGGCTGTGGTTCAGAAGCGGGGCGAGGCGATGCAGGCCGCATCGGACCGCACGCCCTCGGGCATGGTCAGCCTGCTGCTGATCGAGCCCGAGATTGTGCAGGAGATTTGTGACACCGCGGTCCAGCCCGGCGAGGTGTTGCGGATCGCCAACCGGCTCGGGCCCGGCAACCTGGTCGTCTCGGGGCACCGCGCCGCCTGCGAGCGGGCGGTGGAATTGGCCGAGGAGGCTGGAGGGCGGGCGGTCAGGCTGGCCGTGGCCGGTGCCTTTCATACCTCGCTGATGGAACCGGCCGACTTGCAGGTGGCTCGGGCACTTGAAGACTGCCCGATGGCGGCTCCCAGGATCCCGGTCATCAGCAACGTCGACGCTGCTGCTCACGATGACCCCGAGCAGATCCGTGATCTGCTGGTGCGGCAGGTCAAGAGTCCCGTGCTGTGGGCCGACTCGATGGGAAAACTGATCGCCTCGGGGATCGAGGAATTCTACGAGATCGGGCCTGGTCGAGTGCTCACCGGACTGCTCAAGCGCATCGACCGCAAGATCCCCTGCCAGCCGATCAACGATTCCTAGCAGCCCGCCTCTCGGGATGGCCCGCGCCGATCGTGGCCGGTGCCTTCGGCGAGGCGTTCGCGGGCGTGTCGTTTACGGTTTACAGTTGCCGGGTCGAGTGGTATATCTTCGCCGGGGAGAGAGGGCCTTGGAGGCGGTTGGCGGGAGGAGTGTCCTTCTGGGAACACCACGGTCCTTGGACGGCCGGAGAAGTGAGCCGGGTGAGCCCGGGTGAGCTTGGGTGAGCTTGGGTGAGCAGGGCGACACCGGTTGCGATGGGATGGAACAGTTCACCGGGAAGCGAGAGACCCAAAGATGATCTTCGACGACGACAGTCCGGAAACTTCCGATCCGAGCCAGGACCAGGTTTCCGAAGAGCCCTCCGGTGAGATGGCTGCTGCGGCCCCGGGTGATGGCGCCGCGTCGGACCCCGCCGCCGCTGCCGACCCGGCTTCGGCACCGGTTTCCGAATTGGGCCGGCAGGTGATCGATCTGGTCGCCGATCAGCTCAGCGAGGATGTCAGCAACATCAGTCCTGCGAGTCGTTTTCAGGACGACCTCAAGGCCGACTCGCTCGATTTGGTCGAGTTGGTGATGACGTTCGAAGACAAGTTCGGGATCAGCGTTCCTGACGAGGACTACGAGAAGATCCTCAGTGTGGGTGATGCGATCGACTACATACGGGGCAAGATGGGCGAGTGATGCGACGAGTCGTGGTCACCGGAATCTCGGTCGTTTCCCCTCTCGGCTGCGAGATCTCCGAGTTCTGGGACCGGCTGTGCACGGGCAAGAGCGGCATCGGGCCTCTGACCCGTTTTGACGTCGACGATTTCAAGGTCCGCTTCGGGGGCGAGATCCGCGATTTCGATCCCGCCGATCATCTCGATCTGCCTCCCAAGGAGTTGAGGCGGCTGGACCGCTTCACCCAGTTCGCGATGGTCTCGGCTGTCAAGGCGGTGATCCAGTCGGGGATCGACCTGGACAGCGGAGACCGGTATCGTCACGGCGTGCTGATCGGCAGTGGGATCGGTGGTCTGGAGGAGATCGAGCAGCAGCACTCGATGCTCTACGACCGAGGCCCTTCAAGGGTCTCACCATTGATGATCCCCAAGCTGATGGTCAACGCCGCCAGCGGGAACATCTCGGTCCACTTCGGTCTCTGCGGCCCCAACAGTGCCATCGCCACGGCCTGTGCTTCGGCGACCAATGCCATCGGCGACGCCTTCCGCCTGATCCAGTACGGAACTTCCGACGTGATGATCACCGGGGGCAGCGAGGCGGCGATCACTCCGATGGGGCTTTCAGGGTTCGCCCGCATGAATGCGCTCTCGACCCGAAACGACGATCCCGAGGCCGCCAGTCGGCCGTGGGACAAGGACCGCGACGGATTCGTACTTTCCGAAGGTGCCGGCATGCTGGTGCTCGAAGAGCTCGGCCATGCCGAATCCCGCGGGGCGGATGTGATGGCCGAGATCATCGGCTACGGCATGTCGGCCGACGGGTCGCACATGACGGCTCCCAATCCGG
>CAUZEQ010000422.1:0-3309 GCA_963578885.1 Planctomycetota bacterium
TCACCAGCCGTCGCGGTTCGATCGAGTTGAAAGCGCGGGCCGATCGAGGCCTGCAGAGGGGCTCGATCTTCATCCCGTTCCACTTCCGCGAAGCCGCCGTCAATGTGCTGACCAACGATGCATTGGACCCCCACGGGAAGATCCCCGAGTACAAGGTCTGCGCCGTGAAGGTGACACCTGTCATTTCGACTGGGTGACGTTTCGTTTCGGACGGGAGTCCCCACTTGACGCCCGTCCCTTCCGCCGCCTGATCCCGAACATTCCGTCAACCTACCTGGGCACCTTGTATACACTTTGTGTATCCAGGGCGTTGGGAGAGCACCGCTGAGCAAGAAGTTGATCAAACACGGAAACAGCCTGGCGCTGATCATCGACAAGCCCATCCTGGACCTGCTTCATATTACGTCGGACACGCCGCTGGAACTGACGAGCAACGGCGATGCGATCCTTGTCACGCCGGTACGCAACAAAAAGTCCCAGCGCCGGTTGCAGGCGTCACTGGACAAGATCAATCAGAACTTTGGCGAGGACCTGCAGCGACTGGCCGAGTAGATGAGCGAGATCGATTTCCTATCGGTCGAGGACATTCTCGCCGGTCACCAGGATCAGGTCACGCGTTACGGCGGCAAAGCTGGCCTCCGGGATCAGCGGTTGCTCGGGTCGGCCGCAGAAGCCGGCAAGCCGGAGATTGCGGAGTTCTTTCGTGTTCACGCTCGCCCACTCTGACTGGCAGACGGTCATCAAGCCCCGGCCTCGTATGAACGGCGATCCCAGAGTGCGCCGCCAGGCGGGTTAAACCGTCACCTCGCCCGCCTCGGCGTCCAACGCTCCCCGATACCGCTCGCGGATCGGCTCGATCACCTCGGCAATGAACTCGTCGACCTGCTCGACCGCTCGGCCGATGAAACCACTCGCGTCAAGTGCCCCATCGAGATCGACTCCGGCAAATTGCGGGTCGGCCTGCAACCTCGCCATCAGGTCGTTCTCGCCACCCCGCTGCTTCACCTCGTCACCGGCCGCCTGGCTGTGGACCCGGATCGCCTCGTGCAACGCCTGCCGGTCGCCGCCGGCTCGGACACCCGCCATCAGGATCTCCTCGGTCGCCATGAACGGCAGCTCCTCGTTCAGATGACGGGCAATCACCGCGGGATACACCACCAATCCCTCGACAATGTTGCGATACAGAATCAAGACCGCGTCGATGGCCAGGAAGGCCTGGGGCAACACCAACCGGCGGTTGGCACTGTCGTCGAGCGTGCGTTCCATCCACTGGGTGGCTGCCGTGTCGGCAGCACTGTCGAACAGCGAGATTGCAAACCGCGATAGCCCGCACATCCGCTCGGACCGCATCGGGTTCCGCTTGTAGGCCATCGCCGAAGATCCCACCTGTCGGGACCCAAACGGCTCCTCCACCTCCTTGCGGTGCTGCAAAATACGGATGTCGTTGCCCGCCTTGTGAGCCGAAATGCCGATGCCGCAAAGAACTCCCAGGACCTGGACGTCGACCTTCCGCGAATAGGTCTGGCCGGTGACCGGGTACACGGCCTCGCCACCCATCTTCTCGGCCACCAGCTCCTCGAGCCGAGACACCTTCTGATGGTCGCCGTCAAACAGCGACAGGAAGGACGCCTGGGTGCCGGTGGTCCCCTTCACGCCGCGGAGCTTGAGGCTGGCGATGCGGTGCTCGAGTTCCTCGAGGTCCAGCACCAGGTCGTAACACCACAAAGCCGCCCGCTTGCCGACGGTGACCGGCTGAGCCGGCTGAAGGTGCGTGAAACCCAGGCAGGGCAGATCACGCTGAGACGTCGCGAACAGACCCAGGTGATGGATCACACCCACCAACCGGTCGCGGACCAGCTCCAGCGACTGCCGCAACAGCAACAGGTCCGTGTTGTCGGTGACAAAACAACTGGTCGCACCCAGGTGGATGATCCCGCGAGCCGCCGGACACCGGTCGCCGTAGGCGTGCACATGAGCCATCACGTCGTGACGCAGTTCGCGTTCGTAGCCGGCCACCACCTCGAAATCGATGTCCTCGATCGCCTCACGCAACGACCCCAGCTGCTCGTCGGTGATCTCAAGACCCAGCTCCTGCTGCGACTCGGCCAACGCCACCCACAGCCTACGCCACGTGGCGTGGCGAGTCTGAGACGACCAGGTCCGGCTCATCTCCTTCGACGCGTACCGCGTGATCAGGGGGTTCTGGTAACTCTCAAAATCCGACATGTCCAGGGTGCCCGGGCCAGGGTTTTTTCTCGTGTTGATGCCGTCCCGATCCCTCGATTATAGCGAACACCAGCAGGTGACGGCATCGCCACCAGGACCGCGTCTGGCAACCTCTCGACAGGGGGTTTACGATGGAGGCTCGGCGGTCGCAGACCGCCGCAGTGGTGCACGGAGGCCGCACGTGGTCCAGGACGCGCAAGCCCCATGCATTACATCCCCGAATCGGCACGGGAATTCCTGCAGGATGACGGCTCTTCGGGAGGATCGATTCCCCCCCAACAGGCCGGTTTCCACTACCGCTCGGCTCCGATCTACCTGCTGACCGCCGTCGTGGGCCTGCTGCTGGGTGCGGACCTGCTGATCGGTTCGGTCGCCGCAGCCGGAGTCAGCCAATGGTCAGAGTACCAGGTCATCCTCGGCTTTCGGCTGGCACTGCTGGCCGCGGTACTCGGCGGGTCTCGAATCCTGTTTCAATCTCTCGAGGGCCTCTTCGTCGGCCGCATCGGAGCCGACCTGGCCCTGACGATCGCCTGCCTGGCCGCCATCCTGCTCCGCGAACCGGTCACCGCCTCACTGGTGGTGTTCGTGGCCCTGTGTGGTGAGAGCATCGAGGGCTACACGGTCGATCGGGCACAACGGGCCATTCGTGGCATCTTCCAGCTGTGCCCCAGAATCGCACATCGACTCATCGATGAGACCGAGACAGACGTGGAGGTCCAGGAGCTGGAAGTGGGCGACCTGGTCGTCGTCCGGCCCGGAGAACGCCTGCCCGTCGACGGACAGGTCCACTCGGGGACCTCGGCCGTCGACCAGTCGGCACTGACCGGCGAGAGCCTGCCGATCGACAAGGAGCCCGGCGATCCCGTCTTCACCGGCACGCTCAACCAGTTTGGAGCCCTCGTCGTCAGCACCGAGCGGATCGGAGACCGCTCGACCCTGGGCCAGGTGATTGCCCTGGTGACCGAGGCCACAAAGCGGAAGGCGCCGCTGGAACGGACCGCCGACCGACTGGCACGCCTGTTCCTGCCCGCGGTGCTGATCGCGGCACTGTTGACGCTGGTTGGCTGGAGATTCCTGGGCGAG
>CAUZEQ010000423.1:0-3305 GCA_963578885.1 Planctomycetota bacterium
AGCGGTCCTGTTGCTGAGGCTTCAGCACTCCGTAGGCGTCGTCGTTGAAGACGACCACCGTCAGCGGCACCCGATGCTGCACCGCCGTGGCCAGCTCCTGGACGTTGAACAGCATCCCGCCGTCGCCAACGAGGGCCACCACCGGGCAGTCGGGACGAGCGACCGCCGCACCGATCGACGCCGCCAGGGCGTAGCCCAGGGTGCAGAAGTTCCAGGGATAGAGGTAGCTGCGAGGCTGGTACACATCCAGCAGGTAACGGGCCCAGTAGACGGCCACCGTCAGGTCGTTGACGAAGACCGTCTCGCGCGAGGTCCCCGCACGGACCGCGTCGATCAGATCCACCACCTGTGCAGATCGCTCGCGGCACTGCCGACGCACCTCGGCCCGCATCGCAGACACTTCACCGGCCACCTGAGGCTGACGCTCGGGTACCGCCTCGGCCAAGGCCTCAAGCACCACCCCGGCGTCACCCACAATCGCGTGTTCGACCGGGTAGTTGCGTCCGATCGCCTCGGGGTCGACATCCACCTGGATCAACGTCGGCGGCATCGGCAGTTGCCAGTTGACCGTCTCGAGTTGTCCGAATCCGGTTCCCACGGCCAGCATCACGTCGCAGCGGGTGCGGATGTCGGCGGCCGCAGGGTGCAGCAGAGCTTCGCCGGCCGAGAGTGGATGATCGGCGCTCAGGGCTCCCTTGCCGAGCACCGTGGAAAAGACCGGAGCATCGAGTCGCTCGGCCAGGCGGGCCAGCGCAGCGAACCCGCCGCTGCGGACCACTCCACCACCAGCCCAGATCAATGGCCGACGCGCCGAGGCCAACACCTCCGCCACCCGCTCGATCGACCCGGCGTCACAACCCGCCGCGTCCGACTCAACCGGAACCACCTCACCGATCACCCCCTCGGCGTCCAGGATGTCGCAGGGGATGTCGATCGCCGCGGGACGAGGCCGACCGCTGGTGATTTCGGCGATCGCCGAGCACAGTGCCGGGGCGATCGACTCGACCTCGCTCACCCGGGCCGAAAACTTCGTGACCGGCGTGTAGCAACCCAGTTGATCGGCACACTCGTGCAAAAACCCCTTCCCCAGCCCCAGTCCCCTCGCAGGAATCTCGCTGGCGATCGAGAGCAGCGGCACCGAATCGGCGAACGCGGTCCCCAGCGGGGTCAGCACGTTGAGTGCCGCCGGGCCGGTGGTGCTCAGGCACACGCCGAACCGACCACTCGCCCGGGCGTAGCCGTCGGCCATGAACCCCGACCCCTGCTCGTGACGGGCCAGGATGTGAGTTATCTCGGGATGAGACGCCAGGCCCTCGTACACCGCCAGGTTGTGCGTGCCGGGGATCCCGAAGACGGCTTCGACCCCATGAGCCGCCAGCGTCGTGACCACCGCCGCACCGCCGGTCGCCGATCCTGTGACCGCCCCTGTCATCGCTGCTGGTCCCTCGGTCCCGCTCACTCTGACTCCCCGTCCCGCACGATCCCCTCGACCCTCACCTCCGCGGGCAGCTTCAGATCGCCCCGGGTCCCCCGTCCGATCCGCGATCCGGCCAGCAGGCTGCCCCGGCCGTTGCCGGTCCAGACGATCGCGTGCTCCATCAGCTTCGGCTCACGGTTGTCAGTCACCGTGCACCCGGTGATCACCGTGTCCTGGCAGTCCTCCAACAGCATCCCGTTGGGCGTGCCGTCGAGGATCTGGACTCCCGAGATGTTGACCCGGTTGCAGCGGACGAGTTCCACCAACGCCTCGCGGCGAATCGGCACGGCACCACCGACTGTGTGCTTCCCCGCCGCGGCGTCCTCGATCAGCACACCCGTCAGGTTGCAGTTCTCTGAATCGACCAGCCGGATCCCGGTGGCCAGTTCCTGCTTGCGGTAGTCGGGGTTGTGCCCGAAGCAGTTGGGCCCGATGACAATGTTTCGAGACGACTCGACCAGCAGGTTGCGGTGGTGGCCGCTGTAGATGTGATTGCCGCTGATCACCACGCCCCGCACACTCTTCAGGTGCACGTTGGTCCTCTGGCTGCCGATCAGGTTACCGCTGATCGTCCACATCCCCGCCTTGTGACTGGTCCGCCCGCGATCCTCACCCCCGCTACCGACCATGCGGATGTTGGCTCCGTTGCCACTGGCGGTGGCCTGGATCGTGTTGCTGGCAATCGTGCCCTCGCGGACACTGCCGGATCCGACGTCGATGTGGATCTCGGCGGTCGCCTCGTCATCGGCCCCTTCGACATCGTGCGAGGCGTTGTTGTTGTATTCGATGTCGTTGCCGGTGATCTGCAGGTTGCGGATCTCGCTGTTCTCGATCCGGATCCCGCCCAGCCGGCAATAACTGATATGGCTGTCGGCGATGATCGACTGGTGCAGGTTGACGGTGTCCAGGTGCACGCCGACGCCGGTGTTGTGATAGAAGTGGCAGCCGTCGATGATCAGGTTGCGGGCCCGGCTGGTGATGTGCACCGCGGTATGCACCTCGCGGATCAGCACCCCCGAGAGGGTCGGCTGCATGACGCCCACGATCCGGATCCCGTCGGCCTGGGCGTGACGTCCCTCGATCTCGATGTCCCGCACGATCGGCATCCGCTCGTTCTTCCACTCTTCAGGGCGGAAGCCAGCCGGATCGGCGGTCCTGGCATGAGTGGCCTTCAGAAAGATCGCCGGACCGGCACCGGCCATCAGCAGCTTCGCTGTGCCACCAGCACCGTCGATCCCCGTACGACCGACCTTGGCCAAGTCGACCAGCAGGGTCCTGGTGATCAGGTAGTCGCCCCTGGGAAACTCGACACGCCCGACTCCTTCATCGATCGCGTGTTGAATCGCCTCGGTGTCGTCGGTCTTGCCGTCGCCGACCGCTCCAAAATCGCGGACATCGGTCATGGGTCAAAGGCTCGTGAAAACACGGATGAAAAATCCGAAGCGCCACCGGCTCATGCGGCGAGCACTACGGTTCTACCCGCCACGGGTGGCCATCGGCAACGCAGGGGGCTGGCTCACACCGCGGCGGACCGTGGGGGGTGCCTGTCCCCCTCGAGTGCCCAGCCACCTCACGCGCCCCGGAGCCTCACCCTTCACCGCAGGCGGACTAGGCCGCGGGACTCTCGCCCAACTGCCTGAGCAGGTCTCGGATGATCCGCTCGGCCTGCTGCTTCTCGGTGGCCCAGCGGGTCTGCATCTGCTGCCAGTGCGACTCGCCATCAGGGATCTCGGCAATCTTCCGCCTCAACTCCTCTTCCGTCTCGCCAATCGTCCGCTCACGCTCAACCAGCCGCTCGCCATGCTCGGAATAGACCTTCTGCTGCTGA
>CAUZEQ010000424.1:0-3279 GCA_963578885.1 Planctomycetota bacterium
CGCCGACATCGTCGCTGGGGAAGTTCTTTGCCGGCTGAAAGTCGACGCCCAGCAGGTCCCGGATCGTGTTGTTGTATTCGGCGCGGTTGAGTCGTCGAATCGTGACCCGGCCGGGGTCGCGAACGAGGTCGCAGTCAATGTCGAAAAGCGTCTTGTCCAGGTACTTGACGACGGATGCTCTCTGCTTGGAATCGGGTTGCTTGTCATGGTCCAGTGGCGGCATCGCCCCGAGTTCCAGGTACTGCAACGTCTTGGCCCAGGTCTTGCGGTCAGCCTGGACGTCTGCGGTCGACCGGTACTTGTCGAATCTCAACCCCCCGTTGTCGGTGTCCGGTCCGTGGCACTTGTGGCAGTAGGTGGCCAGGAACGGGGCGATCGTCTTCTTGAAGGGGTCCGGCGGCTTCGGCGGCGGGGGGGGTGTTTCGGGTGCAGGCGACCGATCGTCGTCTTCTGTCGCCGCCATGAGCGGGCGGACGGCCGTCACGGGACTCTCGGTCGAATAGACCCATGCGGCCAGCAGGGCCAGGGCACCCGTGCCACCGGCGGCCAAGAGCTGCCCGGGCCACGAGGGGCGCTGGGGCCGGCCGCGGCGGGACGAACGAGTCGGCACGGGGAGATCCATGGGGGTGAGAAGGCAGGTGGGCCGCCGGCAGGAGACACGATTATAGTCAGCCGAAGGCACTACGTGACAGACCGTGTGCTTTGTCCATTCGTCACGTCTCATCATCCGGAAGCGGTGGGGCCAGTCGTTCGTCACCGGTGCCGCGTTCACGCCATGCCCGCATCGCCTCTCGCAGGTCGGGGTGACCTGGCCAGCCCAGCGACAGCGCCAGGTAGACCGCGGCGGACAGGGCGACGGCGGCGAATCCAATGACAAGCCCGTTTCCGAGCCCCTCGGCCAAGCCCAGCCCGGCGAGTCCCGCCAGCAGGCTGTAGGCGGCCGCACGTGCCACGCCGGTCAGCACCCGTGGTTGGTCCTCGATTCCGATCGTGCCACGCATCGCCCACCAGGCGACGCCCAGCAGCAGCCAGGCTGTTGCCGAGGTCGAGATCGCCAGCCCCACCTCCTGCAGGGGGTTGATCAGCAGCAGGTTCAGCACCAGGTTGGGGACGAACAGGCCCAGCAGGCCGATCACCGCCAGGTGCTTCCAGCGGCCCAGCACCAGCATGGCCTGCACCAGGGCCAGGCCGGCCAGTTCGGGGAACAGGCCCCAGGCGTAGCCGCCCAGTGTCAGCCCGAGTCGATCGAAATCTGCAGAGTCGAGTTCTCCCAGCGAGAGGGCCGGCAGCAGGGTGCGGCCGGCGACCAGGACCAGCGCAGAGACCGGCAGCAGCAGAACCGCCGAGAACCGTACCAGGCGGCTGCAACTGTGCCGCAGGCCGTCGTGGTCGCCGCCGGCGACCTGTTCAGAGAAGCGGGGCAGGAGCACCCAGAGCATCGAGGCGACCAGGGGGCCCGAGAGGAAGTCCTTTCCCAGTGCGCTCCAGTAGAGGATGCTGAGCCGGCCTTCGGGCAGCCAACTGGCCATTGCACGATCGACCAGCACATTGACCTGGCCAATCGTGTCCAGCCACAAAAACGGCAGCACCACGGCCACAAAACTTCCGCCTCCTCGGAACAGCCAGCCACCGGGTGCCAGGAAGCGATGTCCGCTGCGGTGTGCCAGTCCGGCGAGAACCACGGCCTGAATCGACGTGCCGGCCAGCAGGCTCCAGGCCAATACCGCGGCGCCGTCACCTGTTCCCCGGACCAGCACCGCCGTGACGATCGCGGCGGTCGGCAGCACGTGAGTCCACTGTGGGCGAGCGAAGCTGTGGCGGGCATTGAGCACCGCGGTCAGCGCCGACACGGCCGCCGTCGGCAGGATCAGCCAGGCGGCTGGAGTGGTGAGGCGGGCGAGCGGCCCGGCCAACGCTCGATGACGCTCGGCGGTCAACAGCAGCGGCCATGCGGCAGGCAACATCCACCAGGCCAGTGCGGCCAGTGCCGTGGAGAACAGGAGCACCTGGGCCAGGTAGCGGTTGGTGAAGGCGGCCAGGTCCCCGGCCAATTCTCGGCGCGGAGCTTCGACGATGTAGCCGCGGCGGACGGCTCCCAGGTAAAACGCCAGGGCCAGGGCCGGAGCCAGCAGGGCCAGAGCGTAGGCGTCGATCTGGTCGCCGGCACCGAATCGACCGGCGATCACCAGTTCCTTGCCCAGCGAGGCGATTCGGCACAGCGCCAGCACACCTGCCAGCAGCAGGCCGGTTCTGGCGACGCTGCGCTGAGCGGGCATCCGTTTTCCTTGCCTCACAACGCCTCAACATCGACCCGGGCAGATGTTACAGTAAACTGCTGGGGATGTCGTTAGGCGGTGAGCGTTGACCGGGAGCAGGATCTCCCGGTTTCTGTCTGCCGAATTGTCAGTTCGAGCAATCAAACGGTGATGTCCATGAAGTCTGCCATCGTTCCAGCCTCGCTTTCCCGTCTGCTGACTGTCACCACAGTCGTCGTGGCCTGGGCCACTGTCATCCCGTTGGGGACGGTCGACGCCGTCGCTCAGGACGCGGACAAGAACAAGAAGACCGAGAAGAAGACCGAGAAGAAGACCGAGAAGAAGGTCGAGGACGAGAAGGGTCTGCCTGCCGGGCACTCAAACCACGGCGAAGCCTTCAACGAGGGGCCTCGGCAGAAGGCCTACTTGATGGGCGGGACAGGCAACGTCACCTTTCCGGTCACCTGTTCGAAGCCAGTCGTGCAGAAGTTCATCAACCAGGGAGTCGGGCAGTTGCACGGCTTCTGGTTCTTCGAGGCCGAGCGGTCCTTTCGGCAGGCTGCGGCGATCGATCCCGAATGCGCCATTGCCTACTGGGGAATGGCGATGGCCAACATCAACAACGAAAAGCGTGCCAAGGGGTTCATCGCGCTGGCGGTCAAACGAAAGGGCAAGGTGACCGAACGTGAGCGGATGTACATCGAGGCCGTTGATGCCTACGTCAAGGCCGGGTCGAAGAAGAACAAGGAGCGGAGTCGTACCTACGCCAAGGCGCTGGAGAGGATTTCGTACAAGTACCCCGACGACATCGAGTCGAAGGCCCTGTTGGGCCTGCAGTTGTGGGGCAATCGTCGCAAAGGGCTGCCGATCGACAGTTACCTGGCCGTCAACGCACTGCTCGAGCAGGTGTTGGCCAAAAACCCGATGCACCCCTGTCATCACTTCCGCATCCACCTGTGGGACTACGAGAAGCCCGACAAAGCGTTGAACTCCGCCGCCCGTTGTGGCCAGGCCTCTCCGGGCA
>CAUZEQ010000425.1:0-3271 GCA_963578885.1 Planctomycetota bacterium
GCCGGCCTTGCTGGCCGGTTTCACGATCGCGGTGGCGTCGGCCGGTTCGTGGATCGAACGACAGGACAAGCAATTCCGTGGCACTGCGGCGTTGCTGCGCAGTGCGGCCGTTGCGCTGTTGCCGCTGAACTTCATGGTGGTCTCTCTGCTGGCTGATACTACCGACGACCTGGGGTCCAAGGGTGTCTACGTGGCGGCCATGGGCCTGGTCTACCTGGTTCTCTTTGGCTGGGCGCTGAGGTCGTGGTGCCGGGCGGTGCACGAACCTCTGGGGCTGCCACTGGCCGGTGCGCTGCTGGCGATCAACGGCCTGGTGATGATCGGGCCTGTGGCCAGGACGCTGGCCGGAAGCGATCCCGACCTCCTGAAACTTCCGACCGCCATCGGTTTTCACGCGGGCTTCGCCCTGGTGGCGTGGATTGTCGTGCGATTTGCCAACCGAATTCTCACGCCGGAACTGGCCCGTGAGAAGCGGGTGCCGTGGTTCGTCGGCGGTACACTGGCGGCCGCCTTTCTGCAGGTGTTCGGATGGGTCCACTTTCAGCTGGGCCAGCTGCCACACGTTTCGACGTATGCCCTGCTGGTGGTGCTGGTCGGCTGGCTGATCCTGTTTGTCGAGCGTCGGGCGATCGAGTCGCACGAAGGGGGCGGGCGGCTTGGCAGCGAGTCGTTCCTGGGCTACGCAATGGTCCTGATGGGTGTCCTGATGGGCACCACGCAGCAGCACGTCCGGGTCGCCGTGTTTGCCCTGGCGGGTGTAGTCTGGCTGTACCAGGCGATGCGGCGAAACCACGAGCTGCAGTACTGGATCGGGCTGACGCTGCTGTCACTGTCGGGGGCTTCGGTCGCGTTGCTGACAGGATTCCCTCGCGATCCCTGGCTGCCGATCGTCGGATTGCTGCTGTCATTGATGATGGGCGGGCTGCACTGGCTGGGTCGGACTCGTTCTCAGCCACTGCTGGCGCGAGCCGCACTGGGCATGCAGCCGACTCTGGCACTGTTGACCGCCGTGGTGGCGATCCTCGCCCAGTGGCAATTCCGTTCGGCACCTCTGTTGACCGCCGGCGTGCTGCTGGCCGTCGTGGCCATTTTTGCCTGGCGGGCGTGGCGTGACGATGAGCTCCGCTGGGTGCATTCGGCGATGGCCATCGTCGGCATCACGCTGCCCTACCTCGGCTGCGTCGACATGCTTGGCCGGCAGTTGCATGGGAACACGATGGTCTTCGGACTGGCCGTCGTCTCCTGTCTCTGGCTGGTTCTGATCCGGCTGACTCGATCCGACCTGCTGCGACGGGCCCGATCGACGGTGCTGATGGTGTATGGCTCGATCGCCGTCGCGGCGATGGTATTGCGGGTGGTGTTCGAGGGGGGTGCGGCGGCGAATCTCCAGCCGTTGCAGCAGTTGATGGACTACTCGGGCCCATTGCTGATGGCCGTGCTGCTGACGATTGCGACGTATCACACGCGATCACTGCTGCCGGCGGCGATGGCGGCGGTGATTGCCGTGATCCTGTTTCCCGAGTTGCGTGCGAGGTTCGAGGAGTCGTTCAGTGCGATTGGCTGGGGCAGTGGCCTGGGCGGTTCGCTGAGCGCACTGGGGCTGGTGCTGGCCTGTTTTCCGCTGTCGCGAGCGAGCTGGCTGAGAGATCTCGGTGACGGGGACCGGTTCTTCGGCCGCATCCCCTTCCCGTTCCGTCGCCTGGACCACACGCTGTTTACGTGGCCGCTGACCGCATCGGCGGTGTTCCTGATTGTCCGTGTCGACACGTGGGCCGTGCTGCAGAATGCCCTGCCCGGCCGGTCTCTCGAAAACCTGCTTCAGATCAACTCGTCGCTGATCCCGCTCAAGACGGCCGTCGCTGTCTGCGTGAGCGGAGTCACCTGGACGCTGCTGGCCGTCCTGTACCGTTCTCGCCGCGGCTCGGTCGTCGGAGTGCACCTGGGCTGGATCGCCCTGCTGGGCGGTCTGTTGCTCGGTAACCATCTGCTCGGCACACCCTGGCACTGGTCGTGGCCCGTGCTGGTGACCGGCCTGATCCTGCAGCTGCTCGACCTGGTCTACTCGCAGCTGAAGACCACTCAGCCCTGGATTGAACTCTCGCTGATCACGCCGACCCGCAGCGTGCTGGCGACCGGCAGCCTGGTGCTGTCGTGCGTCTGTGTCATCGGGCTGATCCTCCACGATGACTCTCAGTTCCAGGTCCTCGCCGTCCTGATCGGCTTCACGGCGATTCAGCTGGTTCGGTTCGGCCTGGTGACGGGCCGTACCCTCTTCGGCGGTTTCCTGTTCGTGCTGACCCTGGTCAGTTTGCTGTCGCTGACATCAGTGGGTGAGCGACACCTGCTGTTTCGCCTGTCTCTGGCCTACAGTCTGACTCCGACGCTGTGGCTGTTGCTGGGCGTGCATGCCGTTCACATCGGATTGGAATTCGCCCGCTCGACTCACCAGCGACTGAGGCCATTGCTGGCACCGTTTCTGCTTGCTTCGAGCCTGTTGGCCGTGGTGCTGGTTGTTGTGAACTGCTTCGGCACGGTTCTCGACCCCGACGTCGTCACCTCTCAACAGCGATGGATGCTGCTGGCGTTGATGCTGTTGGCGGCCAGGAACCACGGCAGCGGCTGGCTGGGATTGCTGGGTCTGCTGCAGGCGTACCTGCACACTCACGTACTGGCCGGCGAGTTGGAGAGTCTGGAGCCAGGTCGCAACATCGCCACGTTGTCCGAGCCGTGGCGTTGTGCGACTCTGGGTCTGTTGGCCGCGGTTCTGGGCCAGGCGGGCCGACTGCTGGGGCGCGATCGGTCCGGTCTGCTGATCGGCCCATTCGCTCAACCGCTGTTCCGTTCAGCTCACGTGGCCTGGCTGTTCGCCCCCGCCGTGGTGCTTTTGCTGTTGGCCACGGCGTACCACACGTCGGTTCCGGCACTGCGAGCCGAGTCGCCGCAGCTGTGGGCTCCGTACCTGTCGACGATCGGCCTGGTGATCGTCGCCTGGTCGTGGCGGAGCCAGTCGCTGGCGTGGCTGGCGACCGCGGCGTTGGCGTTGGGCAACATCCACAGCATCCGTCTCTTCCCCGGCGACAAGCTCATGGAGCTGGGACTCTCGGAGATCCACCTGGTCTCGTTGGGCCTGGTGGCGACCTTGCTGCAGTTGAGTGCATTGCGTGAGTTGTGGCGACGCGAGAGGGTGGCGACGTTTGTGAACCGGGCGAGCCTGGTGCTGGCGGGCGTGGTGCTTGTGCTGATCTGTTTCAACTACGTCACCGATCCCGGT
>CAUZEQ010000426.1:0-3269 GCA_963578885.1 Planctomycetota bacterium
GGCGGGGCCTGACCCCTTTTCAACCAGCACTCGCTGCAACTCGAAGAAGGGGTCAGGCCCCGCCTGCGGAACGTGGCAGGTGGAGCAAGACTGTTGGTGGGCGGCGTCAGACCCCCAACTCGTCGCATTCTTCAGCAGGCTGCTACGCGCGGCTGGTCAGCTCGGGGATCGGCGTGCCCTTGGAGAGCACGGGGACGGGTCGGCCACCGAAGTCGGTCAGTGCGGTGTGCCGGGTATCGATCCTGAGGTGGTGGTAGATGGTGGCGAGGAAGTCGTAGGGGCTGACGCGTCGTCTGACGGGATCTTCGCCGCGAGGATCGGTTGCTCCGATCACCTGTCCGGTTTCCATGCCACCACCGGCGAAGACCATCGAGTTGGCTCGCGGCCAGTGGTCACGTCCGGGCTGCCTGGTCCCCTTGGGCCGGCTGGCCTTGCCTGGTCCGCTGGAGGGTTGGTTTGAGATTCTCGGCGTCCGTCCGAATTCACCGGTGATGATCACCAGCACGCGTCGATCGAGTCCCCGGTTGTAGACATCTTCGATCAGCGCGCTGATCGCCTGGTCGAAGAACGGGGCTCTCCAGGCGAGTGCTTCGAACACGTGGTGATTGACCGCGTGGTCGTCCCAGTTACTGACGCGTCCGCATAGTGGCCCATCGAATTCGGTCGCCACAATATCGACGCCGGCTTCGACGAGTCGTCGAGCGAGCAGGCACTGTTGTCCCCACTGGTTGCGACCGTAGCGGTCTCTGAGTGCGTCGGATTCCTCGTCGAGGTTGAAGGCCTGCTGGGCTTCGGTGCTGGTCAGAAGCGACAGTGCCTGGGCCTCGAAATCGTCCACGGCCTGCATCAGCCCGGTCTGGTCGATGTCGCGGCGGAGCCGATCGAACGACTCTCTGAGGCTGATGCGTCGTTTCAGTTGTTCGAGCGTGTCCTTCTTGACACCGATATTCGGGATGGCAAACGTCGGCTTGCTGGGATCGCCGGTCACCCGAAACGCCTCGTACGAGGGTCCGAGGTAGGCGGGCCCGGCAATCTGAAACGAGTCGTATCGATCGACGGGGTTCAGGGCGACGTAATTGGGCAGTGACTTGGGCGAATCGGATCTCAGGAAATTCGCGACGGTCATCCAGTCGGGGTAGATCGGCTTGGGCTTGTCGCCCCGGTCCGGGTCACCCGAAAGCACTCTCAGCGAACCGGCCGGGTGTCCTCCGGCGTCGTGAGCGATCGAGCGGAGTATGTTGAACTTGTCGGAGATCGCGGCCATCTTGGGCATCAGCTCGGTCAGCTGAGTGCCGGGGACCTTTGTGGAAATCGGCTGGTACGGGCTGCGGTAGGCATCGGTGGCACCCGGCTTGGGGTCCCAGGTATCCAGGTGGCTGCAGCCTCCACGCAGCCAGACCAGGATCACGGCCGTCTGCTCCTCGTTCGCCTCTGGCGCCGTCTCGGCCCGTGCCTGGTACAGCCCGGGCAGGGTCAGGCCACTGAAGCCGACCAGGCCGGTTCTGAGCAGTTCGCGTCGACCGATCCCTCTGTCGGGACCCTGGCAGCGGTTCGGGTTCATGACCGTTTCCAGTTGAGGGGATCACCCACCGCTGGGCAGTGGACTCATATCAAGATTCCTTCACCCATCATATCGGTCGCAATCGACCTCCGACAAGCGGGATTCACCGCGGCCTACCAGGAATCGGTCCGGAAGGGTGACGCGGGCAGGCCGTTTTTATTCGAGAGGTTCGGTTCGGCCTCCTGGTGCCATCCGAAGCGGACGGCCACCGGTTTCTTCACCGTGTCGGCTCGAATCACCACGGTCTTGCCTTTGATCGTCGCGGTGGCCTCGACGAACGTCTTGTCCTCACCGGCGATGGTGAAATGCGAGAGCGGCTTGTCGTCTCGAGAGACCAGTCCGTCGCCGACGTGGTTGAAGGAGATGCAGATCGAGTCGCACTGGACCTTCATGCTCTTGTAGAGCGGTCCCGAGTAGACCAGGTCCTTTTTGCCGTACGTTTTGGCCAGGGCCCAGAGGCCGAGCCGTTTGCCGACGTCCTGCTTGTTCTTGGGATGAATATCGCCTCGGTTTCCAATATCGACAGTGACGGCCATCCCGGTGTGTGGCACCGAGAGAGTCTTGAGTTGTGCTTCCCAGATTCCAGCCAGCATCTCGGGCGGGCGGTTGCGGTAGTTGTACGGAGCCAGCTGGACGTAATAGAAGGGCAGGTTCGGCTTCTGCCAGGTCGCCCGCCACCCTGCAATCAATGCCTTCATCTTTTCGTAGTAGAGCATCCCTTCGCCGTTGTTCGATTCACCCTGGTACCAGATTGCTCCCCGGATGCCGTAGGGAATCACCGGTGCGACCATGCCGTTGTACAGGGCCATCGGGGTCTGGTGGTTGATCGCCCCGTTGTTTCTGATCGTGGGGAACTGGTCGAGTGTTCCGGCAATGTCGGCCAGTTTCGGCACGGCACGGAATCCTGCCGGCGGTATCCACGGCTCGATGCGGGTTCCTCCCCAGTTGCAACCGAGCAACCCGATCGGGACATCGAGTTCCTTCTGCAGGAACCTCCCGTAGAAGTAACCGACCGCAGTGAAATCGCCCACGGTCTCGGGGCTGCAGACCTTCCAGCCATCACTGGGGATATCCGACTGGGGGTTGTCGGCGGGCCGGTGAGGGAACTTGATGTGCCGGATGCGGGGATGTTTGGCCGCCGCGATCTCCTCGTCCGCGTTGTTCGACTGTTTGACTCGCCATTCCATGTTGGACTGTCCCGAGCAGAACCAGACTTCACCGACGAGCACGTTCTTGATGGTGGCTTCGCTGGTCCCCTTCACGGTGATCTCGTGCGGGCCACCCGCCTTCATCGTTGGCAGGTAGGCCGTCCAGCGGCCATCGGCGCCGGCGGTCGCCGTGACAGTCGTCACGCCGATCGTGACGCTGACCTTGGTCCCGGCCGTATCCCAGCCCCAGACCGGCACTGGCTCACCACGCTGCAGCACCATGTTGTCACCGATGACCGAGGGAAACCGGATTTCCGCCTGGAGGCTCGGTGCGAGGAGCGCCAGGGTCAGAGCGGCGAGCAGGCAGCGCATGGTGTGCATGGTGTGTCTCCGGCGGCGGGTCAATCGTGGCGAACCGCCAGACTAGCCGTGGGACACTCCGGCGTCGAGGCGGCTCGCGAGATCAGGCGGGATCAGGCGGGATCAGGCGGGATCAGGCGGGATCAGGCGGGATCAGGCGGGATCAGGCGGGATCAGGCGGGATCAGGCGGGATCAGGCG
>CAUZEQ010000427.1:0-3251 GCA_963578885.1 Planctomycetota bacterium
CGGGCGAAAAACATCATCGGGTCGGGGCTCCGTGTGTCTGTCGATCGCGGCGGAGGTCGCCGGGCGACGGCCAACGAGTGTCTGGAATGTGTGGGTTGATTCGGTGTGCTGCGGTGTGCTGCGGTGTGCTGCGGTGTGCTGCGGTGTGCTGCGGTGTGTGGCGGGGGACCGAGGTGGTCGCGGCGGGAGGGATTGGGGGCAGCCTGGGGGCGGTCGAGGAACTTGTCGGGTCGGGTTGTGGGTACGGTCCAGATTCCCTAACCGATCAGGTTTCACTGATCCAACCATCATACGGATGCTGCCCACCTGCCGTCAAAGTGAAAACCGGCTCCGGTTTGCCGGCGGGGCGATTGGGAGCGGGGTGGGGCAGTCGGGGAGTGTGGCGGATCGGGATCAGAAGCGGTCGTTTTCGGAGTCGGCGAAGTAGCCGCCATCGGGCTCATCGAGCCGGCTGAAGTTGGCGAATCTCATGGATTCCTTGATCCAGGTCAGCGTCACGCTATCGGTGGGACCGTTTCGGTTCTTGGCGACGATCACGTCGGCCTCACCCGGTCGATCCTCGGGGTTGTAGTGTTCGGGTCGGTGCAGAAAGATCACGACATCGGCGTCCTGTTCGATCGCCCCGCTCTCGCGCAGGTCACTCAACCGCGGCCGCTTGTCCTCTCGGTGTTCGACCCCGCGGTTGAGTTGTGCCAGAGCGATGACCGGGACATTGAGTTCTTTGGCGAGTGCCTTGAGTCTTCGTGTGATCAGAGCGATTTGCTGTTCTCTTGGGGCCGACTTGTCTTCGGGCTCGATCAGCTGCAGGTAGTCGACGATGACCACGGCGATGCCGTTACGTCGTTGCAGGCGTCTGGCGACGGCGGTGATTTGAGCGATGGTGCGTCCGGGGTGGTCATCGAGGAACAGGGGTGCTTCGGAGAGTTCCGTGGAGGCGTGGACCAGGAGTTTTCGTTCGTCGTCATCGAGGGTTCCGGAACGGAGCCGGTGGCTGTTGACCTGCGAGCGGATGCACAGCAGTCGTTCGGCGAGTTCGAGGTTGGACTGTTCGAGGCTGAACAGCAGCACGCCTTGACCGGAGTCCATCGCCACGGCTTCGGCGATATTGCACACCAGCGCGGTCTTACCCATGCTGGGCCGGGCGGCGATCACGACGAGTTCGGAGTCCTGGAGTCCGTTGAGTTTCTGGTCGAGGTCTGAGAACCCGGTGGGGATCCCGCTGATCACCTCGTCGTTCTCCATCCGCTCGTTGATGCGGTCGAAGGCATCGAGCAGGATGTCCTTGATCAGGATCTTGCGGGGTTCGCCCTGTTCATCGAGGATCCGGAAGATGCGTCCTTCGGCGGATGCGAGCACATCGTCGGGGTCTTGGGATCCGTCGTAGCATTCGGAGAGGATTTCGTTGCAGGCGAAGATCAGCTGCCGCTGCACCCATTTTTCGCGGACGATGCCCGCGTAGTATCGAGCGTGACCGGCGTGCGGGACACTCTCGAGGACCTGTTCGAGGTATCCGGTGCCACCGATGTCTTCGAGTTGGCTGTGCCGGTCGAGTTCTTCGGCGAGGATCAGGGGGTCGATGGCCTGGGCCCCGTTGTCGTAGAGCCTTCGGATGGCCGAGAAGATCTTGCGGTGGGCGTCGGTGTAGAAGTGGTCCGGGGAGAGGACTTCGGCGACTTCGTCGAGCACCTCGTTCATCAGCAGCACGCTGCCGAGCACGCCGCGTTCGGCATCGAGGTTCTGGGGGGGGAGCCGATCGAACCCGGAGGTGGTCACCGCGACAGCCATCGCTTGCCCTCCCTGATCCTGCGACCCGACCCGTGGGCGGCCACGGGTCGGAACCCGGTGCGTGCCGTTACTCCTGGTCCTCGGCCAGCTCTTCAGCCGACGGCACCACCCACACCTTCATCTGTGCCTCGACGTGCTCGTTCAGCTTCACGCCGACGGTGTACATGCCCAGTTCCTTGAGCACACCGGTGAGGATGACCTGGTCGGCTTCGATGTTGAAACCGGCCTCGATCAGCGATTTGCTGATGTCGGCCTGGTTGACCGACCCGTAGAGCTGACCTTCCTCGTTGGCATTGGCTTCGATCGTGACGCTGTGTGCGGCGATCTGGTCGGCGAATCCCTGCAGCTGCTTGGTGTTGGCCGCCTGCAGCTCCAGCAGCCTGGCCCGGTGCTTCTCGACCGCCTGCCGATTCTCCTCGGTCGCCACAGTTGCCAGTCCCTGGGGGATCAGGTAGTTGCGTGCGAAGCCGGGCTTGACCTTGACGAGGTCTCCGGGGAGACCGAGCGAGGGGACCGGTTCGGCCAGCAGCAATTCGACCGTGGAATTGGTGCTGCCGGCAACGTGAGGAGCGGGGCGCTTGCGGCTCATGAGACTGGCCGGGTCGCGCCCGGTCCTCAGGGAGTACTACGAGTCGATGAAAGGTCTGGGGTACCGAACCGCTCGCTAGAACGGCACCTCGTCGTCGGGAGGATCGGCGGCGGAATTGTCCGCTGCGGCTTGCGGAGCCGGAGCCGATTCGGCCGGCTTCTCCCAGCCTCCTCCTCCGCCTCCTCCTCCGCCACCGCCACCGCCACCGCCGTCTCCGCCGCCGCCTTCAGAACGACCTCCGAGAAACTGGACGTTTTCAGCGGTGACGCTGATCTTGGAGCGTTTCTGGCCGGATTCCTTGTCGTTCCATTCATCCATCTTCAGTCGCCCTTCGACAAAGACCGGTCGGCCCTTGCTGAGATACTGGCACGCATTCTCCGCAGTGCGGTCCCAGAGAGTGACATCGATGAAAACGGTCTCTTCCTTCTTTTCGCTTGTCTGCTTATCGAACCAGACTCGGTTGACCGCCAGCCGCAGGTCGGTGACGGCGGTTCCCGATGGCGTGTGCCGCAATTCGGGGTCCTGGGTCAGGTTTCCCATCAACATCACCTTGTTGAGGTTTGCCATCCTTGCATCTCCTTTGCCGGGTCTCCCCGGCCTGTCCCCTGCCCAGAACTCAGAACAATTGACAACGTCGCTTCAGGTCGATCGAGGAGCCTAGGCTGTTTCGCCAGCTTCGGCCTCGCCCCCATCGGCTGATTCACCGCCACCGGCGTCTCCAGCAGCATCATCACCGGCGTCATCACCGGCGTCGCCACCAGCGTCATCACCGGCGTCGCCACCAGCGTCATCACCGGCGTCGCCACCAGCGTCATCACCGGCGTCGCCACCAGCGTCGCCACCAGCGTCGCCACCAGCGTCGCCACCAGCGTCGCCA
>CAUZEQ010000428.1:0-3197 GCA_963578885.1 Planctomycetota bacterium
CGCGGAGTACACCTTCACGGTCCGTGATCTGACCGGTGTCGCTCTGGATCCGGCTCGGGAGTTCCCCGGCGACAACGCCGCGGGGGAAGGATTCACCAATACGGGAGCCGGGCAGGCGATGTCTCCGGCCCTGCTGCGGAAGTACCTGGACGCCGGCAAGCAGATTGCCAGCCATGCCACGCTGTTGCCCGATGGCATCGGGTTCTCGATCAAGAATTCACGTCGCGACTGGACTGACGAGAAGCTGGCCGAGATCCGGGCGTTTTACGGACGGTTCACTCGGTCCGATGATCTCGGAGTCGGCCTCAAGGTGGGCAACGTCAATGCCCACGGCAACACGCGGCTGGGAATCGCCGGTCAATTGCCGGTCGAACGCTACCTGCGGGCGACGCTCGAGGAGCGAACGAGGCTGACCGGTGGCAAGACGACGATCGCCGAGGTGGCCGGCCAGAGAGGACTGAGTCCCCGTTACCTGCAGCGGCTGTGGGACGTGCTGAGTGACAAGCGGCCGTCGTTGGTGCTGGATCGAGTCCGAGCCAGGTGGCGGGCGGCGGGGCCGGACGCATTGAAGGGTCTGGTGGCCGAGGTCAGCCAGTGGCAGCAGGCGCTGTGGCTGTTTGGCCCGGTCGGCCTGGTCGGTCGCACGGGTGGCCCGAGGCTCTGGATGTCGGGCCTCGATCCGGTGCTGACGTCCCAGCAGCTTCGCCAGGCGTTTCCCGTTCCCAAGCCCGATGCGAAGCAGGCCGACACGTCCAAGGACGGCGTGGTGCTGTCGCTGGTGGTCGGGGATGCCGGAGATGGTCGCGACGGTGACTTTGTTGTGTTCCAGAAGCCCCGGCTGATCAAGAAGGGCGAGCCGGATGTGCTGCTGCGAGACGTGCGGAAACTGGCTGGGGATGCCAAGGGCGGTCCCTTTGGAGTCGATCCCGCGCGGTTCGGCAAGCATCCCTCGGGCAAGTCACTCGACCCGCCGCTGGCGGCCGATTCGCTGTGCCTGCAGGCTCCGGAGGTGATCAGCTTCCGCCTGCCCGCGGAGATGGCGGTCGGTCGCGAACTGGTGATGACGGCGGTGATCGAGCCTCGGACCGGAGGCAATGGCACGGTGCAGGTCGGGATGGTGACCGGGAAGGCCGGTCTCGAGGCGGGGCTGCAGGTGAGCCGGGTCACGACGAAGTTTTCGCAGGTGACTCACCTCTTCTCGGATACCCGTGTGACGACGTTCCAGAACGCGGTGCTGGTTGCCGCGATGCCGAAGACGGTTTCGGCCAGCAAGGGCGAGTCTGGCGAGAAGCCGGCGGCGAAGAAGAAGGCGGCGAAGAAGAAGGCGGCGAAGAAGAAGGCACCTGTGAAGGCTCCACGGATGTCTGCGGGTCGAAAGCGGATCGTGCGGGCGTTTTCGGAGTTCCGCGACGTGTTCCCGATGGCGCTGTGCTACACCCAGATCGTGCCTGTGGACGAGGTGCTGACGATCACGCTGTTTCATCGCGAGGACCATCACCTGTCGCGGTTGCTGCTGAACAGCTCGGAACAGAAGACGCTGGATCGTCTGTGGCGCGAGCTGCGGTTTGTCAGCGACTGGCCGCTGATGAAGGTGACGGCGATGGAGTTGTTGATGGAGGTGATGGAGGGTGTCAATCACTCGCAGTACAAGGACCTGGTGCCGATCAAGGGTCTGACACTGAAGGAGGCGGAGGTGTATCGGCAGGACCTGCACAAGGCTGAACCCCGACACCTGGACGCGGTCCTCGAGCTGGCCGGGCGGGCCTACCGGCGTCCACTGCTCAAGCAGGAGAACGCCGAGTTGCGTGGGTTGTATGCGCGGCTGCGGCAGAGTGGGCTGGCCCATGAGGAGTCGATCCGGCTGACGATTGCGCGAGTGTTTGTCGCCGCGGCGTTTCTGTATCGATCCGAACAGGTCCCCGAGGGTCCGAAGGCGGCCGCGGTTGACAACCACGAACTGGCGACTCGGCTGAGTTACTTCCTGTGGTCCTCGGCCCCTGACGCCGAGCTGCGGCAGCAGGCACGGGCCGGATCGCTGGTAGAGGACAAGCAGCTGCTGGCGCAGGTGCGGCGGATGCAGCGGCATCCGAAGATCAGGCGGCTGGCAACCGAGTTCGGATGCCAGTGGCTGCAGATCCACGACTTCCCGGTACTGTCGCTCAAGAGCGAGAAGCACTACCCGGAGTTTTCCGGGTTGAAGGCGGACATGTACGAGGAATCGATCCGGTTCCTGGCCGACGCGTTTGCCGAGGACCGGTCGCTGATCGAGGTGCTCGATTCAGATCACACGTTTGTCAATGAGCGGTTGGCAAAGTTCTATGGCATCGCCGGCTTCAAGGCCGACAAGGCGGCTGGTGGCTGGCAGCGAGTGGGTGGCATGCGAGCCAGGGGGCGTGGCGGGCTGCTGGGCCTTTCGGCCACGCTGGCCAAGCCGTCGGGTGCCGCTCGCACCAGCCCGATCCTGCGGGGCAACTGGGTGTCGGAGGTGCTGCTGGGTGAGAAGTTGCCCCGGCCACCCAAGCAGGTGCCTCAGTTGCCCTCCGATGAATCTCAGACCGACGGACTGACCCTCAGGCAACTGGTGGCCCGGCACACCTCGGTGGAAAGCTGTGCTCGCTGTCACAAGCGGATCGATCCGTTCGGCTTCGCACTCGAAGGCTTCGACACGATCGGCCGGGCACGCAGCAAGGATCTGGCCGGCCGGGATGTCGATACGCGGACGAAATTGCCCGACGGCGAGTCGATCGAGGGTCTGGCGGGGCTGAGGAACTATCTGAAGACGAAGCGGCGAGACAGGTTCGTGATGCAATTCCATCGCAAGCTGCTGGGCTATGCCCTGGGGCGCCAGACACAACTCTCGGACCAGCCCTTGCTCGACGAAATCCACCTCCGGATGTCGCAAAACGACTATCGGCTGTCGGTGGCAATTGAGATGATCGTGCTGTCGCCTCAATTTCGGAGGATCCGCGGGCGAGAAGCCCGGGTGGCCGATACTCCCTAGAGGGTCTGGCGACCCTGTCATTGCTGGCAGCGCTGGGGATGGCACTGTGGCAACGAAACCAGCGAAGTCGAAGAGGACCCTGCAGATGAGTCATCGCTATTCGCGACGTGCATTTCTGCGTGGGGCTGGCGGCGTGACGATCGCGTTGCCGTGGATGGAATCGCGGCGGGTCTGGGGTGATGACAAGCCTCTGAAG
>CAUZEQ010000429.1:0-3195 GCA_963578885.1 Planctomycetota bacterium
AACTTCGACCGGGTAGAGACCTTTGGGACGGTGTTCCTGGGGATGTCGTTGACGTGCGCAAGATGTCACACGCACAAGTACGACCCGATCCCTCAGCAGGAGTACTACCGGCTGCTGGCGTTCTTCAACAGCACGGCCGAGTCGTCGATGGACGGCAACAAGTATGAATACGGCCCGGTGATGCGTGCTCCGGCGACCCTGCCCGCCTGGCGGTCCTGGGGCGAGTTGCAGGTCGCGCGTCGGAAACTACTGGACACCGCCGGTGAGCGGCTGAAGACCCTGAAGTCGGCTTCGGCACAGTACCGCAAGTCGTTTGCGACTGCCGGCAAAGCGGCCCGCCTAGCTCGGCTGGCCGATCCGAAGGGACCCTTTGCCCAGCTCGAACTCCATAAGCGGGCCCTCGCGTTGTCGGGGCAGATTGCCGAGTCGCAGAAGGCGTTCACATCGACCCTGGTTGCCCGCGACCTGCCCAAGCCACGAGTGACCCGTTTGCTGGAGCGCGGCGAGTACAACCGTCCGACGGGCGATCCCCTGGAACCGGGCATCCTGACCGTGATGGGAGAATTCCCCGCCGGTGCTCCACGAAACCGCCTGGGGCTGGCCCGCTGGCTGACTGCTCGCGAGCATCCTCTGACAGCGCGGGTGCTGGTCAACCGCATCTGGCAGCGGACGTTCGGCTACGGCCTGGTGCGGACTCCCGAGGACTTCGGTCTCCAGGGACAGCAGCCGACTCATCCCCGGCTCCTGGACTGGCTCGCCGTTGAGCTGCACGAGTGCGGATGGGACCTGAAGCGGATTTTGCGGTTGATGGTCACCAGCCGGACGTTTTGCCAGAGTTCGTCGTGGCGTGAGGGGATTGCGGATCCGGAGAACCGGCTGCTGGCTCGCGGGCCCAGCCATCGTCTCGACGCGGAGGTGATCCGCGACGTGGGTCTGTGGGCGAGTGGACTGCTGGTGACGCAGGCTGGTGGTGAGGGGGCCAAGCCGTACCAGCCCCGCGGGCTGTGGTCGGCTCTGATGCACCCGGGCAGCAACACCAAGCTCTACGTCGCCGACACCGGCAGCAGGCTGTACCACCGCAGCCTTTATGTCTATTGGAAAAGGACCAGTCCGCACCCGATGATGACGCTCTTCGATGCTCCCAGCCGCGAAGCAAGCTGCGTCCGCCGCTCGAGGACCAATACGTCGCTGCAGTCGCTGGGACTGCTCAACGAGACGCAGCGTCTGGAGATGGCCCGCGTGCTGGCGGGTCGGCTGTTGCGTGAGGCCGGTGACGACCGAGCACGTTTGGATCTGCTCTTTGGCCTGCTGG
The DNA here is from genome assembly GCA_963578885.1 of Planctomycetota bacterium. GTDB lineage: Bacteria > Planctomycetota > Planctomycetia > Planctomycetales > Planctomycetaceae > UBA8437. The sequence continues at coordinate 1,313 of CAUZEQ010000429.1, forward strand.
CCTCCCGCAAACCCAACGCTCGTGAACGTGCCGCCTGCCTGGGGTTGCTCGGCCGGTTGACCGCACGTTACTCCCGGTCGCCCAAGGACGCCCTGGCCCTGCTCGCAACCGGTGCGTCTCCTCGAGACGTAAAGCTCGCTCCGGCCATCCACGCGGCTTGGACACAGGTTGCGATCACCGTCTTGGCCAGCGATGTGGCAATTCTCTTGTACTAGGATCCCCCCGCCCCTCAGACAAGCTGTTTTCTGATCACATCCGCTCAAACAACGCACCCGGTCCCGACACCATGAACGCATTCCGAGACCACCAGCTGAATCTCACACGTCGCCAGCTCTTCGGCCGCAGTGCCCTGGGGTTGGGAACCGCGGCGATGGCTCAACTGCTGGGACGCGACGTCACGGCGGACGGGGCGGACGTCCGTTCGGGGCTGCATCATCGGGCGAAGGCCAAGCGGGTGATCTACCTGTTCATGAGTGGTGGACCCAGCCACCACGACCTGTGGGACTACAAGCCGAAGATGAAGCAGATGTTCGGCAAGCCGTTACCCGATCACATCCGCAACGGACAGCGGATCACCGGGATGACCGCCCGGCAGAAGACTCTGCCGATCTGCCCGAGCAAGTACAAGTTCACCAAGCGGGACAACAACGACCGGGGCGTGTGGGTCAGCAGCCTGTTGCCGCATACCGCCACCGTGGCCCGGGAACTGTGCGTGGTTCACAGCACGTTCACCGAGGCGATCAACCACGACCCGGCGATCACCTACATCCAGACCGGCAGCCAGATCCCCGGCCGGCCGAGCCTGGGTGCGTGGCTGAGTTACGGGCTGGGCAGCATGAACGAGAACCTGCCCGGCTACGTGGTGATGCACGCCCAGACGAGTTTCGCCGAGCAGAGCCTGTTCAGCCGCCTGTGGGGCACGGGGTTCTTGCCCTCGGACCACCAGGGCATCCTGCTCCGCAGCCAGGGCGATCCGGTGTTGTATCTGAGCAATCCCGCCGGCGTGGCCCGCCGCGACCGCCGAGCCCAGCTCGACACGCTCGCCGTGCTCAATCGCGAACAGTACCGTCGATCGGCCGATCCTGAGGTGTTGGCCCGGATCAAGCAGCACGAGATGGCCTACCGTATGCAGGCCTCGGTGCCCGAACTGATGGACCTGTCGCAGGAATCCCGGGGGACGTTCGAGTTGTATGGCGAGGCGGCCAAGACACCGGGCACGTTTGCCGCCTGCTGTCTCAACGCGCGTCGATTGGCCGAGCGGGGTGTCCGCAACATCCAGATCTTCCACCGCGGCTGGGACGCTCATGGAGGCCTGCCCCGCGAGCACGAGTCACAGTGCCGCGACGTGGACCAGGCCTGTGCGGCGTTGATCAAGGACCTGAAGCAGCGAGGCATGCTCGACGAGACGCTGGTGGTCTGGGGCGGCGAGTTCGGTCGCACGTCCTATTGCCAGGGCGGGCTGACGCGGAACAACTACGGCCGTGACCATCACCCGAGGTGCTTTACGGTCTGGATGGCCGGTGGCGGGATCAAGCCGGGCATCACCTACGGCCAAACCGATGACTACGCCTACAACATCGCCGACTCGGACGGTCAGCCAATGGATCCTCAGCCCAACCGCGAGGAATGGACTCCCGGTTCGATGCACATTCACGACCTCAACGCCACGATCCTGCACCTCTCGGGAATCGACCACCGCCGACTGACCTATCGGTACCAGGGCCGGGACTTCCGGCTGACCGATGTCCACGGCCACGTGATGACCGACCTGATCGCCTAACAGCCCGTTGAAAAACACAAGTTTGGGGATGGGACGGGGTCTGATCCGCCTTCGGCGGACCCACAGAAAGTCCCGCTCCACCCAGAACGGCACGCAGGCGGGG
>CAUZEQ010000430.1:0-3193 GCA_963578885.1 Planctomycetota bacterium
GGCAGCGGCAAGGGCCACCGGCTGGGTCGAACCGACCGCACAGCCGCAGGGATTGTTGTGCTTGATGACCACCGCAGCCGGATCGCGGAATTCTCGAATGATCGACAGCGCGGCGTCGAGATCGAGGAGGTTGTTGTAAGAGAGTTCCTTGCCGCTGAGCACCTGTGCAGCCGCCAGCGTGGCGGGGTCGGCTCCCGGCTCGGTGTACCAACGGCCCTGCTGATGAGGATTCTCGCCGTAGCGGAGCGTGGCACGAGGCGTGAGCGTGATGGTGAGGCTCGAGGACTCGATACTCTCTGAGTCGGCTGAGTCGGCTGAGTCGGCTGAGTCTGCGGGGGTTGCCTCTGGAAGGGCGGACATGTAATCGGCGATCGCCCGGTCGTAGGCGGCGGTCATCTCGAACGCGGCGGCCGCGAGTTCACGACGGAGCGTTTCATCGAGGCCATCGTGATCATCGAGGCCATCGTGACCGAGTGCTTCGAGGACACGGGGGTACTGTTCGGGTCGAGTCACGATGCCGACGTAGGCGTGGTTCTTGGCCGCGGACCTGACCATGCTCGGACCGCCGATGTCGATCTGTTCGATCGCCTCGGCCACCGTCACCCCGTCGCGGGCGATCGTCTGTTCGAAGGGGTACAGGTTGCAGACGACCAGTTCAAACGGCACGATTCCGTGCTCGGCGATCGCCTCGGCGTCGTCGGGTCGATCGGGTCGACCCAGGATGGCACCGTGGACCTTGGGGTGCAGGGTCTTGACCCGACCGTCCATGATCTCGGGGAATCCGGTGTACTCGGAAATCCCGATCACCGGCACACCGGCCTCCTCGAGATGTCGACGGGTGCCACCGGTCGAGATGATCTCGAAACCCAGCTCGGTCAGCTTGCCAACAAAGGGGGCCAGTCCCGTCTTGTCGCTGACGCTGACCAGGGCCCGCCGCGAACCGCTGTTGCTCATAACTTGACTCTCCCGTTACGGATCCGTCCGTTCCGGGTCGCGATCCTACTGACGAGGGCGAGTCAATTCAAACCCGAGGGGGGGGCCCGCGGCGAATCAGTTGCCCGGCGTCGCGTTGCCGCCGTCGGCGGGAGCCGGTGCCGGTGCCGGGGCGGGTGCGGGTGCGGGTTGAGGCGTGGGGTTTGCCGGCGTGGTTGCTGGGGGAGTTTCGGGAGCGAACCCGGGGAGAATCGGCAGCAGGTCGGGGTTCTGGTGATACACGGGGAATTCGTGGTTGGCTCCGGCTTCGCGGATCGCCACCAGCAGTCCGCTGTTTGTGGCCAGGAACAGCCGATCGGTGCGTGGGTTGGCGTACTTGACCCCGAACTGCCGCAGCGGCATGGTCCCCATCACGGCTCCATCGGTGCGTCGCAGGATGACGATGTTGCCGACTCGGTCTGTGGCGTAGAGGCGATCGAGTGACGAGCTGACGAAGTTGCGGACGCCGTTTCGCCACCAGATCCGTTTCCCGGTCAGCGTCGAGATCGAGAACACTCCTCCGGCGTCGGGAAAGATGAACACCTGCTCACCGATCACCTGGGGCGTACGTCGGATCGGGAACCCCGAGGGGAACGGTTGCCAGCGGGCGTTTCCGTTTTCGGCATTGAGGCAGTAGAGGTTGAAGTCTTCGCAGGCGACATAGAGAAAGCCGCTGTGGTATGTGACTGGTGCCGAGACGGGTGAGTCGGTTTCGGACTGCCACTGCAGCCGGGGCGAGCCGGCGGTGATGCAGTACAGCGAGTTGTCGAGGCTCGCGAAAGTGACGACTCGGCTGGTTGCAATCGGCGGCGTGGTGATCTGCTTACCGGTCTTGAATCGCCACTGTCGGGCCAGGAAGCCCCACTCGTCCAGCTGGTTCTTCAGGTACAGGTCACGGACGCGGTGCAGGTCGAAGGCGTAGATGCTGCCGTCGTAGGATCCATAGAAGATCTGGTCATCGCTGACGGCGGGGCTGGTCGAAGGGGTGCGGGGGAGCTTGAGTTCCCAGAGCAGTTCGCCGGAGAACTTGTCGAGGCAGTAGAGTTTGCGGGCTGCGGGGATGAAGGCGAAGTCGCTGTTGGTGACCGCAGGCTGGCTGGGTGCGTCGCGGGGACCGAGCTGGGCCGACCACAGCCGACGTCCCGATTCACTGTCGAAGGTGGTGACGGCGCCGCTGCTGGCCTGCATCAGCACCACGTCTTCATCGACCAGCATGTGGTCGATCACGTCCTGGCTGGGATCGAGAGCGGCCTGGCCCCACCACATGCGGACGAGACCGTGTCGGCGGAGCATGGTGTGCGAGGGCAGCACGTTGCCGCGAATGCCCTGCTGGGCCTGTACGGGTGTCGGAGACAGGCTCACCAGCGGCAAAGCCAGGGCGAACAGAATTGCAGAACGGACGAGGCGAATGCGAGTCATGGCGGCCAGTCGAGGTGAGGCGGTGGTGAGGCGGTGGCCTGCTCTGCTTGAGTCTACCCTGAGTTGGGTGGCATCGACCAGAGGCTGTCGCGGCCTATCCTCCTTCAGTCGGCTTCAGCTGCTGGCACCGCGATTCGAAGGTTGCTCGAGTGATCCCGGGTCAAGAATTGATGGCCTCGCAGTGCTCTGACCGGTACAATTCCGCCGACTGCCCTTCTCGTCACGACGGTCGCTGGAGGAGTCGGGGCACGTGTAGGGGGGTACCGGTTGTGCGGAGAGATCCTGGCAAGTCGATTGTGTCGATCCCGGCGGCATCGGGGTGGTACGTCTTGAGCATCGCGTGGTGTCTGCTGTGGGCTGCGCCTCTGGCCGCCGACGTGATCCGTCTCGAAAACGGAGGCGAGTTGCGGGGGGAATTGCAGGGTGCGGTGACTCGGACTCCGGGAGAGACGATTGCGATCAGGACCGTGTCGGGGGCTCGGATCGAGGTTTCCGGCGACCTGGTGGTGCTGTTGGTCCGGCGGTCGCTGAAGTGGGAACGATACGAGAATCGTGCGGATCGGGTGTCGTCGGAGAATGACACGGTTGAGGGTCATTGGGACTTGGCCGAGTGGTGTCGCAGCCAGCGTCTCCCCGACCAGCGACGGGTTCACTTGCAGAGAGTTGTCTCGTTGGATCCCGGCCACCGCCGCGCCCACTACGGCCTGGGACACACTCTGCAGGAGGGGAAATGGATGACTCGCGAGGACTTCATGAAGTCGCGGGGCCTGGTCCGGTTCCGGGGTCGCTACGTGACACCTCA
>CAUZEQ010000431.1:0-3157 GCA_963578885.1 Planctomycetota bacterium
TGATGTACTGCATGCTGACCGGTCGCCCTCCGTTTTTGGGTCGGAGCACCGTCCAGATCATCCAGCAGCAGCGGTACGGGCAATTCGACCCGCCCCGTTCGATCGTCCCCGAGATTCCTCGCTGGCTCGACGAAGTCGTCTGCCGGCTGATGTCCAAGGAGCCCGAGGACCGTTACCCGGACGCCTATGTCCTGGGCCTGCGGCTGCAGGAGATTCCTCGCAAGGTGGCGCTGTCGCAGGCTGAACCCTCACAGCCCCCCCCCGAGGACGCCGACGACACCACGAGTGTCTATCGCGTGGCTGATCTCGAGGATGATTCGGCAACGCAGGGTAGCGACGACCTGACGATGGCGGCCACCGCCGTGACGGCTGACGCCATGCCAGGTGCCGAGGCCGAAGCGGGTGCGGGAGGAGCGACGCTGGCGCGGGACCTGATGAAGTTCGAAATCGAGCGGCAGGCTCAGCGCGGTCGCTGGAGCGGTTGGCTCAACAGCACGCCCGGACTGATGGTGGCACTCGTGCTGGTGGTCTCGATCGGAGTCGTGATGTGGCGGGTGGGTCGGATGAGTCCGGATCAGCGATTTGCCGAGGGTGTGAGGTTGTTGGAGCTCTCGGAGCCCGATTGGCGGACGGCTCGAGACCGGTACCTCGCACCGCTGGTGGCCGAGGACCCAGGTCGGTGGCGGGATCGGGCGGCTGGGTACCTCGAGCGGATCGAGCAGTTGGAGGCCAGGCAGCTGTCTCGGCCGAGGAGGCGATTGCAGGAGGGGGATCTGAGCGAGGTGACCCGGTTCCTGAAACTGGCTCGAGAATACAAGCGGCTGGGTGACCGGGCCCGAGCGATTCGGATCGTGGAGTCGGTACTCGAGCTGGTCGAGGGACAGCAGGGGTGGGAATCCGAAGCGGGGGTCGCCCGGGGTCTGCTGAAGCAATGGCAGGGGGAATCGGTGGGTTCGGCGAGCGACCCGAGGCTGGCGGCCGAGGCTCTGGCCCGGGCCCGCACGGCACGCGAGGATGGTCGGATTGAGGAAGCGCGCCGGGTGTGGCAGAGTATTGTCGAGTTGTATGCCGGAGACACGTCTGCCCGGGAAGCGGTCGCAGAGGCCCGGCGGGGATTGGTCGAGACCGAGGATGAAGCTGATGAATGACGAGAGCGGCACGAGCGGTGAATTGGACCTGAAGGCTCACATCCGCACCGTGCCCGATTTTCCGGTGCCCGGGATCCGCTTCCGAGACATCACGCCGCTATTGTCCTCACCCGAAGCGTACTCGGAAGTGATTCGCCGGCTGGCCGATGCGTACCGCGAGGGGGGTGTCGACGTGGTGGCGAGTGTCGAGGCTCGGGGGTTCCTGTTCGGAGCACCGCTGGCCTTGGAACTGGGAGCCCGCTTCGTGCCCGTCCGCAAGCCGGGCAAGCTGCCTCACGAGACCCGCTCGCACTCCTACCAGCTCGAATATGGCGAGGACACTCTTGAGGTTCACACCGACGCGGTGCAGGCCGGTGACCGGGTGCTGATGGTCGACGACCTGCTGGCCACCGGCGGCACGGTGGCCGCCTGTTACAAGCTGTTGGTCGAGGCGGGAGCCGAGGTGCTGGGGTGTGCGGTGGTGATCGAACTGTTGGGGTTGGGGGGCCGAGAAGCGTTGGCCGGATGCGAGGTGACCACGTTGATGACCTACAACGAAGATGAGTGACGTGGCGAGCGGAGAAGACCGACTGCAGGGAGTTGTCCGGGAGTGCCAGGACATGATGGCACACGCCTGGGTGGTCCGCACATTTGTGAAGCACAGCGAGGAGGTCGAGGATTTTCCCGAGCTGATGGGGATCGTGCGGGCGGTGTTCGATACGTCGAGGGCCTTGGAGACCCGGCTGCACGACCCGGCGGGCTACATCAAGATGCTGGGCAAGAAGATTGGTCGCATGCGGAGGGCGACCGAGCAGTTTCGCCGCGATGCGCCGTTGGCCTCGACCCATACCAACTTCGTCCAGGCCGTTCGCTCGATCGATCTCTGTGTCACTCGGCTCGAAGAGCTGCAGAAGGAAGCCAGCTGACCGGTTCTGGCGGGGCTCTGGAGCCAGTCCCCAAGTCATCTTCGCGCGGTTGCGACCCCCGAGATATACTTCCGCGGCCTGCGACTTGGTTTTGCGAATCGAGCGAGATGATCTGGTGCGGACGATCGCGGTGATGAACCAGAAGGGGGGCGTCGGCAAGACGACCACCAGCGTCAACCTGGCTGCGGGACTGGCCGCGACCGGTCGCCGCGTCTGCCTGGTGGATCTCGATCCTCAGGCCCACGCATGCCTGCACCTGGGCGTCGAAGCCGAAGTGGGCACCCCGAGTCTCTACGACGTCATGCTGGGTCGACGCACGTTGATCGAGATCCGTCGGCAGGTGGCCGAGTCGCTGTGGGTCGTCCCGGGCAACGTGGACCTGGCGGGAGTCGAACGGGAACTGGCTGTTGCGGCCGGACGTGAGACGGTGTTGCGGGACGCACTGAGAGAACTCGAGACCGGTTGTTCGATGGACTACTGTCTGATCGACTGTCCACCGTCACTGGGTGTGCTGACCATCAACGCTCTGGCCGGGGTCGGTGAAGTGTTCATCACCCTGCAGCCTCACTTCCTCGCCCTGCAGGGACTCTCGAAACTGCTCGAAACCGCTGCGCTGGTCAGCCGACGTCTGAACCGCGAGTTGAAGATCAGCGGGATTGTGCTGTGCCTGTTCGAGACCGGGACGAGACTGGCGGCCGACATCAGTGACGACCTGGGCGACTTCTTCGAAGCCAGTGATCCTCAAGCACCCTGGGCCGGTGCGACCATCTTTGAGTCGCGGATCCGTCGCAACATCCGGCTGGCCGAAGCCGCCGGGTTCGGGAAGTCGATCTTCGACTACGACCCCGATTGCAACGGGTCGGTCGACTATCGCGGGCTGGTCCAGGAAGTGATCGCCAGCGAGCCGTCGGGTGGGGTGGCGCGGGCGGCTTGAGCTCACGCCAGGGACTGGCTCCGCAGCCCCGCCCGTGGCGGAGCGGAGGTGCCTGTCCCATTTGGAGCAAGCAGGTGCTGAGCTTCGGGACAGGCACCGGCGCCCCGCCACGCGCGGAGCTCTGGAGCCAGTCCCCGGGGCGGAGCGCTGGAGCCAGTCCCCGGGTGGGG
>CAUZEQ010000432.1:0-3140 GCA_963578885.1 Planctomycetota bacterium
GCAGGTCAAACTGCCCGAACTGCCTCCGTCGGTCTCGCGAGGAGCCTGCTGGGGCGACTTCAACGGCGACGGGTTCGTGGACATCTATGTCGGAGGTTACGAGGACTGGGGCAAGGGGATCACCTGGCCGTACCAGGTCCTGATCAGCCAGAAGGGCAAGTCGTTCAAGCTGGCGGTCTCCAAGAGCCAGACCCGGGCCCGGGGAGTCACGGCGTGTGATTTCGACCAGGACGGTGACCTCGACGTCTACGTCTCCAGCTACCGCCTGCAGCCCAACCTGTTGTGGCTCAACGACGGCAAGGCGGGCTTCACCGAGAGTGCCAGGAAGTTCGGCGTGGTCGCCACGTCGGCCGGGTTCGGAGGAGGCCACTCGATCGGATCGGCCTGGGGCGACTTCAACAACGACGGCCTGATCGATCTCTTCGCCGGCAACTTCGCTCATGTCGACGGTCGAGGCGACCAGCCGAAGTCGAGATTCCTGCAAAACCTCGGAGCCGCACAGGGCTTCAAGTTCAAGGACCTCGGTCCCTGCGGCGTGCACTACCAGGAGTCCTACGCAACTCCGAGCGTCGGAGACTACGACAACGACGGAAACCTCGACGTGTTCTTCACCACGGTTTATGGCACCGCCTCGTTCGGCCGCAAGAACTACCCGGTCCTGTTTCGAAACGACGGAGCCTTCAAGGTGACCGACGTCAGTGCCGCGGCCGGAGTGGCGGGTTTGCCGCCGACCTACCAGGCCGCCTGGGCCGACTTCAATAACGACGGAGCACTCGACCTGATCAGTGGCGGCAAGCTGTTCCAGAACACCCTGCTCGGCAAGGGATGGCTGACGGTGCACCTCAAGGGCGACGGAGCCAGGGTGAATCGCGCCGCGGTGGGTGCCCAGGTGCGGATCACCATCGGCAAGAAGACCTACACGAGGCAGGTCGAAGCGGGCACCGGCGAGGGCAACCAGAACGACCTCAGGCTGCACTTCGGACTGGCCGATCACAAGGACCCCGTCACGCTCGAAATCCTCTGGCCCGACAAGTCCCACCAGACCGCCAGGAACGTCAAGCTCCGACAGGTGATCAGCATCGCCTACGCACCGCAGAAGTAACGCCGACCCGACACCGCAACGTTTCGCCGGGACCGCCGGTTGTGCCCGCGGAGGTGAGTTGGCACTGTTCGAAGGCACCCCGCTGGGGCTCGACGACCTGGAACTCAACCCGGCCGGTGCTGTGGTCCACGTGGATGGGAAGCCCGTGGCAACGGTGGCCCGCGATGGGCCGATCAGCGCGCCAAACTGATGGAATCGGCCGCCGTGGACCTGAGTTGACCCTGTTCGAGGATTCCGATAGCGTCCCGCGGTTCGAGCCGGCAGCGTGCAAATTGCTCGGTCGAGCAGTCAGGGAAAACTCATGCTATCAGTGGATTCGATTCGTTGGCAGGCGAGAGTCTGGCTGGCGATCGCCCTCGTCGTTTCCGGCTTCGCCGTCGTCGGCTGGAATCGGGAGCACAACGAGAGATCCGTGGTTGCGTTGATCGAGCAGTCCGGCGGTACCGTGAACCGCGTCGGCTGGTTCAACCCCCGCATCTGGCAATGGCGAGGAGTCTCGAAGGTTGACCTCAGCGGCACAAAGCCCGATGCCGTCATTTTCGAGTCCATGAAGAGCCTCTCGGCGCTCACGTCACTGGATCTGGCCGGAACACCCATCGGGGATCACGATCTCGCGTGCCTGGCCGAGTTCCCCCAGCTCCGAAAGATCCGACTCGACCGCACTGCAATCACAGACATCGGCCTGCAGTACCTGGCCGGCATGACGCAGTTGGAGAGCCTGTGGCTGGTTGACACCCTGGTCACCGATCTCGGTGTCAGGCGTCTGGCCGGATTGACTCGATTGCGAGACCTGGACCTCTCCGGGACCGCAGTGACCGATTCCGGCATGGTATCGCTGCTGCGAATGAGCCGCCTGGTGGACCTGGAATTGAACAACACCGCGATCACCGATGAAGGGCTCAGGCACCTGTCACAACTCAGTCAACTCAAGGACCTGGACATCAACGCCACCCCGGTCACCGACCGGGGCCTGTTGCATGTCGCTCGGCTGACGCAGCTGGAAGAAATCGAACTGTCCGGGACGCGAGTCACCGACGACGGCCTCGTTCATCTCAAGCGGCTGAAGCATCTGGACGAAATCGAGTGCTCCCAAACGGCGGTGGGCGATGCCGGGCTGGCTCACCTGGCGGAGATCAGGACGCTGGAGTACTTGCGAGTCGACAACACGTCGATCACCGACCGGGGCCTGTTGCACCTGGCGAAACTCCGGAAGCTCGAATACCTGGACGTCCGGCACACTCGAGCCACGAAGCGGGGAATCGACCGCCTGAGACAATCTCGGACAGCGTTGAAGGTCATCAGGTGAACAGAATCAGCCTCCGCATCAAGTCGTGCGGAAACCCGACCCTGGCGTCCATCGTGCTGGGCAGCGGCGTTGTGCTGTTCGCAGTCGTCACCCTGGCGGTGCCGACTGAGGTGGGTCGACGGCTGATTGCCGACGACGGCCTGGTGCAACTGGCGACGTTTGTCGTCTTGAGCTCGGCGGTGCTGTTGGCCGTGAGCGGCGCGATCCGGGATCCAGGGGAGCGGAAGTTTCTGGGACTGACCGCCTGCCTGCTGGTGGTGTATGCGTTGCGGGAGGCCGATGTGCACCGAGCGGCGTGGGTGCCCGAGCACTTCAGCAGCCTCAAGTTCTATCTGTCCGCGGATGTTCCGCTTGCCCAGAAGCTCCTCTGTGGGTCCTTCCTGCTGAGCATGGCGGCCGTCTGTGTCGCGGTGCTCAGACGGGCGGTGCCCAGGATCGCCCCGGCGTTTCGAGCTAGAGAGCCGTGGATGCTGTTCGCGCTGGCGTGGGCGTGCGTGTTTGCCGCGTCCCAGGTCTCCGATCAATCGTCCTGGAACGTCGTCTTTGCCGGGCAGGCATTCGAGGAGATTGCCGAATTCGTGGCCGCAGGATTCGTCGTGCTGACGTTGATTCGGTATCCGATCGGCACCTAGCAGCCTGTTGAAAAACACAAGTTTGGGGATGGGACGGGGTCAGACGCCGCCCACAGAAAGTCTCGCTCCACCCAGAACGGCACGCAGGCGGGGCCTGACC
>CAUZEQ010000433.1:0-3130 GCA_963578885.1 Planctomycetota bacterium
TCGATGACACATTCGTGATGATGATGGGCGAGTTTGGTCGGACCCCCAAGATCAACGAGAAGGCGGGTCGTCATCACTGGACGAAGGTGATGTCGATGGTCGTGGCCGGTGGCGGCATGCCCTGCGGGCAGGTGATCGGCGAGAGCGACCGCAACGGCTCGACGGTGAAGGCCGGGGCGGTTCGACCGCAGGACCTGGCCGCCACCACCTTCCGTCACCTCGGCATCGGGCTCGATACTCACTGGACCAACCGCCGCGGCCGGCCGATCCCGATTGTCGCCGAGGGTGGTCGTCCGGTTCCCGAGTTGTTGTAGGTTGGGCCTAGTCGCCGCCTGGGTTCCGCAACGTCTCGGCGAATTCCGCCAGTTTCTCGAGCAGCACATCTCGCACCAGCGTGTCGATGCGGAGGCTGCTGTCGCGGAACCGTGCGACCAGGTCTGCGGTGGGAAAGACCGTGGTCCCGACCAGGATCGAGCTGTCGTTGGAGAGTGGCGAGTCATCACCGGAGTCGACGCTGCGGTGGCTGAACTCGCCGCCCAGCCAGGTGATGGCCCGTTCCTGTCCGTTGACGTCGTAGCTGAGTTGAAAGCCGGACACCTTGCCCGAGTCGTCGATCCATGCGATCAGGTCGAAGAATCCCTCGTCATCGTCGAACCAGCGACGCAACATCTCGCCCTCGAGCTGCCGAACGGGTTTCAGTTCAAACAGCGTCACCGGCTTGGGGCTCCAAGCGAAGGGTCAGTGTCTTCTTCGTCTAGTTTCGAATCAACAGCAGGGCGGCCGCAAGTCCGCGACATCGAGAAACCGGTTCGTTGCCGGATGCGAGCCTCAAGGGACCTGGGCCGTTTGCCGTAGGTTTCCGCCTCGGGCATAATCTGAAAACCCCGTTTCCAGTGACGCGTGCAGGACATTCAGGCCATGGCCAAAGCCGCGGCGATGTTGCCGCCAGATCTGTCTGAGATCGCAGAGCAGCTCGGCGAAGACGACCAGTTGCTGAGTTCAGGCGAGCTGGAGCGGATCTCGCTATTTGCCGAGTTGAAGAAGGCGCCGTCGTTTGACCGGTTTCCCGGGTTCACGGTGCTGCGAAGATGCCGGCCGGGTCGAGTGATCTGCGAGCAGGGCGAAGCGGGAGCCACGGCATTCGCGATCCTGACCAGCGAGGACGTCGTCTCGATTCGTCGCTGCCAGCTCGAGATCCTGAAGCGGATGGCCTCGGGCGAGCTCCTCGAGCACCCGGCCTACGAGCAGTTGTCGCAGGGCGAGCGAACTGTCCTGGCGGCTGAAATCGAGGCTGAGGTTTCCGAAATCGAGGAGCGTTGCCGGGAGATGGAATCCGCCGACGAGTCGACTCGACGGCAACTCGAACAGGTGGCCTCGGCCCAGCTGGTCGTTTCCCTGGCACCGACTCGTCGCGGGCGGGGGATCAGTGGTTGGCTGAAGCGGATCTTCGGCACCCGCAGCACGTCTGTTGAGAGCGACGAACCGTCGAGGATGATCCCCGTCGATGGTCCCTCGGACATCGACAGCAACCTGAAACAGGCTCCTTTGTACGAGGGTGAGTTGTTCGGCGAGATGAGTTGCCTGAACCGATCGCCCCGTTCGGCCACGGTCGTCGCCACCCGCGACTGCTACCTGCTCGAAATGCTCCGCAACGTGGTCGATACGCTGCACAGCGATCCCAGGTACAAGGAGCGGATGGACGCGGTGTACCGCGAGAGGGTTCTCGAGGGTCACGTCCGTCGGCTGTCGGTGTTCCAGTCGTTCGATGACGCCGAGTTCGCCAGGCTCGAGGGCCAGATCGAGCTGGTCGAATTCACCTCCGGTGACGTGATCTGCGAGGAATTCGACGGGTCCGATTGCATCTACCTGATCCGCAGCGGAGTGGTCAAGGTGATCGCCCATGCGTGGACGAGGCTGCGGGAGGTGGAATTTCAGGACCGGGACTGGTCCGCGATCTACTCGGAACTCGTCTCCCTGGGCCCCGACGCCCCGGGTGGGTTGGCGGGCCTGTTGAGCGAGAGTCTTGGCGAGGAGCTGCACGGTGAGTTGACCGGTCGGGCTGAGTCGGGAGAAGTCAGCGACGAATTCAACGGCAGGCTCCTGGAGGCTCTGAATGGCTTCATCTGCACCGAGGGGATTCCCAAGCAGCTGGGTAAGACGCGGGGCGAGGTCGAGGCGTTGTTTGCTGAGCCGGATTTTCAGGACCTGCTGTCCAGTTTTCCCGAGGCCTGCCAGAACTGGTCACAGCTGGAGACCAGGACCTGTCGTCGCTGGTTGCTCGAGCTGGCCCTCGGGGTCGCGCTGCCGCGTCGTGACGAGTCGGCGGGCGTGAGGCGGACGCTGGCGTACCTGGGACGTGGCGAATCGGTTGGTGAAATGGGCGTGGTGCTCGACCTGCCTCGCAATGCCACCTGCGTGGCCTACGACCATCCCGACAGCGGGTTCCACCAGAGGATTCCGGATTCACGGACCGGAGGAGTCCCGTCGCGGGTCGAGCTGGTGCGGATTCCCCGCGAGGCTTTGCGGGCCATCATGGAATCGTCGACTTCGGTCAGGTCGTCGATCGAGGAGATCATCAGAAAGCGTCAGGCTGACACCCGGCAGCAGACGAAGCGATTCGCTTTCGACCCGTCGTCCTTGCGGCTGCGGACTCCGCGTTTTGAGCAACTGGGCCTGGTGCAGGGCCAGGACTTGATGCTGGTCGACCTGGATCGCTGCACCCGGTGCGGGGCCTGTATCGACGCCTGCGTCGCGGCTCACGACGATGGCAACACGCGGCTGTACCTGGATGGTCCGCGGTACGAGAACTACCTGGTCCCGCTGACCTGCCGCAAGTGCCTCGATCCGGTCGGCATGATTGGTTGTCCGGTCGGAGCCATCAACCGGGGTGAGAGTGCCGAGATCCAGATCCGCGACTGGTGCATCGGTTGCCGGTTGTGTGCCGACCAGTGTCCGTACGGGTCGATCCAGATGGACCATCTCCCCGTACCCGTCGAGCCCGACGAGCATCAGCGGAGGCTGTTGGGCGAGGAGGGTGAGGTCAAGAAGGTGACCAGCCGGGCGGTGGTCTGCGACATGTGCAGCCAGCAGCCTGCGGGGCCGTCGTGCGTTTACGCCTGTCCGCACGAGG
>CAUZEQ010000434.1:0-3115 GCA_963578885.1 Planctomycetota bacterium
CGGCCGGAACCATCTCCAGACGAATCGCCCGAGCCGACTCCACTGATGAGCCAGCATCGGTCGCCGAAACGCCCGGGTCGGAGGCCGCCGGTTTTGTGACGATGCCTGCTGCGGTGTTGGCTGCGGTGTTGGCTGCGGTGTTGGCTGCGGTGTTGGCTGCGGTGTTGGCTGCGGTGTTGGGACTGGGGGCGGGTCGGAACCAGGTCAAGGCGACTCCGGCCACGGCCAGCACGACAATCCCGCTGCCGACGATCACCGCCGGCGACGGACCACTCTTCTTGCGACGCCGTCCCTCCGGTGCCGAGGACTTCTTCGCGGGCTTCTTGCGGGTCTTGCCACGAGACCGTTTCGGGGGGTCCTGGTCGTCAAATACCGGGAAACCGGCAGCTCCAACCCCAGGCGTCTCGGGCGGCTGCGGGGCGACGTCCTCCGCACCGTCGGCATTCGGTACCGGGGCCTCTGCCGAGGGTTGATCGGGCACCCAGCGAGCCGAAGTGCCCTGCTGCGGCGACGTGTCGACGGGCCCATCGGCCAGTTGCAGCTGAACCTCCTCGGGTTCGACCAGCACGAACTTGTGCCGACAGCTCGGACACCGTCCGGTCTTACCCAGCAACGAGCGATCCGGGAGTTTCAGGACGCTATCGCACTCGGGACAGGGAATCTGCATCGACGTCATCGTTCACCCGAAAGAAGTCCAGCAGGCGGCACGACCTCTCGCCCACCCTCCTCGCTCATCCTACGGGGCCTCGGGTTCGGCTGCCAAGTCCGGATCCGGCGATGACGCTCGGGAACGTCTTCAGTCGATCAGTTGATCGAAATCGAGCGGCCGGTCCTGCAGCGACTTCGGGTCGACTTCCGAGAACGGATGCAGGCGATCGAGCATGTCGTCCTGCGGCACGGACCTCAGAAGCGAGCGAGCCATCTCGAGATCTTCGAGGGTGGTGATCTTGATGTTCATCGCTGACCCGGGCACAAGCTTGACCGGGTGTCCCAACTGTTCGACCAGCTGTGCCTCGTCGGTGGCCACCAGTTCACCACGCTCGGCGTAGGCCTCGACCAGCAGTTCCCGGCGTACGACCTGAGGTGTCTGTGCGGCCCACAGCCCGTCTCGCGACACGGTCGTCTCGATCGTTCCCGCCTCACCCTCGCGTTTCAGCGTACTGGCAACTCGCACGGCCGGAATCGCGGCACCATGTTCGACCGCCGCCGCGAACACATCATCGATCCACTTCGCGGCGACCAGGGGCCGAGCCGCATCGTGAACCGCCACGTACTCGATCTCGGGCCGTACCAGCTCCAGCGCGTTGCCCACCGACTCCATCCGGGTCGCACCGCCCACCACCACCTCGACATCCAGGAACGGCAGGTTCGACTTGAACCGTTCCCGGAACTCCTCGAGATCGTCTCCGGCCACGACGACCAGTGCCTGGACCACGTCATCACGAGTCACGAAGGCCTCGAGTGAGCGGATCCACACGGCGCGTCCCTTCAGGTCCACAAAGGGCTTCTTCGAACCGCTGCGGAATCGACTGCTGGAACCGGCCGCCGGCAGGATCACCGCGAAACTCGACATCTCTCAACTTCCCCCGGCTCAGCTCGCCAACACCTCAGTCGCTCCGGCCGACTAGTTTGCCAGAACGCGACCGGTTCGGCGAGTGCGGCGCAGCCGGAGCGGATCGATCAGGCCACGATCAATCACCTCGCGACGCTGGTCCCAGTGCCGACCCAGCTTCGAGTCCAACTCGATCAACTCGTCCATCCGATCGAGCAACCGGCCAACCACCTCGATCGTCGCACGGGCCTGCTCGGGGCCGAGTCTCGCCGCCGATCGACCCGACCACCGCTGCTTGAGCAACTCGATCATGGCATTGCAGTGATCCCAATCGGCGGACCATTCATCCCGCACCGGCTTCACCCTCAGCAGGCTCTCGATCGCCTCGTGCACGTCGTCGACCCCGTTGCCCTCTCGAGCACCGAAGTAGACCGAGTGCAGCCGGTGCCGCAACTCCTCACGACGGTCCTCACCCGATCGCCTCGACCACAGCGAAGCCGCCTCGCGGTGTATGAACTCGCTCAGCAGAGGATCAAATGGCCTGGCAAAGGCGACAACCCTCTCGATCTGGGCGGCGGAGGGGTCTTCGATCTCCTCGACTCGTGCCAGCACCTTCAGGTACTGCTGCCGTCGCCGGTCAATCGGATGACGCAATCGCTTGAACCCCCGTGCGGGATTCCGTTCGAAGACAAAGCGGGGCCGGCTGGTGATCTGCTTGTCCACCGCCTGCCGATAGACTCGAATCCCCTCGGTTCCCTGGCCCCGCAGTGTCCTGCCCTTCACCAGGTCGGCCAGCCGCTCACGAACCTCCGCCACCCACTCATCTTCAATCTCGATACATCCCAAGAGCGGCCGGGCCGGGCTCAGTGGCGGTTTCTCGAACTTCTCCAGCATCGTGCCGCCGGCCAAAGCCGCCGAGGGGAGCCGTGCGGCCAGCCAGCCGCTGCCCACATGGTTCAGCGGAAGCGTGGCGTCGTCGAAAGTGGGCTGTTGGACCGGCAGCTGCAGCATGTTGGCCCAGTCCCAGCCAATCGTGGCCAGGACGGCTCGGACATGAGGTCCCTGGAGCCTCGCGACGAGGCCGGGCCGATTGACCAGCTTCGGGCCATTGGTCGCCAGCACCAGGACACGCCCGGATCCGACCGGGACCTGGACCGACTTCTCAAAGACCCTCTCGAGTGTGGCGTGAGGCACCAGCACCGCAGCGGCTCCGACATCGCGATACGAGAAGGCCTGGCAGAAGATACCGCCCGGGGCCAGCTGCCGAGCGGCGTTGCGATAGAACTCGAATGTCCGGGTCGACTCGGCTCTCCACGTTACGGGTGCCCCGGCCGTGGCAATCACCACGTCGTACTGACCCGACGCCGAAGAGACCGCCAGGGCCGCCGGCAGGTGCCGCCAGCTGAGACGGGCGTCCTGGAACGCGTCGCTCGCGGCCACCAGGTTGCTGAGACCACGGTCAGGCTCGACGCAATCGACCCGGTCCACCGGGAACCCCAACCCGGCCCGCAACCCCTCGCCTCCGCCCAGACCCAACAGCAGCACCCGACGGGGACGCTCGTG
>CAUZEQ010000435.1:0-3099 GCA_963578885.1 Planctomycetota bacterium
CGCAGCACCAAATCCCGTCATGCTCAACAGCACAATCGTCTCGCCTGCTGATCCACTCGTGCCGTCAGTCGCCCGGCTTCTTCGCAGCCGGCTTCTTCTCGGCGGGTTTCTTCGCAGCTGGTTTCTTTTCGGCCGGCTTCTTTGCAGCGGGTTTCTTCACAGCTGGTTTCTTCACAGCTGGTTTCTTCGCAGCGGGTTTCTTCTCGGCCGGCTTCTTCGTGGCTGGTGTCTTGGCAGCGGGGGTGTTCTTCACGGCCGGGCCATCGGCGTCGTTGTCGGTCGCATCGCCTGCGGATTCTCTCAGGGCATCAAGCACCCCGAGTCCGGTTCCGACGTCGTCGTCCATGATGGTCACCTTAGTCGCCGCTTCCTTGAGTTTGCGGATGGCGTTTTCGGAGGTGCTGACGATCTGAACGGTAAAGGTCCAGTCGCCGTCGGCGATCTGGCCGCCGTCGTATTCGATCTCGACGGTGGCACGAAGATCGGTCGTGTTGGCCTTGAATGTGTGGGGCTTTGCTTTCTGATCCACACGATGCAGAGCCTGCGCCGCCGGGGCCACACTGGCCCTGACCTCAACGGTAACATCTTCGCTCGGCGTTCCACTGAGATGAATCGGCACCAGCAGCGTCATACTGCCGTCACCTTCCCACCTGGAAATCTCCGTCAGCAACCTGACCTCGAGTTGATCGAAGGTCACATTGCCACGATCGGCCCGCAGCGTGATTCCTCCAAAACCAGCCAGCAGCACCCACAGCACTGTCAGCACGACGGTGATGCCGGTGAAGGCATCTCCGGCTCGAGCCCCGAAAGCACTCTGAGCCCCCATGCCGCCCAGAGCTCCGACCAGGCCCCCTCCGCGGCCCTGCTGCAGCAGGATGATCAGGATCATCAGCGTGCCATCGACCGTCAGCGCCCAGGCCAACCCGGCACTGGGACCACCGACCAGCCAACCGACCAGGAAGCACAGTGCCGTCAGAACCAGGAAGAGCAGGTAGACCTTCCAGTAGTTCTTGAGGTGTTCGAGCAGGTCCTTCACCAGGAGGTCTCCGTCAGCGGCATCACGCGAAGCGAGGAATCGTGGTCGAGGCTGGTCGAGCGTGGTCGAGAGATTCAGAGGTCGCTGGCGGCCTCGATGATCGCGAGAAACGACTCGACCGACAGACTGGCTCCCCCGACAAGAGCCCCATCCACGTTGGGCTGGCTCATCAGGTCAGCGGCGTTGTCCGACTTGACGCTGCCCCCGTACAGAATCCTCGTGGCCTCGGCCACATCGGAATTGTAGCGAACCGCCAGTTGGTTGCGAAGGTGAGCATGAGCCGATTCGGCCTGCTCGGTGGTCGCGGTCAGGCCGGTGCCGATGGCCCAGACCGGTTCGTAGGCGACCACCAACCGACCGACCGCCTCGCTGTCGACCTGCTCCAGCCCCGCCAGCAGCTGCCGGGTCAGCACCGCCTCGGTCGCCTGGGCCTCGCGCTGAGCCCGAGTCTCCCCGACACAGAGGATCACCTGCAGGCCCGCCAGTTGGGCCGCGGCCACCTTGCTGCCGACCAGCTGATCGGTGTCGGCCATCAGCTGCCGGCGTTCACTGTGGCCCAGGATCACCCAGCCGCAACCCACTTCGGCCAGCATCCCGCCGGACACCTCGCCGGTAAACGCTCCGGACGACTCGCACCAGGCATTCTGTGCTGCCAGGTGCACCGCCGAGCCGCGAACCACTTCGGCCACCTCGCCGAGCCAGACAAATGGCGGAGCGATCAGCACGTCGACCGGGCCCGACTGGCCGTGCCGCTCGACCAGCCCACCGGCCAACTCGAGCGCTTCGGCCCGGTCGGTGTTCATCTTCCAGTTGCCCGCAACCAAAATCCGCCTCATAGATGCCTCTCTCTGTACCCACCAATCTCCGCTGCCCGATTCCTCAGGCCCATCCGCACCCATCCGCACCCATCCGCACCCATCCGCACCCATCCGCACCCATCCGCACCCGGCTGCTGCCGAAAATGGCTCAGTCGGAGCTACCCGCCGCGACCGGGATCACCTTCTCGAACATCTCGGCCAATTGAGCCAGTCCGGTCATCACCTCGGCGTACTCCTCGGGCAACAGCGCCTGAGGCCCGTCGCTGAGCGCCTCCTCGGGACAGGTATGCACTTCGATGTGCACTCCGTCGGCCCCCGCCGCCACCGACGCGCGGGCCATCGCGGGGATCAGCTCGGGTCGACCCGTCGCGTGCGACGGATCGACGATGATCGGCAGGTGACAGGTCTGCTTGACGTTGGGCACCATGGCCAGGTCGAGCACATTGCGGGTCGAGGTGTCAAAGCTGCGGATGCCCCGCTCGCAGAGTATCACCTGCTTGTTGCCCTGGGCCAGGATGTATTCGGCCGACATCAGCAGATCCCCCACCGTGGCACTCAAGCCCCGCTTGAGCATCACGGGACGACTGGTCTGACCCACCTCGCTGAGCAGGTTGAAGTTCTGCATGTTGCGGGCGCCGATCTGAAACACATCGGCATAACGATCGACCAGCTCGACCTGGCGAGGATCCATCACCTCGGTGATCACCGGCATTTCCAACTCGTCACCCACATCCTTCAAGATCTTCAGTCCCTCCTCGCCCATGCCCTGGAAGCTGTAGGGGCTGGTGCGTGGCTTGAAGGCACCGCCGCGGAGGATGTTGGCACCGGCCGATCGGACCGCCTGGCCAATGTCCATCAACACCTCGCGACTCTCGATCGCACACGGCCCGGCCACCATGCCCAGGGATCCGCCGCCGACCGAAACACCGCGGCCCACGTCGATCACCGAGTCCTCCGGCTGGAAGTCGCGGCTGGCTCGCTTGTACGGCTTGAGAATCGGCATGACCTTCTCGACGCCGGGAAACGCACCCAGCGGCGCGTTGCTCAGAGCATCCTCCTCGCCAATCACCCCGATCAGAGTCCGCTGCACACCTCGACTCAACTCGGGCTTCAGGCCCAAGGCAACAATCTGCTTTTCAATGTGCGCGATCTGCTCGTCGGTGCAGTCGGGCTTGAGAACGATGATCACGGTCGAGCCTCTGGTCGTGGCGCCCGGGACAGTCGACAGACTGCCAAACCGGTCTG
>CAUZEQ010000436.1:0-3095 GCA_963578885.1 Planctomycetota bacterium
ACTCGATCCTGATCACCCGGATCACCCGGATCACCCTGATCACCGTGATCACCGTGATCACCGTGATGGCCTCGCTGCTGCTGGCAGCTCCCGGACAGACCGCTGTAGCCGCCGAGCCGCCCCCGCCCTCGCCAAAGCCCAAGTCGCTGGCCGAAGAACTGCCCAGGATCAAGGCGGTTGAAGCCCAGCGGGCAGCCGCCACGTTCGCCGTACAGCACGGCTTTCGTCTCGAACTGGTCGCCAGCGAGCCACTGGTTGCCGACCCCGTCGATGCCTGCTTCGACGCCGACGGGCGACTCTACGTGGCCCAGATGCACGGCTATCCGTTCTCGCAGGAAGCGACGCGGCTGAACCCCAAGGGAGGCGGGAAGCCCGATGCGGGTGTGGTTCGGTTGCTCGAGGACACCGACGGCGACGGGAAGTTCGACCGCAGTGTGAAATTCGCACAGGGGATCCGCTGGCCGACTTCAGTCTGCTGCTACGACGGCGGCGTGTTCGTGCTCGCGCCTCCGAAACTGCACTACTTCAAGGACACCACCGGCGACGGCGTGGCCGATGTGCGTCGCGTGATCTACTCGGGCTTCGGACGTGACAACGTCCAAAGTGTCGCCAACAACCTCAAGTGGGGACTCGACAACCGCATCACCCTGGCCGCCGGACGCAACCCGGGCCAACTGACCCGCGACAAGAAGCCCGTGCTGGCTCTGGGCGGCAAGGACCTGAGCTTCGATCCCAGGACGCTCGATCTTCGAGCACTGACCGGCGGAGTGCAGTTCGGCAACAGCTTCGACGCCTGGGGCAACCGGTTCGTGTGCAGCAACAGCAACCACATCCAGCACGTGCTGCTGCCCCGCCGTTACCTGTCGCGGCACCCCGGACTCAGCCCCCCCGCCTCGATCCGCTCGATCGCCGCTCTCGGAGCAGCCGCACCGGTCTATCGCAGAAGCCGTGCCGAGCCGTGGCGGGTCGTCCGCACACGCCGACGTGTCTCCGATCCCAAGAGCAGGGCCCGCCTGCCACGGACCGAACAGTTCGCCATCGGCTTCTTCACCTCCGCCACCAGCGTCACCATCTACACCGGAGACGCCTACTCCGACGCCTTCCGAGGCAACGCGTTCATCGGAGACGTGGGTGGCAACCTGGTCCATCGAAAGACCATGACCCCAGCGGGGCCCTCGTTCGTCGCACGCCGGGCCGATCAGAAGGTCGAATTCATCGCGTCGACGGACAACTGGTTCCGACCGGTCAACTTCGTCAACGCTCCCGACGGCACGCTGTATGTGCTCGACATGTACCGCGAGACCATCGAACACCCGTACTCGATCCCCGAGGACATCAAGAAGCACCTGCGGCTCGAGAGTGGCGACGACCGGGGCCGGATCTATCGGCTGGTGCCGCCGGACTGGGAACGACCCGAGCCGCTCAAGCTGGCTGATGCCACCAGCCAGGAACTGATCGAGTCGCTCGAATCGGACAACGGCTGGACGAGAATGACCGCACAGCGGCTGCTCTGGGAACGAGCCGATCGCCAGGCGATCCCCTCGCTGCAGGAAACCGCCGAACACTCAGAGCAGGCACTGGCCCGGGCCCATTCGCTGTGGATCCTCGACGGAATGGGCCAACTGCAAGATTCCCTGCTGGCCACCGCCCTGGTCGATGCGTCGCCGCGAGTCCGCGAGCAGGCGATCGTGCTGGCCGAAGACCGATTCGACCGTGCCGTGTTTCAGCCTCTGATCGAGCGGCTGGCCGGCGACCCCGACCCGCGGGTCCGTTACCAGCTGGCGTTCAGTCTCGGAGGCCTCGACGCCACCCGCCGCCAACTGCCGCTCTCACACCTGGCCAGGCAGTCACCGGCGGACGCTCACCTGAGGTTCGCGGTGATGAGTTCCAGCCTGGGGCTGGAGGCACAACTCCTGGCCGAATTGCTGCGGGACCAGGACTTTCTGGCCAGGCCCGCCGCGGCCAAGTGGCTGGCCGACTGCGCCCGGCTGGCCGGCGGCAATCCTGAATCCGCAGCAGCCGTCTCGGTGCTGAAGTTGACACTGCTGGGCAACCAGCCGGCCTCCCGCCAAGCTCAACTGCTCAACGCGCTGGGCAACGGCCTGGCACGCCGCGGCCAATCGGTCTCCGCCGCCCTGGCCCACAAGACGACTCCCGACAGCATTCGAGCGGCCGCGAAACAGCTCTTCCGCCTCGCCGCTTCACAGCTCACAAGCGACACGGCTCCGGCCGCAACTCGAGTCTCCTCGGCCCAACTGCTCGGCTTTGCACCCGCAGCGCAGGCGGTGCCGGTCCTGGCCAGCCGGCTCGATCCCAGCCAACCCCCGGCGCTGCAACGCGCGGCCGTGGCATCGCTGGGCCGCCACCCCTCACAGGCCTCCTGGAATGCGTTGCTGAAACAATGGAAGGGTCACGGACCCACGCTGCGAGCCGACATCGTCGACCTGCTCGTCCAGCGGCCCGCCTCGGCACACCTGCTGCTGGATGCCGTCGTCGCCGAGCGAGTGCTGCCCACGGACCTCACGCTCGAAAAACGCCAGTTGCTGGTCAACAACCGAGACCCCAGGCTCAGAGACCGATCCGCCAAGCTGCTGGCCGGCACCACGGCTCCGGACCGGGCCAGGGTGATCAGCCGCTACCGCAGCGCCCTCGAGACTCCCGGCGACGCCAAGGCCGGCGCCGCCGTCTTCAAGAAACTCTGCGCCGCCTGCCACAAGGTCGGCTCGCTCGGGCACAAACTCGGACCCGACCTCTCCAGCGTCAGTAACAAGTCGCCCCGTGATCTGCTCGTCAATATCCTCGACCCCAACCGCGAAGCTCAACCCAACTTCATGACCTACACGCTGGTCACCGTCGAGGGTCGTGTGCTGACCGGTATGCTCACCGCCGAAACCGCCACCAGCGTTACGCTGATTCGCGCCGAAGGCAAACAGGACGTCGTGCCCAGAAACCGCATCGATGTCCTCGCCTCAAATGGCAAGTCGCTGATGCCCGAGGGCCTCGAAAAAGAACTTCCCCCCAAGGCACTCAGAGATGTGGTGGCCTGGATCAAGAGCCTCCGGCCACAGCAGAAGAAAGCCGGCCGCTGACCATCA
>CAUZEQ010000437.1:0-3024 GCA_963578885.1 Planctomycetota bacterium
GCCGGATCTCGCGGAACTGCTGCTCGGTCACCTCGATCCTGGCAACGTACACGCGGAACCCCGAGGGCGCTTCCTGCCGGAGGTAGGCGGCCAGAGTACGACGCTTGAAGGCCGAATCCGCGAACCCTGCATTGCCGGTCCCGCGACCATGCTGGCCGTAAACCGTCGTACCGCCAGCATCGGTCAAGGCGATGTCAGAATGACCAATCTTCAATGGCCCCGAATCGATGAAGACCAAGACCTCGACGTACCTCTGCTGCTGCGTCGCCGCGTTACCGGCCGCGGGTGATGAGGCCGCTGGGGCCGAGGGAGCGGTCGGCCGAGCGTGCGGATTGCCGGTCGGACCCGAGAGGGCGATCCAGTTGTCCGGTTCGGCCCCCTGGGACTGCTCAGGCGGCTGAGCCGGAGAACCGAATTCGGCCACGGCGGCCATCGCCGAGAGCAGAGTGCGGCCTTCGAGTGTCTCGCCGCGGCCCGAGGACCAACGGAGGCGACGTCGCCGCTGCGGTGACCGCTTGAAGAACGGTGAGGTCAGCCACCTGGCGGTGGCCGTCAGTGCCGAGTAGTCGCGTTTGCTGCGTCCCATTGTCATCTCCCTCTTCCTGATCAGGGCCTGGTGATGTCGGGCCACGCACGGGCCAAGGACTCTCGAGACGGCTCAATCGACTGCAACCGGGTAGCAACACCCGATTGCGCTGTACGGCCCAAGAGACTCCCTGACTCGGTCGCGGCCCGCACTCTCGGATCGAGTCCGTCTCGATCTCAATGACGATGACACTAGAATCCGCGGGGGAGGGGGCACAAGCCCTTTACACCCCGTCGGCCGAAAAAAGGAGAGAATTCTCGAGGCCGCTTGCCGGCCGGCCGAGCGCGGCCGGCTCAGCCGCCCGGGTGTGACTCGCCACGGGCATCGACCGCCGGGTCGACTGGCGGCGGCGGCGATTGCGAGGCGGACTCGGGCAGCGTCGGAGCTGCCTTGGACTCTGAGGCGATTTGCCGATCGAGTCTTCGGCCCCAGACGAAATAGTGCACCCCCAGGTAGAACCCGCCCAACACGATCATCGCCAAGATGGCGAAGACGAGCAGCTGGTTGAGCACCAGTGCGAGGATCGCCATCAGGCCACCGGCAACCAGCACCAGGCCCATCAACGCGGCCATCGTCGCCATGTCGCGAGCCCGCTGCTCCTCGGGACCCATGGGACCAGAATCGAGTGGATCACCCAGCAGGTCGTCGGGAGTCAGCGGCTGAGACAGTTCGTCGTCGGACATCACTCGGCTTCCAGCAGTTCGCGAAGCCGACGATGTCGGTGAGCAAAACTGGTGCTCAACGAGGCTTCGATGCGTGAGGCGGTCAGCAGCAGACCGGCCAGGCCCTCGGGAGGCTCAAACGTCACCTCCTCGTGCAACTCGACCATCGCACCCGCTGAGGTGATCGTCCGCCGATGGACCCACGCCCCCAGCGGACCCTTGACCATCGTCTCGGTGAACGACTCGGGCTCATCGAATGCGGTGACTTCATACGTCAGCCTCTGCGTGGGTCCGAACCCGTCGAGATCGACCACCAGCGTACTTCCCGATTCCAGCCGATCCGGACCCTCGATCACCTCAATCGGTGTCGATGAGGGCATGATCTTCGTGAGGTTCGCGGGATGGACGAGGAAATCGAACAAGGCCTCGGCCGTCGTGGCCAAGCCGACTTGAGCTTCAAACGTGGGCATCAAACGGGCAACCGTCGGGATGTGATGGACACGGCCCGCCGCCGATGGTCAATCGGCGGCCGGGTTGCGAACATGGTAAGAGGATCCTGAGCCGGGTGAAAGGCGCCCGGTCAACGTCGCCCTCGACGTCCGAGCCGACCATGACCATCCGCATCCCCGCCGATCTGCTTGGCCAGTGCCTGGTGCTTGCCGGGCCAACAGCCAGCGGCAAGACCGGGCTGGCCCTGGTGTGGGCCGAGGCAACCGGAGCCGAGATCGTGGCGATGGACTCGATGTCGCTGTACCGCGGCATGACGATCGGCACCGCCAAGGCGACGCCAAAGGAGCAGGCCCGGGTCCCTCACCACCTGCTCGACATCCTCGAACCCCACCAGGACTTCAGCGTCGCCGACTACGTCGAAGCGGCGGCCACAGCGTGTGAGACAATCGTCGCCGCCGGCGGGGTCCCGCTGTTTGTCGGAGGCACGGGGTTGTACCTCAGAGGACTGTTGCGTGGAGTCTTCGACGGGCCGTCCGCCGATTGGGACATCCGCGAACGGCTCGAATCCCAAGCCGCCGAACAACCAGAGGGTTGGCTCTGGTCGCAGTTGCAGAAAACCGACCCGGAAACCGCTCAGCGATTGCACCCTCACGACAACCGGCGATTGGTGCGGGCGCTGGAAGTTCAGGAATTGACCGGGCGGACGCTCTCCGAACAACAGGACCAGGGCCCGGCCGCCGACGGAGTTCGCCCCCGACAGGTCGCCTGGTTATCACCGCCGCGAGACTGGCTCTACCCGAGAATCAACCGGCGCGTTGATGAGATGGTCGAGAGCGGTCTGATCGAGGAGGTCCGAGGGTTGCTGGAGTGTGATCCCCCACCCGGCCGCACCGCGCGGCAGGCCCTGGGTTACAAGGAGATCATCGACCACCTCGAAGGACGCATCTCGCTGGAGGAGGCCGTCGACACGATCAAGCGGCATACCCGCCGCTTCGCCCGCAAGCAGACCACCTGGTTCCGGAATCTGCAGGAGTGCCACGAGCTGAAGCTCAGCGGCGATGAGAGCCCCGAGGAGCTGCTCGAGCACCTTCGCCCGGGGTCAGACACCGCTCCGCCTTTGGCGGACGGGGCCTGACCGCTTTTGTCCATGGACCGGTGCCAGACCCAAAGCCATGCAAAAAAGGGCCGGTCCCACCGTCGGTGGAACCGGCCCCTTTGCTCAGTCAAAAGGCCACCTAGGCGTCGGCCTTCTTCTTCTTCTTTTTCTTCTTGCCCTTCTTCTTGGGCAGCTTGGCCTTCTGCTCGGCGGTCAAGATCGCGACGAAC
>CAUZEQ010000438.1:0-3024 GCA_963578885.1 Planctomycetota bacterium
CAACTGGGCGAACAGGTGCACGGCACTCCGGCCGTCGCAGGCGGCCGCATGTTCCTCCGCGGCTTCGAAAACCTGTATTGCCTCGAAGCCAGGTAGCCGGCCCTGGTGCGAAACTGCTGCTGACCTGATCGGGTCGGCTGATCTACAATCCGCGACCCCGGCCGCTGACTCGGCGGCCGGTCGGCCCCTGGATTGCGGAGGCAGAGCGATGTCAGAGCCCCGGCGCTGTTGCTGCGTGATGTCCTGTATCGTGATTGCGGCACTCGGAGTCCTTAGCGGGCCGCGATCGGTCTTCGCTGACGATCCCCCCCAGGCGAGCTTCATGCTCGAGAAGTTCCGTCCGTTGCAGGCGGGGGTTGAGATCGAGCGACCCGAAGCGGCCGACGTGGCCAAGTGCCGGGTCGAGATCGACCGCGGACGTGCTCACACCGGCTGGAAAGTGATCGGCCCGGCGGGACAGGTGCTGCGGCGATTCCTCGATACCAACAGAAACAACCTGGTCGACCAGTGGCGATACTTCCAGAACGGGGTCGAGGTCTATCGCGACATCGATTCGAACCACAATGGCAAGGTTGACCAGTCGAGGTGGCTGAACACCGGCGGTTCTCGTTGGGGAATTGACAACAACGAGGATGGCCGGATCGACTCGTGGCGGCGGATCTCGGCCGAAGAGGCCAGCCGGGTTGCGGTCGAGGCTTTGATGCGTCGTGACGTGGCGTTGTTGCAAACGGTGCTGATTGACTCAAAGGACACCCAGGCGTTGGGGATCATTGCGAAGCTCGAGAAGTCGCTGTTGGCGTCGGTGGCCGACCCGGCCAAGCGACTGGCCGGGATTCCAGCCCTGCCGCCGGGATCACGCTGGGTCCGTTTTGATTGCTCGCAGCCGGGCCTGATCCCCTCCGACGAGGGCAAGGCGAAGGTTGACCTGGAAGTGTACGAGAACGCGCTGGCCATCATCGAGGCGGGGGGCAAGAGCGGGCTGGTGCAGATCGGCGAGCTGGTCAAGGTGGGCCAGTCGTGGAAGCTGACTTCGATCCCCGTGCCCCTGGCCGGAGACACGGTGCAGTTGACCTCCGGTGGCGAACTGCTGCAGCCGGCGGTTGCGAGTGTCGCGGTGGGCACGCCGGGCGTCTCGCCGCAGATGCAGAAACTCCTCGACCAACTCCGCGAACTCGACGGGTCGCCTCCGGCGGGCACCGCCACTCGAGCAGCCCTGTCGAGTTATCACTCGCGTCGCAGCGACGTGCTGGGTGGGCTGACCCTGGCCGCGGCGACCGTGTCAGAGAGAACTCAATGGGGTCGGCAGATGATCGACAACCTGGCCGGGCTGTCCCAGTCGGGAGCCTGGCCGGAGGCGTTGGCGCGGTTGGCGGCCGAGGAGACTCGGTTGAAGAAACAGAATCCCAGGTCGCCTTTGGTCCCCTTTGCCACCTACCGCTACCTGCTGTCTCGATACAGCCGGTCGGTTCAGGCAGTGACCGATCCGGCTGCCCAGGCCCAGGCGCAAAAGCAGTGGCTCTTGCAGCTCCAGCAGTTCATCGCCGCCTACCCGGCGGCCGAGGATACTCCCGAGGCAATCTGGCGGCTGGGAACCGCTCACGAATTCGAAGCTCGCGTCGACGACGCCAGGACCTGGTACCAGAAACTCGCTCGCCAATACGCTCGAACACCCGCCGGCCAGCGAGCCGCCGGGGCCCTGGTGCGGTTGGACCTGAAGGGTAAGCCGCTGGTGGTGGCCGGCAAGAACCTGGCCAACACCAGCGTGAGCAGCACTGCCTATCGTGGCAAGGTGTTGCTGGTGGTGTACTGGGCGACATGGTGCAAGCCGTGCACCGAGGAACTGCCCGCGTTGCAGGCGATGTATGCCCAGTACCGGGCTCGCGGTTTCGAGGTCCTCGGCGTCAATCTTGATCTCGACCGCACTCCGATCCCGGCCTACATCTCGGCTCACCGCGTCACCTGGTCGACGCTGCACGAACCGGGCGGCCTCGACAGTCGCCTGGCCCGCCAACTCGGGATTCTCTCGCTGCCCACCATGGTCCTGCTCGATC
This sequence comes from Planctomycetota bacterium, assembly GCA_963578885.1. GTDB lineage: Bacteria > Planctomycetota > Planctomycetia > Planctomycetales > Planctomycetaceae > UBA8437. Next base: position 2,052 of record CAUZEQ010000438.1, read on the forward strand.
GACGCGGCACGGTGATCAATGCCGAGGCGACCCTGGCGGATTTGAAGACCGAGTTGCCCAAGCTGCTGGGAACGCAAAGCGGCAAAGTGGCACCGTGATCGCGGCGGTGCTGCCCTGAGGGCGGTGGTTCTTTACTCAGCCGACGCCTCTGCTCAGAATGGAACTCATGGCGACATCGGGTTTTCTCAAGGGCATCGAGAACAAGGTCCGCGGCGCGGTGAAGCGGGCGGTGATCAACCATCACCGCACCGGCGACACCGTGCTGTTCAGCGACACGACGTTGCGTGACGGTGAGCAGATGCCCGGTGCGACGCTGGAACCTGCTGACAAGCTGCGGATTGCCCAGGCGCTTGAGGCGGCGGGGGTCCATTCGCTGGATGCCGGATTCCCCGCCTCGTCGCAGGCCGACATCGAGGCGATTCGGCTGATGATCGGAGTGGTCAAGGGGCCGGTGCTGACCGCGTTGTGCCGGACCGTGCGGGGTGATATCGACGCAGCCGAAGAGGCACTCTCGGACAACCCGCGGCACAAACGCGGGGTGAGCCTGTTTTGCGGCACCAGCCCGCTGCACCTGGAACACAAGCTGCGGAAGAGCCAGTCCGAGGTGCTTGGGCTGATCACCGACACGGTCGGTTATGCCAGCCAGAAATTCGACATCGTGGCGTTCAGTCCCGAGGACGCCAGTCGGACCGAGCCCGAGTTCCTGGTCGAATGTTACACCGCGGCCATCGACGCGGGAGCCACCACGATCGGATTTCCCGACACCGTCGGAGTGATGACACCCGAGAAGGTCCGCGACATCATCCGCACCATCCAGGACAACGTCGCGAATCTCAACCGGGCACTGTTGGCCGTCCATTTCCACAACGACCTCGGGCTGGCCGTCGCCAATACGCTGGCGGGGATCCAGGAAGGTGCCAACGTGGTCCAGTGCACGGTGAACGGGATCGGTGAACGGGCCGGCAACGCCTCG
>CAUZEQ010000439.1:0-3018 GCA_963578885.1 Planctomycetota bacterium
TACAACGGCAAGTCCGCACCCCGCATCGTCGTCTTCTCACCCATCGCTCACGAAAACCTCAACAGCCCCAACCTGCCCGACGGCTCCAGAAACAACCGCAACCTGGCCCTCTACTCGGCCGCCATGAAACAGGTCTGTACCGCCCAGAGCGTCCCCTTCGTCGACCTCTTTGCACCCTCACGACAACTCTACGCCGAGAACGCCAGCCACCTCACGCTCAACGGCATCCACCTGCTCGAACACGGCAACCGGCTGCTGGCCGGAGTGATCATGCGGCAGCTGTTCGGGAGGCCCGGCAGCACGTTGCGTGAGAGTGCCGAGATCGAACGGCTGCAGCGGGCGGTGCTCGAGAAGAGCTACTACTGGTTCAGCCGCTACCGCGTCGTCGATGGCTACAACGTCTTCGGAGGCCGCTCGCGACTGGCCTGGTTCGGCCAGTCCAACGCCGACGTGATGCAACGCGAGATGCAGATCTTCGATGTGATGACCGGCAATCGTGACGAGATGGTCTGGGCCGTCGCCGCCGGACGCAAACACAAGATCGTCGACAACAACATCCCCGGCCTGCTGCAGGTCAAGACGAATAAGCCCGGCCCGCTGGCCGGAGGTCGACATCCCTACCTCGCGGGGACCAAGGCGATCGAGCGGATGAGGTTGGCCAAGGGGATGGAGGTCAACCTGTTCGCCTCCGAAGAACAATTCCCCGAACTGGTCAACCCGGTGCAGATGGCCGTCGACACCGACGGACGACTCTTCGCCTCGGTCTGGCCCTCCTACCCGCACTGGAACCCCACAAAGCCGCGGACCGACCGCATCCTCTGCCTGCCCGATGACGACCGCGACGGAGTCGCCGACCGCTGCGTCATCTTCGCCGATCAACTCAACAGCGTCACCGGGTTCGAGTTCTGGGGAGGCGGCATGCTGGTGGCCGCGGCGCCGGAGATCTGGTTCCTCAAGGATACCGACGGCGACGACAAGGCCGATGTCAAAATCCGCATGCTCCAGGGCATCTCCAGCGCCGATACACACCACTCGGCCAATGCACTCGTCGTCGGACCCGACGGCTGGCTCTACTGGTCCCGCGGTATCTTCAATATCGCCAACATGGAAACACCCACCAGGACCTACCGGTCGGGGCAATCCGGAGTCCACCGCTTCAACCCGCGGACCTTCGAAGTCGAATTCCACTTCCCGATCGGGCCCAACCCTCACGGAGATGCCTTCGATCGCTGGGGCTTTCAGTTCGCCAACGACGGCACCGGTGGCACCGGCAGCTATGTGAATGTGGGCAAGGGTCGAGGCAACAAGAAGTGGTTCCCCAAGCGAGTCCGACCGGTCGCCGCCACCGGGTTCCTCTCCAGCACCCACTTCCCCGAAAACACCAACGGCAACTTCCTGATCTGCAACACGATCGGGGTCCAGGGAGTGCTGCAGCACACGGTGAAGTTCTCCGGAGCCGATATCACCGCCACCGAGATCGAACCGATCCTCCTCTCCAGCGATCCCAACTTCCGACCGACCGACATCGAGATCGGGGGCGACGGAGCCCTGTACGTTTCCGACTGGTGCAACGTGCTGATCGGACACATGCAGCACAACATGCGAGACCCCAATCGCGACCACGCTCACGGACGCATCTACCGGGTCACCTGCACGGGACGCCCGCTGACGCCGGCGATCAAGATGAAGGGCAAGCCGATCGCCGAGGTCTGCGGCAACTTCTTCTCGACCGCCAACGGCGTCCGCTACCGGGCTCGACTCGAACTCAGCGGCCGCAAGACCAATGACATCGTGGCCCAGGTCGGTGCCTTCGCCAGCAGACTCGACGTCAGCCGGGTCTCGCCCCAACGAGACGAAGCCCAGGCTCTGCTCGAATGCCTCTGGGTTTTCGAAGAACACCGAGTGGCCAACGAGACGCTGCTGGGGCGCGTGTTCGAGGCCGACGACCAGCGGGTCCGCGCGGCGGCCATCCGCACACTCGGACACTGGGGCGAAAAGGTGCCCGGGTGGCAGAAACTGCTGCTGGCAGGCTCGAAAGACAAGTCGGCACTGGTTCGGGCCGAAACGGTCAAGGCCGCCGTGTCCTTCGAACGGCTCGCCGCCGCCGAGGCCGTCTTCGAAGTCGCCACACGACCGACCGACGCCGAACTTACCAATGTGCTCAACTTCGCGCGAGGCGAACTGGCGGTCGACAAGATCCTCCAGGAAGCCGTCGCCAGCGGCAAACCACTCTCGAAGGCCGCACAGGCCTACGTGCTGCGAAACGCCAGCGTCGCAGACCTCCTGAAACTCAAGCCGACCCAGGCCGTCCACGAAGCGATTCTCTCGCGACCCAACGTCCCCGCCGTCCACCTCAAGAACTCACTCGTCGCACTCGCCACACTCCGCAAAACCGCGCCCACCCGGCTGCTGCTGGACCTGATCGAGGAACGCGATACCGCCAACCCGGCCACGGGGCTCAACACCATCGGTTCCCTGCTGGCCACGCAGCCGCAAAACGACCTGGCCGCCGTGGCCGGCCGTATCGAAAAACTCGCACTCGCCGGAAAAAGCGACTCGGTCAGACGACTGGCCTTCGCCGCACTGATCGCATCAGACGGCACCGGCGACGATGCACTGCTGGCCGCATCGACCAGCAAGACCCGGCTCCGAGACTTCCTCGATGCCGTGCCGGCCATCGCCGACTCCAAGCTCCGAACCAGGCTCTACAACAAGGTCCAGCCGCTGACCGTCGAGTTGCCCGCGTCGCTGCAGGCCCAACAAGTCGACCAAGCCGAACAGACCGGCTCGGCACTGGTCCAACAGGGCATCAAGGTCGATTACTTCTTCCCCAGTGCCAAGAACGTCGCACTCGAAACACTCGCCGCCATGACACCCAAGGCCAGTGGCATTGTGCCGGCCATCATCAAGGACGTGCCGCAGAAGAAACAGAACGACCGCTTCGCACTCAGGTTCACCGGGTCCATCCACGTACCCAAGTCCGGTCGCTACACCTTCTTTGCCAACTCCGATGACGGG
>CAUZEQ010000440.1:0-3015 GCA_963578885.1 Planctomycetota bacterium
CAGCGTGTGGTCGATGTTCTCGGGGAGCGGCAGTTTCAAGGACATCGACTTCACGATGGTCGGGTTCATCGCGGCGCTGGCTGCGATTGCCGGATCGGGAGGTCTCTCGAATACTCCCACCAGCAACTACACCCGGGACCAGGGTTGGGGGATGGGTCACCACGTCGGCGCGATTCCCAGCACGTTTGGAGGTCACGACATCGAGCTGTCTCACACGGGGACCGTGTTCGAGGTGACCGAGGAGTCGCTGCCACGTTGGCGCGGCTGGTACAAGCATGTGGCTCGCGACCAACCGGCCTGCTTCGTGGGCATCGCTTTGCCCGCCATGCTCTCGATCCAGTTCCTCAGCTACGCCGACGCCGACAAGGGGGACAGCTGGTCGATGGCCGTGATGACTGCCCAGGGGGTCCGGAATGTCGTCTCGGCCGAATCGGGAGTCGGGCTGGGAACCTTCTGCTGGTTCATGACCATCTTCTGCGGATTCCTGGTCCTGGCTCCGACGATGTCGTCTTCGGCTGATGGGATCATTCGCCGCTGGGTCGATGCCTTCTGGACGTCGAGTGCCAAGTTGCGGGAGATGGACCCGAAGTACATCAAGGTGCTCTATCTGCGGGTGCTGATCTGCTATGCCATCTTCGGCTGCTGTTCGCTGTTGCTGGATCCCGGCGTGCTGATCAAGTACGCCACGATGTTCTTCAACGTGGCACTGGGAATCAGTTGCTGGCACACGGTGGCGATCAACACCAAGCTTCTGCCCAAGCCACTGCGGCCTCACATCGTGATCCGTGGGCTGATGATTCTCTCGGGCGTCTACTTCTTCATGCTCGGCACTCTGGCGGTCCTCAAGACCACCGGCCTGCTCGACAAGATGCTTGGATAGCGGCCCCTCGGCGCTACCTGTGATCCCCACGGCGACCCCCCACGGCGTCGGCCATCGGCGTGTGGGCACGAATAGGCTCAATCGTGGGCTGGGGTTGCGCCGATTCTACCGAATATACCGACGGCTGCGGCCGCCGGTCGCGGGACGGTCTGCGCCCAGCGGATTCTCGCCGATTCAGTACTGCGGCAATCGACCGGGGAGACGATGACACAGGACCAAGCGGGACACACCGCACCAGCCTCTGTGGGCCGGCACGACTCGGAGTCCGTCACAGTGATCGGCCGCCTCTTCGGCTCGCCTCTGTTGTGGGGCGGCCTGGCGACGTGGGCCTTTTACATGGCAATCCCTCATTCGCCGATCGCGGCGGACCTGTTGCAGCGGTACTTCTGTGCCCATCCGCTGGAATACGCCACCGCGACGCTGTTCTTCGTGGGCATGGCGGTCCTGGTGATGCGATCGGCGGTCTGTTGGCGAGATGCCGGTGCCGCCGAGGTCGCGGTTCTGCCCGAGGAGCTTGACGATCTGATCGCCCTCGACGGCGGCAGCGTGGCCCGGGCCCGCTCTCTGCGGGAGCACTCGGCCGACTGGCCCGATTCCCGACGGAGTCGCCGGTTGAGTGAGTTGTGCACGTTCGTCAGCCGCCGCGGTGGCGGGGCGGGCGTGGCTCAGCACGGACGCTTCCTCGCCGACCAGGCCTCAGATCAGTTGCACGAGAATTACTCGTTGGTGCGGACCATCACCTGGGCGGTTCCGATCCTGGGCTTCCTGGGCACGGTTGTGGGAATCACGATGGCGATCGCCAACGTGACCCCCGAGCAACTGGATACGTCGCTGGGTGAGGTCACCGACGGGCTGGCCGTCGCGTTTGACACCACCGCCCTGGCCCTGACACTCTCGCTGGTACTGGTCTTCGCCTCGAATGCCACTCAGCGAATCGAGCAGTCGAGCCTGGCGAGGATCGAGTCGTGGAGCCTGCGAGAGGTGGCGCCGTTGCTGGCCGAGTCGGAGGGTCCTGGGGGTCAGTTGCGCGACGTCGAACAGCAGGCGGCTCGAAAGTTGCTCGAGGAATCCGAAGCCTCGATCCGCCGCCAGGCCGAACTCTGGGACCGCTCGCTCGAGGAACTCCGCCATCGCTGGGTCGAAACGCTAGAGAGGCAGACGACCGATTTCGAGGCGACCCTGGGCCGGGGCCTGGAACAGGGGCTGGTCGATCATGACCGCAAGCTCGAGGGGCTGCGTGATCAGTGGCTGCAAGCCTGTCGGGAGGTGACCGACGGCATGGCCAGCCAGTCGGAGCGGCTGGCCGAATCGATGACGAGTGGGATCGGCGAGTGCGTGGCTGCGATCAACCAGTCGACCGATGCCGTCCGAGACCAACTCGGACAGCTCAGGCAACAGGGCGAATTGCTGATGCAGGTGATCGGCCACGAGGAGGAACTGGTGGGTCTCGAGCAACGATTGGCCGAAAACCTCGACGCGGTTCGCACCGCCGACGCATTCGAGCAGGCGTTGATCGGCCTGACGGCCGCGGCCAACCTGCTGTCGGCCAAGTCGGGCTCGAAGGCGGCTTGACGGAATCCAGCAGGCCGGGGGGCAAGCAGCGATGAGCAGACCACGGGCCGGAAACTCGGTGTCGCTGTTCCCGTTCCTGGCCGTGCTGGTCTGCGCGATGGGTGCCCTGATCTTCCTGCTGCTGGTCGTCACGCGGCAGATTCGAGCCGAGGCACTTGCCACGGCGATTCAGCAGGCCGCTGCCGAGTCCGTCGCCCAACCAGCGGCCGCTGCCGAGCCGCTCGCACCTCAAACATCCGCCGTCCCCGCAGCCGAACCCGCAGCCGAACCCGCAGCCGAACCCGAACCCCTGGTACTCGACGACGTGGACGCGGTTGAGATCAACTGGAGCCGAATGCTCGATTCGCTGACGACACGGCATCGCGACGGGGCCAGGGAGCTGGGCAGGGCCCGGTCTGAGGTCGAGTCGGCCGAGACCCGGCTGACGGAGATCAACGGAGAACTGGCCCGACTGCAGCGGGACGAGACCGATTCCAGAGGGCGACGAGCGGTACTGGATGCGAAGTTGACCGGGTTGCGGGTGCAGGCCGGAGAGCTCAAGGAGCAGGCTCAACGGCAGCAGC
>CAUZEQ010000441.1:0-3001 GCA_963578885.1 Planctomycetota bacterium
CCGGGTGCGGGCCTTCCGGGCGGACGCGAACCCGAAGAAGCGGAAAGCCCTGGTGGAGGAACTGCTGGGATCCGAAGCCTTCACCGAGTACTGGACCCTGCAGCTGGCCACGCTGTTGCGGATTCGCCCTCAACCCAACGACAGCCAGGGCGCCCTGGCGTACCACAAGTGGCTGGCCGACGCGGTCCGTCGTGGAGTCGGTTACGACGAGCTGGCCCGCAGCGTGATCCTCGCCTCCGGCGACACCCACACCAACGGTCCCGCCAACTTCTACCGCACCAATGCGGATCCGCGGAAGCAGGCCGAATTCCTCAGCGAACTGTTCATGGGCACCCGGCTGCGGTGTGCAAATTGTCACAACCATCCGCTGGACCGCTGGACGCAGGACGACTACCACGGGCTCTCGGCGATCTTTGCCAGGATCGAGTCGGGGCGAGTGATCCGGGTCAAGCCGACCGGTGAGGTGATCCACCCCAGGACTCTCGAGGCGGCCGTACCCCGCATCCCCGGCGAGCAGTTCCTCTCGAGCACGCTCAGCGATGGCCGAGCCAAGCTGGCCAGGTGGCTGACGCGGCCCGGGAATCCGTTCTTCGCCAGGGCGATCGTCAACCGGTTGTGGCAGAGAATGATGGGGCGTGGGCTGGTCGAACCGGCCGACGACTTCCGGGCCACGAACCCGGCCACTCATCCGGTGCTGCTGGACAGGCTGGCCGATGACTTCGTCGAGCATGGTTTTCGGCTGAGACACACTCTGAAACGGATCGCCCTCAGTGCCGCGTACGCCCGCAGTGCCAACGCGCTGCCGGGCAACCGGACCGACGACCGTTTCTACTCGCACGCCGCCTGGCAGCCGCTGGAACCCGAGGTGCTTGCCGACGCGATCTCGGATGTACTCGGCGTGCCCGACACGTATGGCGAGTCCCCCAGGGGCACACGTGCGGTGACGCTGGTCGATCCGACAACCCGTTCCCGATCGCTGGACATCCTGGGCCGCTGCGGACGCGACGAGTCGTGTGAGAGCTCGACGGCATCCGCCGGCGGGCTGCCCCAGAAACTGCACCTCTTCAACGGACCGCTGATCAATGCCAGGATCAGGGTGCCCGGCAGTCGATTGAGCAAGCTGCTGGCAGCAGGCAAGTCGCCCAACGAGATCGTCGGCGAGTTCTACCTGGTGGCACTCGGCCGACACCCCAACAAGCGGGAAACCAGGCACTGGAAGAAGCAACTGGACGCGATCACCACCGCCGACGGGAAACGTGAGTTCCTCGAGGACTTCGTGTGGGGGCTGCTGTGTTGCCGGGAATTTGTTACCAACCACTGATCAGGTACTGTCAGGGGTGTCTGCCCGAGGGCGGGCGCTGGAGCAGTTGGAGGCAGGCTGATGCACAGCGACAGACGATGCGACGGGGTGACCCGCCGTGACCTGCTGCGGGTTGGCGGGCTCACGGCCCTGGGCCTGGGTCTGGGCGACTACTTCCGCCTGCAGCAGGCATTTGCGGCCGAGAATCGTCTGGCCCCGAAAGCCAAGGCCTGCATCCTGATCTGGCTCGATGGCGGCCCCAGCCATATCGAGAGCTTCGATCCCAAGCCGGGTGCTCCCGAAGAAGTGAGGGGTCCGCTGAAGAGCATCGCGACTGCTGTACCGGGAGTACGCATCAACGAGTGTCTCGAGCGGACCGCCGGGATGCTCGACAAGCTGGCGATCATCCGCTCGATGACCTCACCCCTGGGCGAACACAACTTCGGCACTCACTACATGATGACCGGCTACAAGCCGTCACCCGCGTTGGTCTATCCCACGCTGGGCGCCACCGTCGCGCACCTGAATGAGTCTCAGGGCGTGCTGCCGCCCAACATCGCGGTGCCCAACTTCCCCGGCAAGGTCTCGGGCAACGGCTACCTGCCCGCTGCCACGCAACCCTTTGCCGTGGCCGGCAATTCGCGCAGGCGAGGTGCCAGCCGGAACGACCTCAAGGTCCGCGACCTCGACTTCTACAAGGGACTCGACCTGCCTCGACTCGATCGTCGCCGCCGGATCGTGCGGGCCTTTGACGAATTCAGCCGTGCCCGGGATGCCGTGACCACCACCGGCAGCGACCCGGACCTCGAACGAGCCTTCAACCTGATCGCCTCGCCCAGGGCCAAGCAGGCGTTTTCGCTGTCCGAAGAGAGCCTCGAGGTCCGGCAGAGGTACGGGCAGGGGAATACGATCGGACCGAGTTGCCTGATGGCCCGACGGCTGGTGGAACGGGGTGTCCCGTTCGTCACCGTCAACAACCGGGGCTGGGACACTCATCAGGACATTCTCAAGCTCAAGGAACGCTACCCCACCGACAGAAACGCCCCGCTCCCGGCTCTCGATCGGGCACTCACCGCATTGATCAGCGACCTCGAGGATCGACGCATGCTCGATGAGACGCTGGTGATCGTGATGGGCGAGTTCGGACGCACACCGAAAATCAACGCCTCCGGCGGACGAGATCACTGGCCCAACGTGTTCAGCGTCGCGCTGGCCGGTGGCGGAGTGAAGGGGGGACAGGTGCTGGGCAGCAGCGATCTGCTGGGCGAGTCTCCCAAGGACAACCCCGTCACGCCCGCCGACCTCGCCACGACCGTCTACACCCTGCTGGGCATCGACCCGAATCGTGAACTGCACACCGCCGATGGCCGGCCGGTTCGCGTGGGTCGCGACACAGCGAGAGTCATCACGGAGTTGATGGGGTAAGGACGCTGGTTTGAGGCAACCACAGGCACGCATCTCGACAGAGCATGATCGTGAACTCCCAACCCGTGCTCGGCCTGACGCTCGGCCTGACGCTCGGCCTCCTGGTCAGCCAGTCCCGCGCGGCCGACCCGCCGATCACATCTGTCGCATTCGCGCCCGATGGGAAGTCGGCCATCGCCTGCTCGCAGGTCGGTGTGCAGCAGTACAGCTGGCCCGCGCTGAAACGCACCAGGACGATCAGGGCCGCGGCGGTCAACCTGCACGACGTCGCCTTTT
>CAUZEQ010000442.1:0-2997 GCA_963578885.1 Planctomycetota bacterium
AGGGCTGTGCCCACGCCATGAAGAGCCTCGGAGCACGCGTCATCGTCACCGAAATCGACCCGATCTGTGCACTGCAGGCGGCGATGGAGGGCTACGAGGTGACGACGATGGACGACGCGGCCTCGCGAGGTGATATCTTTGTCACCGCGACGGGCTGCTGCGGAGTCGTCACCGGAACACACATGCAGCAGATGAAGAACGAGGCGATCGTCTGCAACATCGGACACTTCGATTCGGAGATCGACATCGCCTACCTGGTCGAAGGCAACGACATCGAGCGAGTCACCGTCAAGCCGCAGGTCGACAAGTTCGTCTTCCCCGACGGACACGCCGTGATCGTGCTCGCCGAAGGACGGCTGGTCAACCTCGGCTGCGCCACCGGACACCCCAGCTTCGTGATGTCCAACAGCTTCACCAACCAGGTGATCGGGCAGATCGCACTGTGGAAACCGGCCGTGTTGGGCTTTGGCGAGGACGACTTTCCGCTGGGAGTCCACATGCTGCCCAAGAAGCTGGACGAGGAGGTTGCTCGACTGCACCTGGAGAAGCTCGGCGTTAGGCTCGAGTCGCTCTCAGACGACCAGGCCGAATACCTCGGCATCCCCATCGAGGGACCCTACAAGCCCGACTACTACCGCTACTAACCTCCACCAGGGACTGGCTCCAGAGCCCCGCCTGCGGCGGATGCCTGTCCCGGACCCTGGTAGCCGCTTTCCCCAACCGGGACAGGCACCTCCCTCGGCTGACGCCTCGGTCTGTGCCAGTCCCAACGCTTACCCACCAACGACCATGATCTTCGCCACGTTGTAATAGATGATGACCCCCACCACGTCGACGACCGCCGCGATCAGCGGGTTGGACATCAGTGCCGGATCGAGACCCATCCGCTTGAATCCCAGCGGTAGCATGGCCCCGGTGACCGTCCCCATGGCGACGACCAGGAACACGGTGATTCCCACGACGGCCGCCTTGGCCATCGAGTCGACAAACCCCATCGCCGCCGCAAAGCTCAGGATCGCCAGCCCGCCACCCAACAGCCCGGCCAGCACCAGTTCTCTGAGCAGCACCTGGATGGTCTCGCGACGCTCGATCTGGCTGATCGCCAGGGCCCGCACGATCAATGTCGCCGATTGAGAACCCGCATTGCCTCCGCTGGCCAGCACCAGCGGGATGAACAGCACCATCCACGCCAGCGATTCGAGGTCATCGGAGAGTGACTGCAGGGCCATGGCGGTCAGCACCGAGGCGAACAGCAGCACGACCAGCCACCCGCCCCGCTTCCAGGCCAGGGTGACCAGCGATGTCGAGAGATAATCGTCCTGAAGCGGCACCACCGCTCCCGATCGGTAGGCATCCTCGTCGGCCTCCTCCTGGGCCACGTCCATCGCGTCGTCGTGAGTCACGATGCCGACCAGCTGGTTGTGAGCATCGACGACGGGGATCGCGAGGAAATCGAATCGAGCCAGTCGCTGGGCGACTTCCTCCTGGTCGTCATCGACGCGGACCGAGATCACGTCTCGCTCCATGATCGACTCGACCCGGGTCTCGGGCCGAGCCAGGATCAGTTCGCGCAGGGACACAAAACCCCGCAACCGACGACCCTCGTCGATCACGTAGACGTAGTAGATGGTTTCCCGATCGGGAGCCTGCTGCCTGAGCCTCTCGATCGCCTCGGCCGCGGTCGCTTCGGCCGGCAACGACGCGTACTCGGTCGTCATGATCGACCCGGCACTGTCGTCGGGGAACGAGAGCAGTTTCTGGATGTCCCGACGCTCGGCAGAAGCCATCATCGGCAACAGGTTCTCGACCCGTTCCGGATCAAGCCGTTCGAGCAGATCGACCCGGTCGTCGGGCGCCATCTCCTCGATCAACCGCGAAAACGACTCGCGAGGAACGGTCTCGACGAGTTCGAGCTGATCGGGCAGGTCGAAGAAGCTGAAGATCTCGGCCTGCCGCTCGGGCGTGCAGCTGGACAGCACCCGCCAGCTCTCGTTTGCCTCGAGACCCTCGAGCACCTCGGCAACCGCCGCGGGGTGCAGGGCCTCGCAGAACCCGGCCACGCCGCTGGCGTCGTCGGCATCGAGCAGTTCCCGCAGATCGGGCAACAGCAGCAGGCGGTTGTACATCGTCGACCCCCCCGTCGACCCCCCGTCGACTCGAGACGGCTGCGGGGCGAGCCCGGTGTTGTGATGATCGTACCGGACTCGCGGCGGTGGCGGTGACGATTAGCGCTTGGAGAACTGGAAGCTCTTACGCGCCTTCTTGTAACCGTACTTCTTGCGTTCGACCATGCGGCCGTCACGAGTCAAGTAGCCACCGTCGCTGAGCGCCTCGTGCAGGTCGGGATTCTTGGCTTGCAGGGCTCGGGCAATCCCCAGCACGATCGCACCGGCCTGGCCGGTCAGACCGCCACCGTTGACCCGCACCCACACATCGACCGTACCGAAGGTCTCGGTCGCCTTCAACGGCGCCTCGATCAACAGCCGATCGCGTTCGATCTGGAAATAATTGTCCAGGGTACGCCCGTTGATCACCATCGCACCGTCCCCGTCGACGATCCGAACGCGAGCCACCGACGACTTCCGACGACCCGTACCAATCGCCACTCCATGGCGATCAATCTTGCCGCGGATCAATAACGGTTGGCGAGGAGCACGAGGCTCTTCCTCTTCCGCTGCAGACTCACCCAGAGTCAACTCCGAACCGTCCTCAGCAGACCCCTCACCTGACTCCTCCGACGATTCCTCAGCAGACTCCTCACTAGACTCATCAGCTTCCGACTCCTCAGCCGGTGCCTCCTCAGCCGATTCCTCCGCAGCTGCATCCTCCTCAGCTGCGGACTCTTCACCCGCTTCATCCTCGGAGGCTGCCGGCTCGTCTGCCGACTCGTCCACGGTGTCTTCCGCGGTCTCCTCGGCAGCGTCTTCCGGAGTCTCCTCGGCAGCGTCTTCCGCGGTCTCCTCGGCAGCCTCTTCCGGAGTCTCCTCGGCAGCGTCT
>CAUZEQ010000443.1:0-2993 GCA_963578885.1 Planctomycetota bacterium
CGACCCTGCCCTACAAGCAGGGGATCTTCAACTTCGCGAAGAACCGCCGCATCGAGCACTACGGGCCGATCACGAGCCAGACCGCAGCCGAGCCACCTGGCTGAGTTCGAAGCGGTCGAGCAATCCGTCCAACTCGTCGGCCACCTGGTGGCTGAGCGGGATGCCCTGCTTGAGCCGGGTCTCGCGACAGGCCAGTTCCTTGTCGCCGGCCACCATCACCGGCTGCGAGGCATCGATCGGCTCGGTCGCTCGCACCTGCTCGACCAGGCGGTCGACCCGCGCGCAGAAATCCTCCAGCGGCAGGAACCGCTCGACATCGATCGCCGCGTAGAACCCGTTGCTGATCAGCGGGTCCTGTCCGTATTCGACCAGCGTCGGCACATCCTGGCCGAACAGCCCGCCGGAGAGTACTCCGGTGAGGATTTCGATCATCGTCGCCAGGCCGAAGCCCTTGTAGCCGCCGGTCCACTGATAGAACCCGTTGTCGATCACTTCCGCGGGGTCGGTACACGGCTGGCCGTCTCGATCCAGACCCCAGTCAGCCGGGATCGACTGGCCGAGTTTCTGGGCCAGCCGGATCTTGCCTGCGGCGACCGTTGTGGTGGCCATGTCCAGCACGATCGGGTGCGGACCACCCGAGGGGGCGGCAATGCTGATCGGGTTGGTCGCCGCCACCGGATCCAGACCACCGAACGCCGGCGTCATACAGGGACCGTTGTTCATCGCAATCCCGATCAGACCCTGCCGGGCAGCCCGCATCGTGTACCAGCCCACCAGGCCGGTGTGCGAGACGTTTCGCAACGAAACGCAGGCGATGCCCGATTCGGCCGAGAGACTGATCGCGCGATCCATCGCCTGCTTGGCGGCGATGATGCCGATGCCACTATCGCCGTCCAGCAGGACGGTTGAACCCGACTCCCGTTCGACGGTTACCGCCGGCTGCGGATTCACATGACCGGCGTCGATCATCTCCAGGTACCCGTGCAGCCGGGTCACCCCATGCGAATCGACACCCCGCAGATCGGCCTCGACCAGCACCTCGGCCACCGCTGCCGCGTCAGAGGACCGGAAACCCCCGGCCTCGAGTACCGACTCGGTCAACGCTCTCAAACGCATACTGTCGACGAGCACCGGGGCGTCGTGCCGATCCATCTCGCTCATGCCGTCGCTCATTCCGACGCTCTCATCGCATCGTCGAAATCATCGCCTGGCGGATCGATCGGAGCCTCGGCCTCCTGTCTCGCCTTGGCTTCATCGACTTCGTCAGTCTTGACCCACAGCAACAGCAGCAAGGCCGGCAGCGTGATCAGGCCGGTCAGGCCGATGGTCAGCTGGTAGGACATCAGTTCCGCTTCGGTCCCGACCAGGCCATTCGATTCGGAGTACTCGGTCGTGATCCGCCGCACCGGTCCGGCCAACCAGTTGCCGACTACGTGTGAGACATTGCTGAGAGTCATGTAGACGGTGAAGACCGTGGCCGCCGCCGTCGACCAGCTGATCCGCATCGCCATCGACAGGAACCCGACCGACCCAACCGCCGCCAGGGTCTCGAAGGCCAGCAAGTACGTGAGGGTGAACCAGTACTGGTCCCAAAGCTGAGGGCACAGCGAGAAGACGATGGCCGCGACCGCGAAGCCTCCGTAGCCGATACTCAGGATCAACCGACGTCCAAAGCGATCGGCGAGCATGCCGCCCAGAAGTGTGCCGAGGATGAGGAGTGGGAGCGTGTAAAGCCCACTGGCGGTGGTGTAGTCGAGATCGCTCCATCCCAGCTGCTTGATGTACAGGGTGTTGACGACGACTTCGTTGATTCCATAGCCGAACAACTTGACCAGGGTGAAGACGATGTAAACAGCCAACGTCGGCAGGCTGATCGCCTTGATCGTCAAGACGATCGTCGTCAGCGGATTACGGGCACTGGTCGTATTCTCTCCCTGTGCGGATCCCGCCGACCAGGGAAGTCGCCGCTCGCCGGGGCGTTCCAGGAATAGCATCGGGATAAGCACGATCACCGCCAGCAACGCCACCTGGACCCAGATGCACGCCTCGATCCCACCCCAGTTGATCACGTACGAGAGCGCCCACGCCCCACCGGCCTTGCCCACCAGCTTGCTGCCCCACATCATCCCGTTCATCTGGCCCTGCTCTTCGGGCGGCAACAGATCCACGGCCATCGCATCGGTGCACACATCCTGCAGCGACGCAAAACAGTTGTGCAGAAAGTACATGAACAGCAGAGCCGAGAGCTGTTCCGAGAGATCACCCAGCCCGATCATCCCCAACAGGGTCACGGCCATCATCAGCTCGGCCCCGATAATCCACGCCCGCCGGCGACCCATGCTGCGGATCGTGAAGCTGTCCATGATCGGTGCCCAGATCAGCTTGAACGCCCACGGGATCAGGATGATTGCCTTCAGCTTGCTGATCTCATCGTCGCCGAAGTGATCGCCGTGCTTGTTGAGCAGGTACGACGGCAGCGTCAGCAGCATGAAGCCCCAGGGGATCCCCTGCGCGAAGTAGAGCGCGCAGAAGGTGATCATGCGGTGCGTGCGGTTGTTGGAAAGGGCCACCGGCGAATGCTCCAGTTTGGCAGGACCGACACGGCAGCATGATCGACCCGACCACCGCTGCCAAGCCACCAGCCACCGCCCCGGGTCCCGATTGCAATTCCAATCGCCGTCGGTCAAGGTGCCCGCTCCTTCACGTCGACCGGATCACCAGAAGATGACCGACCCGATCTCACTCTCCGTCACGATCAACGGAACCGGCTTCGCCGGCGACTACACCGCCCGTACCTACGGGATGATCCCTCACCGCAACGGCCTCGACATCCGCCTGGCCGGCGTCACCAGCGGTCGGCTCGAGAATGCACAACGGTTTTCCACGACACACGGCGTCGCAGCCGCCTACGCCTCGCACGCCGAAATGCTCGAGGACGTCCGACCCACGATCGACAACATCGCCTGTGCCAATGCCGTGCATGGGCCCTACAC
>CAUZEQ010000444.1:0-2969 GCA_963578885.1 Planctomycetota bacterium
CTTCGACCACTTGTTCGGCGACCGCCGCAGCGTCGGGGTGATCGACCAGTCGAGGGTACTCCTGCTGCAGGCAGACGACGGCGGAGGGTTCGCTGCAGACGATGCGGTGACCTTCTCGGGCCAGCTCCCCGAGTTCCCGGAGGTTCCATTCGGCGAGTCGCCTGGCGGAGTCGAGGTCTCCGGAGGTGATCAGGGCCATTCCCGAGGGATGCTGGTCGCGGGGCACGTAGACCGGGACGTCGTTGTGTTCGAGGATTCTCACCAGCGCGGTGGCGAGTTCGGGGTCGTGGTAGTTGGCGAAGTGATCGACGAAGTAGACGACCGGCTTGGGCCGAGCGCCGGGCCGTGGCCGAAATGACCAGCGGCGTGGCAGGCTGCGCAGGAACGAGCGTCGTGCCAGGGCCGGCAGGCGGCGGTCGCGGTGAATGCCCAGCAGCTTCTCGATCAGCCAACGGGCCGGAGGCTGACCCAGCAGCCAATTGGTCGCCCGGGGCATCAGCCCACCCAGTGCGACGAGGTCGTGGACCCCCGCGGCGGTTCGGTCGCCGCGAGTCATCCCGTCGACGGTGGCCTGGGCGGCCTTGGCTTCGACCATCATCTGGGGCACGTCGACGTGGCCGGGGCACTCGAGCTGGCACTGCTTGCAGTTGAAGCACAGTGAGGCGAGTTGCCGGAGTTCTTCGGAGACGAGGGAGTCGGTTCCCAGTTCTCCAAACACCGAGCGGATCGCGTTGGCCTTGGCCCGGGGGCTGGCGTGTTCGGAATGATCGATCCGGAAGAACGGACACATCCGCTGTTGGGGAGAAATCGTCCGACAGGCGGCACAGCCATTGCAGTCGGTGGCCGCCTCTGAGAACTCCTCGGCGGTCCAGGAACACCCCAACGACACGAGGTCAGGATCGGATGGTTCCTGGGTCGGGGTGAGGGCGAGGTGGGTCGATCCGGCTGTGGGGGGTCGGCTGAAGGGAGCCGCACGGAATTCGAGCGGGGTCGCTTCACCCGCCTCCGGGACGATCTTGCCCGGGTTGAGTCGTCCGTGGGGGTCGAAGAGGTCCTTGACGAACTGGAAGACGCGGCACAGGGGTCCGTACTGCCTGTTGAGGAAGGGAGTCCTTGAGAGTCCGTCTCCGTGTTCGCCGCTCACGGTTCCGCCCAGCCGGAAGACTTCCTCGTAGAGGCTGGTTGCGAGTTCTTCGAGTCGTTGGCCGGAGTCGATGGCGGGATTCGGGAGAAACGGCCTGAAGTGCAATTGGCCGGCGGCGGCATGAGCGTACAGCGACGCGGTGACCTCGTGAGCCTGGAACACCCGCTGTGCGGCGGTGAGGAATTCG
This sequence comes from Planctomycetota bacterium, assembly GCA_963578885.1. GTDB lineage: Bacteria > Planctomycetota > Planctomycetia > Planctomycetales > Planctomycetaceae > UBA8437. The sequence goes on from CAUZEQ010000444.1 coordinate 1,332, forward strand.
TGCAGCTGCTCGGGCGGCACGGCAATGTCCTCGACAAACGGCAGCGGTCGGGTGGCTCCCTTGAGCCGTGTCAGCATCGGGACAATCCGACGTGGCAGCGACCAGAGGAATTCGACATCGTCGAAGTCGTGAGCTTCGAAGGCGACCCGAGTTGACTGGGCGGTGGCACGAGCCGCCGAGATGACTCGAGCAATCCGCTCACGCATCTCGCGTTCACTCATCCCCACCTGCTCGACAATCAACGCCGCTTCGCTGCCGGCGGGGATCAAGGAAGAGAAGCGGGGGTCCGATTCCCGTCCCAGGCTCAGCACCCGTCGGTCCATCAGGTCGCAGGCCGAGGGCTGCAGGGCGGAGATGGCCTTTACGCACCGGGTGGCCTCCTCGAGGGTCCCGAACAGCAGCAGCACCAGGCCGCGGTGTTCGGGCAATGGTGAAGTGTGCAGCGTGGCGCGGGTGAACAGCCCCAGCGTACCTTCGGAGCCGACCAGCATGCGGGCGAGTTCGAGTCGGTCGTCGGCGAGGACGCCTCGGAGGTGGTAGCCGCTGCAATTGCGTGGCAGGGCCGGCTGCCGCTGGGCGATCAACTCCTCGTTTTCCCGCAGGATCCTCTCGAGGTTGTCGCAGAGTCTCTGGTGGGGGTCGGTCAGATCCGCCGTGCCGCCGGTCTGGTGACTCAGCAGTCTCTCACTGCCCGCCTCGATCACCGACCCGTCGCCGATGACCAGTTCGAGCCGTTTGACGTGGTCGCGAGTCGAGCCGACTCGGACCGATCGGCTTCCGGCCGCGTCGACGGCCAGCATGCCGCCGATGGTGGTGACCGGGGCGTTTGAAGGATCGGGAGGGAAGTAGCGGCCCAGCGGCCGGAGGTAGCGGTTGAGTTCGTCGAGAACGACTCCGGGTTCGACGGTCACGGTCGAGGCGTCGACCGAGAGGATACGGTGCAGGTACCGCGAGAAGTCGACGACGATGCCCGGTCCCAGGCAGCCGCCGGCCACTCCGCTGCCGGCCCCTCGAGGAAACACACCCAGGTCGACTTCGGCCGCGTAGTTGACGATCGCCACCACGTCGTCTCGAGTCCGCGGTCGGGCAACGGCCACGGGCGGGACGTGGTAGAGACTGGCGTCGCTGGCGTAGAGGGCTGTCGAGAGCGGGTCGACGAGCAGTTCGCCCTCGAGCACGCTGCCAAGATCCTCGATCATCAGCTGGCGTTGCTCGTCCACGCGTTCGCGGCTCCGGGAACTGGTCGGGAGAATCGGTGGCTGGGGCCGTGTGGGCCACCTGCTGGTGGGGTGGCCGACGGGAGATCACTGGGCCGAGTCGGGTGGGTCTTGCCGCAGAGCCTCCTGGCGATACCGCTCGGCTCGCTCGTGATCGAATCGCGAGTAGCCGTCGGTCGAACCCTCGATCCGGTGCCGGGCCTGGCAGCGGTAACAGACCAGCACGTCCTTCATCAGACTATACAACGCCAAATCGAGCAGTGCGAACAGCATCAGGATGCCGATGGCCAGCTCGGGCCGGTAGTCGGCCCAGGCGATGGTCGAGAGCACACCGCCGAGTACGACGAGGGCGATGCCGATCTTGTGCGGGAAGTCCATTTGTCGCCACAGGTCCCGCTCACCGCACGCCAGGCAGCGGGCC
>CAUZEQ010000445.1:0-2952 GCA_963578885.1 Planctomycetota bacterium
CCTGACACAACCGGGGAATGTCGTCGAAACCGAGCCGTCCGTCAAGGAAGCGTTCGACGGCGACTTCGTTGGCCGCGTTGAGCACCGCACCGGCGGTCCCGCCCAAGGCAGCGACCTCGAAGCCCAGCCCCAGGGCGGGGAAGGCGTCGAGGTCGGGAGGTTCGAAGTCGAGCGAGAAGGGGATGTTGAAGTCGATTGAGCCGGTGGGTGAGGGGACACGGTCGGGGTAGGTCAGGGCGTACTGGATGGGCAGTTTCATGTCCGGGGGCGAGAGTTGAGCGATGACCGAGCCGTCGACGAATTCGACCATCGAGTGGACGATGGACTGGGGGTGAACGGCGACCTCGATCTGGTCGACGTCGAGTCCGAACAGCCACTTGGCCTCGATCACTTCCAGCGCCTTGTTCATCATCGTGGCGCTGTCGATGGTGATCTTGGGCCCCATCTGCCAGGTCGGGTGAGCCAGGGCGGTTTCCGGAGTCACCTCGGCCAGTTGATCTGCGGTGGCACCTCGAAAGGGGCCTCCGCTGGAGGTCAGTACGACGCGTCGGATTTCCTGAGATCGCCCCGCCTGCATGGCCTGGAAGACGGCACTGTGCTCGCTGTCGACCGGGATCACCTCGGCCTGGTGCGTCCGGGCCAGGTCCATCACCAGCGGCCCGGCCACCACCAGGGTCTCCTTGTTGGCCACCGCCACCCGCTTACCACTCTCCAACGCCGCCCACGTGCCTCTCAGCCCCGCGGCTCCGACGATGCCGGTCACCACCACGTCGGTTTCGTCATCGGTGACCAGTTTCTCGATGCCCGCTTCGCCGAAGAGCAACTCGGTGTGCTTGCCGAAGGCGGAGGTTTCGACGTGGCCCTCGAGCGACGTGTCGCAGAGCACCGCGTAGCGGGGCGAGAAGCTGGTGGCCTGGCGACCGAGCAGTTCCCAGCTGCTGTTGGCCGAGACTCCTGCCAGGACCATCTCCGACGGATGGGCCGCGATCACCTCCAGGCAACTGGTCCCGATCGAGCCGGTGGAACCGAGAACGGCGATGCGGTTCATTCGAAGTGGATGGCCGGGTGTGGGGAATCGGGTGTGGGGAGTCGGGTGTGGGGTGTGGGGTGTGGGGTGTGGGGTGTGGGGTGTGGGGTGTGCGGTTCGTGGAGGTCCTGTTCATTCTAGGGGTGTGGTTACGGAGGCGACAAGCGGTGTGTCGGCGTCGTCGTCACGATGGTTGACCCCTCCCCCCCACCGTTCCTACAGTGGAATGGCCTCACTTGGACAGCGACGCTGATGAGCAAGCCGGACCCCTCCCAGTCTCCGCCTCCTCCTTCACCCGAGGAATCTCCCGAGGGTGGTGATCGTGGCGGCGACGCCAAGGGTTCAGGCGACGGCAAGCGGGGCGAGCAGAAGCCATCGAGCAACCTGTTCTGGTTCCTGATGATTGCCGGAGCGATCGCGGCCATCGTCTTCAGTGTGTTCAACCAGAACCCATCGAGCGACGAGTTGACCTTCAGCGAGTTCGTCGAGGAGCTTGAGCGCCGAGATGCCAACAGCGGTGAGCCGGTGGGCAAGTTCAACCGCAGCAACGTCTTCGAGTTGATCATTGGTGCCGACTACATCCGCTTCCAGGACAAGGCCAAGCCGAAGGACAAGCCGGACCCGCCGAACACGAAGTATTTCGAGGTGCCGTTCTTGAAGCCGGCCGAGACGGACGCCCAACGGCTGACCGGTGCCTTGACGGCCCAGAAGATCGTCTACGGGTACGCGCGACCGCCTTCGGAGTGGCAGTCGCTGTTGATCTTTTTTCTGCCGATCGTCTTTCTGCTGTTCCTGTTCCTGATTCTGTTCCGACGTATGGGCGGAGCGGGCTCGGCGATGTCGTTCGGTCGCAGCCGCGGTCGTCTGTATGCCCAGGAGGAGGTCGATTCGAATTTCCAGCAGGCGGCGGGGATTGACGAGGCGGTCGAGGAATTGCGTGAGGTGGTCGAGTTCCTGCAGAATCCGGGCAAGTACCAGGCCCTGGGCGGCCGGATTCCTCGAGGCGTGCTGCTGGTCGGTCCTCCGGGAACGGGCAAGACGCTGCTGGCCAAGGCGGTGGCCGGCGAGGCGGGCGTGCCGTTTTACAGTCTCAGCGGTTCGGACTTCGTCGAGATGTTCGTGGGCGTCGGTGCGGCCCGGGTCCGCGACATGTTCCAGCAGGCCGCAGCCCGATCGCCGGCGATCATCTTCATCGACGAGTTGGACGCCCTGGGCAAAGTCCGCGGCAGCGGGATGCCCGGAGGTCACGACGAGCGGGAGCAGACGCTCAACGCGCTGCTGGTCGAGATGGACGGGTTTTCGACCGACCAGAGCGTGATCGTGATGGGAGCGACGAACCGCCCCGAGACGCTTGACCCGGCACTGTTGCGGCCGGGCCGCTTCGACCGTCACGTACTGGTCGACCGACCCGACATCAAGGGCCGCGAGGCGATACTCAAGGTGCACGCCGGCAAGATCAAGATGGACGACAGTGTCGACCTGGGTCGACTGGCGAGGATCACACCGGGATTCGTCGGTGCCGACCTGGCCAACCTGGTCAACGAGGCCGCGTTGCTGGCGGCTCGAGGTGACAAGAAGCGGGTGACGATGGATGAGTTCGAGGAGGGGGTCGAGCGGGTGATCGCGGGTCTCGAGAAGCAGACGCGGATCATTCACGAGGAAGAGAAGTTGCGGGTGGCCTACCACGAGTGCGGGCACGCTCTGGTGGCGAGCGTCTTGCCGAACACCGACCCGGTCCACAAGATCTCGATCATCCCTCGAGGATACGGCGCTCTGGGCTACACCATGCACCGGCCCAACGATGAGAAGCAGCTGGTGATGCAGTCGGAGCTCGAGAACCAGATCTGCTGCCTGCTGGGCGGGATCATCGCCGAGGAGATCGTCTACCACGAGACTTCGACGGGTGCCCAAAACGACCTGCAGCG
>CAUZEQ010000446.1:0-2934 GCA_963578885.1 Planctomycetota bacterium
GAGCCATCTCGAATCGTTCGATCTCGAGCACCGGCAGTCTGCCGCCGTCCGGTTCCGGGTAGCTCTTGCGGATGTTTTCGAGCAGCAGCGACATCGCGTGGGCCTGGTCGAGAGGAACTGAGGGGGTGCCGGCGTGGCGGGATCCCTGAAGGTAGTCGATCACCTGTCCTTACGACAAATCGACATTCCGGTGTGGGTGGGTTCAGCCCAGTCGGCGGGCTTTTGCCCGGTTGTGGCCTTCTCAGCCGATTCCCGAGCCCGACTTCCAGTCGATCAGCCTCAATTCAACCGATTCCCGGCCTCTCCAGCGGTTGATCATCGGTTCGAAGCAGATCGACAGGGGTCCCTTTGCAGTCCGGATCGGCTCGGCCCATTCACCGCGTCCGAAGGCGACGGCCTTGAGCGGTCGCTTGCCGTTCTTCAGAGCGAGTCTGAGGTGCCGATCGCCCTCGCCCATCGTCTGGGGGTCTTCGGCGAGTTCGACGTCGGAGGCCGAGAAGCGGGGTCGTGGGTTGCCCTGACCGAAGGGGCTGAGTGCATCGAGTGCCACGATGGCCTTGTGGCTGAGGTCCCCCAGCAGCACCTCCGCATCGACCCGCAATTCCAGGTCCTCGTCACTGACGGTGTGATGCTCGGCCACGTAACTCGAGAAGGCTTCGCGGAAGGCCTCGACCTGGTCCGACTTGATCGAGACCCCTGCCGCGGCGTGGTGTCCTCCGAAGGTGAGCAGGTATTCAGAGCAGGCGGCGATGCCCGAGTAGAGATTGAAGCCGGCGAAAGAGCGAGCCGAGCCGCGGCCGGTGCCTTCCATGGCCGAGAGTGCCAGCAGCACGGCGGGCTTTTCGAATTCTTCGGCGACCCGGTTGGCGACGATCCCGATCACACCGGCGTGCCAGTCGTTGCTGGCGAGCACCAGTGCCGCGGAGTCTTCCCATTCGGGATGCTCGGCCACCTGCTTCCTGGCCTGCTTGAAGATGCGGGTTTCGAGGCTGCGGCGGTCCTTGTTGAGCTTGTCGAGGTGGGTGGCCAGTTGGCGGGCCTTGTGTTCATCGGAGGTGGTCAGCAGTTCGACGGCCAGGCGGGCCTGCTGCAGTCGCCCGGCGGCGTTGATGCGTGGCCCGATCGCAAACGCGATATCCTCGGCCTCCAGCGGTGCCTGCTTCTCCGAGACGTCGAGCAGTGCCTTGAGTCCGACGCTGGCGCGAGCGGGCAAGCCGGCCAGTCCGAACCGGACCAGCACGCGGTTTTCGCCCAGCAGGGGCATCACGTCCGAGACGGTCCCGATCGCGGCCAGGCCGACGGCCGAGAGCAGAAATTCCTTCATCTGCGGCGAGGCCCGGCGTCCGTCGCCCAGTCGTTGACAGATGGCCCAGGCCAGCTTGAAGGCGACCGCGGCCCCGCAGAGGTCGCCGAAGGGATACTCGCTTCCGGGCAACCTCGGGTGGACCAGCACCGCGGCCTTTGGCAACGACTCGCCGATCGTGTGGTGGTCGGTGATGATCAGTTCCAGGCCCAGCTCGGCCGCCAACGCCGCCTCCTCGATGCTGGCGATGCCGCAGTCGACCGAGATGACCAGTTGAGACGGGTCCTCGTCGGAGAGGGTCTTGATGGCCTTGGGGTTCAGGCCGTAGCCGTCGTTGAGCCGATCGGGGATCGTGTACTTGACCCGGCCGCCGGCCAACCTCAGGCAGTGCCACAGCAGGCTGGTGCCAGTGACGCCGTCGACGTCGTAGTCGCCGTAGATGGTGATCAATCGCTTGTCGGAGATCGCCGCCACGATGCGGTCAGCCGCCTCGTCGATGCCCGGCAGCAGCGAAGGGTCGTGGAGATCGGTGAGGCGGGCCGAGAGGAACTCGCGTGCACTCTCTTGTGAATCGACGCCTCGAGCCAACAGCACCTGGGCCACCAGTGCCGGGACCTTCAGTTCGGCCGAGAGCGACTTCACTCGAGGTGCGTCGTGGACCGCGTAGCGCCAGACTCTTGCCATGCCGTCGGCTCCGTCCTGCCTGCCCACCGGGAGTGTCCCGGTCGGGCCCGGCAATCCAACACCGCCGGCAGCCGGGTGTCAAGCTTCCCCGTGCCCGACCGCTTCCTTACACTGAAACGTTGCCCCCCTTGTGACTTCAACATTGTCCTTTTCGCCGGCTGCAGGTCGCTCATCACGAGTCGACCCGACCCAAGACCGACACGATTCATGCGACACGTACTCTCAGCCCTGGTCACCAACCAGCCCGGTGTGCTCGCACACATCTCGGGCATGCTCGCCTCTCGTGCCTTCAACATCGACAGTCTCGCCGTGGGTGAGACCGAGAACCCCGAGTTTTCCCGGGTCACTTTTGTCGTCAACGGCGACGGCAGAGTGCTCGACCAGGTCCGCAAGCAACTCGAGAAAATCGTCACCGTCGTCAAGGTGCTCAACTTCTCGAATCGCAACTTTGTCGAGCGGGACCTGATGCTGATCAAGGTCAGCACCGACAGCGGTGTCACTTCCGGCACCGGCAACGGCAGCCGCGGCGAGATCCGGGAACTGGTCGAGATCTTCCGGGGCAGGATTGTCGATGTCAGCGCGAAACACGTGATGGTCGAGATCTCCGGCCAGGGACGGAAACTCGAGTCGTTCATCGACCTGGTTCGCCCCTACGGGATCATCGAAATGGTCCGGACCGGCCGAGTGGCCCTGCTGCGGGCCGACCAGGAGGAAGAATCCGAAGAGCCCGCGGGTGACGCGGAGTCGGCGAGCGAGGAGACCGAGGCCGAACCGGATCCTCAGCCGGAATGACCCGAGCCAGCAACACCGCAGCAACACCGCAGCACCACCGCAGCACCACCGCAGCACCACCGCAACACCACCGCAACACCACCGCAACACCACCGCAACACCACCGCAACATTGACTCAAGCCTTCACTGAAGAACACCACTCCCGAGACATCAA
>CAUZEQ010000447.1:0-2912 GCA_963578885.1 Planctomycetota bacterium
AGGGCGGAGTCACTGTCGCCGTGCAGACGCGGCAGAAGGTGCTCTACATTTCGTTTGCACTGGAACAGGCCGAGGACCGGGACCGTGCCGAGCAGCTGGCTCGATGGTTCCTGACCAGCATGACCGGCTGGCAGCCGAAAAGCTCGGCCCAGATGCTGGTGCCGCCATGGGACGCCAACGGCCCGGCGGTCGCGTCGAACGCGCCCGCGGACCTACGGCCGACCAACTGGTCGACGATCGACGTCGAGCAGTTCGGCACCATCCGCATCCCGCCTCATCTCGAGATCCAGCATGGGCAGCAGGCCGAGGTGATGAAGCAGCTGAACAAGCGAATCGGCAAGTCGAATCCGCAGGAGAGTCGCCTGGTGGTGCAGCCACGGGGGATGAGTCGTTTTGAACCCCAGGCCCTGAGGTGGTATTTCCGGCTGATCATCGAGAGTGAACCGGAGCAGGAGAGCGACAAGCTGGATCTCAACGAGCTGCGGCAGGCGGGTCCGCTGGCCCTGGCCCTGGTTGGCCAGCATCTCAAGAGCGAGATTTCGCAGGTGATGGGCAAGAGTCTGGCTGGAGATGTCGCCGGTAGAGATCAAGACCATCGATCGCAGGCCGGCGCTGTACTGGTGGATTCGCAGACGCTCGACGGTTCCGACGAGGCCTCCGGTGGTCGTCCACAACTACCGGGTATCGAGTGACGCTCGGATGCACCGCATCCAGGTGGCGTGGCGTGTCACCGAGACGGATCGTTGGGGCAAGTTGCTGCCGGACCTGGTGGCCGGGATGAGAATCGTCGACTCGCCGCTGAAACCGGCTCGGCCGCTTGCCGCCGGCGCGGGTGAGCCGGAGGACCTGGAGGAATACAAGAGACGAGCCCGTCGGATTTTCGAGAGCATGGCCAGCAACGACAGGAGCAAGTTGCCCAAGCGGGATCGCGCGTTTCTGAAGTTCCACGAGGGGCTGACCGCCGAGGCCCTCTCGGCGACGGTCAAGGATGCCAACGTCTCAAACCGTCTCGACGAACGAGCCCTGAGTCTCTACGGCGAGGCGATCGAGATCGATCCGACGCTGGCCGAGGCGTACGTCGCACGGGGGTGCATCCTGCTGAACAATCACAGCGAGCATGCCAAGGCGATTGCCGATCACACCAGGGCCATTCAACTCAAGCCCAACTACGCCAAGGCGTACTACCATCGCGCCGACACCTACAGCGACGATGGAGACTCCGAGAAGACCGTGCGTGATCTCAACCAGGCCATTCGCCGGGACCCGAACTTCGGAGCCGCCTACTCGATGCGAGCCGCATGCTACAAGTCGAGGAAACAACTGGACCTGTACCGACGAGACCTGCAGAAGGCCCGGGAGCTCAAGTACGAGTCGACCAACTCGTATCCGAAGTTCCTGTCTCCCTAGCCCGCCTGCGGCGGATTGAAGAACGCCCAGTCCGGGGTCAGACGCCGCCCGTGGCGGGGCCTGAACCCTTCCCGCGTTCACTGGTGGCCCGAACAAACGGGCCAGGCCCCGCCACGGGCGGCGTCTGACCCCGTCAGCTGCACAGGCATGCCCTGGCCCGGGGTTTACACCCCGGGCTAAGACATGCCGTCCGCCTTGGTTGGACTCGGCATTGGGTACGGCGTGGGCAGAGGGGGTGGTTCGACGCCGCAACCCCGGGGTTTACACCCCGGGCCAGGGGATGCCGTCGGCCTTCGGCGGACTCGGCTCTGGGTACGGCGATGGCAAAGCGGACACCGTCGCCGTCGGCTGCCCGGGCAGGCCCGCTCAGCGGGCCGGGTGCTCAGCGACCGCCTCTTCGTTGACCTCGGTCCCCCAACCCGGCCCGCTGGGCAACAGCAGCTGGCCCTCCTCGATCCGTGGCAGCACGGTGAAGAGCTCGTCGTGCCAGGGAACGAAGTCGCAGTCGATTTCCATGATGCGGAAGTTCGGCACCACGGCACAGAAGTGAGCGTTCATCATCGTGGCCAGGTGGCCGTAGAAGTTGTGCGGGGCCACGTTGACCTCGTACGTGTCGGCCATCGCAGCAATCTTCAGACCCTCGCCCACTCCGTTCCACGGGTTGTCGACGATGGCGACGTCCATCGAGTCGGCGTCGAGGTAGGGCTTGTAACCTCGACGCCGGAACAGGCATTCGCCCGAGGCAATCGGGATCGTCGTGCCGCGGCGGATATAGGCCAGTGCCTCGGGACTGCAGGTATCGATTTCGACCCAGAACAACTCGAACCGCTCCATCGCCCGGGCCAGCTTCAGATAGCCCTCGGTTTTGAAGTTGAAGTTCAGGTCGACCAGGATGTCCATCTCGGTACCGGCTCCCTCCCGAAACGCCTCCAACTGCTCGCACATCGCCCGCACCACCGCCCGGTCCGCATTCAACTCGGGGTAACCCTCGCCTCGCCAGAACCCCGGGCAGTGCAGCCAGGCCTCACCGTCGTCGAATCGAAAGACGTTGGTTTTCAGAGCCGAGTAGCCTCCGGCGGCCGCCTTGCGGCCCAACTCGACGACATCGTCGAGTGATCTCAGCGGCTCGATCTGCATCTCCTCGGCAAAGCTCAACTGGTAGGTCCCACAGTGGGACCAGTAGAGCCGGATGCGATCGCGGACGGGGCCGCCGAGCATCTCGTAGACGGGGATCCCCAGTGCCTTGGCCTTCAGATCCAGCAGCGCGTTCTCGATGGCGCCGATCGCCTGCTGGGCGATGCCGCCGCTGGCCTGGCGGCGGATGGCGTACATCCGGGCCACGTGGAGTTCGATCGGTCGAGGGTCCTCGCCCAGCAGTCCGCCACTGAGGCCGTTGATGACCTCGGTGACACCCAGTCCACCAAACGACTCGTTGTATTCGCTCCAGCCAACCAGCCCCTCGTCGGTGCTGATCTTCAGGAAGTCGAAGTTGCGGAAGCCGGCGT
>CAUZEQ010000448.1:0-2886 GCA_963578885.1 Planctomycetota bacterium
GTGGTGGGGCAGCATCAGGGTCGGGGCTGGCTGTGGCCGCCTGGGCGGCTGCAGCGGCGGCCGCAGCGGCCTCTGCTTCGGCTGCCGCGGCCTCTGCTTCGGCGGCCGCGGCCTTGCCGTCGTCGTCGACCACGATCGAGTCGATGAACAGCTTGGCGTTGGGGACGTAGACGATGCGGTCGTTGTAGTCGAGCACGGTGTAGCGGAGATCGATCGAGCGGACCCGGCCTTCGAATTTTCCGACGAGAATGATGTCGTCGAGGTCAAAGGGCTTGTAGATGATCACCATGATCCCGGCCAGCAGGTTGGAGATGGTGTCCTTGAATGCGAATCCGAGCGCGAAGCCGGTCAGGCCCAGCCCGGCGATCAGGGCGCCGATATCGATGCCAAGCGTGCCCAGTGCCGAGACGGCTCCGAAGAGCAGCATGCCGACCTTGGCCGAGCGGCCCAGGAAATTGGACAGTTCGTCATCGATCCTGTTGCTGCGTCCCATGCGGTGGATGATCTTCATCAGGAGCTTGCCACCGATCAGGAACAGAATGAAGACTCCGATAGCCGCCCCCAGCCTGGGCGCGAACGCGACGGCCATCTCCTGCACCTGCGTGACCAGGTTGAAAGACACAGCCGCGGCGTCGCTGGTTATCTCGGTGGGGGATTCAACAATCGCTTCGGCGGCAGCCTGCAACATCGGTCGGTCTCCGGGTCGGGGACAAGCGAGCGGCGACTCACCGCGGCGCGGGGACTATAGTTCGGCCGTGCTGGGCCGAGAAGGCAGATATCTGCCGTTTTGTCCGCGAGTCCGGCTCAGCGGTAGCGGCGTCGCCTGAGCTCATCGAGCGGGTAGAACGTGTCTCGCCAGCGGACTCCACCCTGCCGCAGCGTGATCACCATCGAGCGGAGGAAGGCGAAGAAGATCCCCATCGAGGCGGGCAGCATCAGGGGCAGGACCCAGGGCCGACTTCCGAAGACCAGGGCTCCACCGGCGTAGGCCAGGTGCGACACGACCAGCGTTGCGGCGAAGCCCCAGGTCGGGGGGCCGCTGGCGAGGGCGAGTACGACGACGGGTGAGTAGAACAAGACACAGGCGGCCGCCAGGGCCCAGCAGGTACGGAAGATCGAGTAGTCCAGTCCGGCGAACCCGTTTTTTTCGAGCCCGGTGATCGTCGACCAGGCCGACTGCTGCCAGCGAATGTTCAGGTAGCGGCCGGCGATCAGCAGGTCGGCTCGGGCTCCATGCCGCTTGAGCAGTTGGGCGAGCTTCAGGTCGTCGGCGACGTCGTAGGCGATCGGCACGTGTCCGCCGGCCTGCTCGTAGAACTCGCGTCGCACCAGGTTGAAGGCGCCCACTCCGGCGTAGATGTGGCGGGTGCGAAGCCGGATCAGCCACGACTGGGTGGCTCCGGCAAAGATGAGTCCGAAGATCGAGATCAAGGCGGCCTCAAAGAGGCCTCCGCCGGTCATCGAAGGGACCAGGGCCAGGTGGTCGAGCCGATGCTTGAGTGACCAGGCCATTGCCAGCCGGATGGTCTCAGGCTGGTAGATCACGTCACCGTCGGTGAACAGGATCCAGTCGCCTTGTGCCGCCTGGGCTCCCTGCCACATCGCGTGGTTCTTGCCCAGCCACTCGGAGGGCAACTCGTTGATGTGCACGGCCTGGATGCGGGGATCGGTTGCCGCCAGTCGGTCGATGTCCTCACCGGTGCTGTCCTCGGAGCGGTCGTTGACGGCGATCAGCGTGAGGTTGGGGTAGTCGGATGCCAGCAGCGACGAGAGGCAGTCAGAGATCCGGTCCCCCTCGTCCTTGGCCGTGACGACGACGGTCAGCGCCGGCCAGGCATCGGGCAATTCGAGTCCCCTCACAAGCCGCGAGAACCGCCGGTACCACTGGGCGGCCAGTGGCAACGCCAGCCCGAAACTCCAGAAGGCGCACAGTGCCCAGCCAGCGGCGATCAGCGCTCGATCCATGGCCGGGCATTGTAGCGAAGGCCGCTGTATAGTGGCTCGAAGAGCGTTCCGGTGCCGGTTCTGGCAGGGCTTGGGGATGTGATTCGAGGAGAACTCGGCATGCTGCGTGGTCCGTCCGCGGTGGTGATACTGCTGATCTCGTCGATCACGTCGATCACGTCGATCCTGGCGACAGCCACTCAACTGCCGGCTGCACGGCGGTTGAAGCTGGTGGTGGAGCTGCCCGAGGGACTACCAGCGGGCCTGCTGCTCCCGTTGCCGGCGCGGGTCAAGGGGCGGGCGGCTCCGGGGGCGGTGCTGCTGGCCCAGCACGATGCCTTCGGGCCGAAGCCGGTCCTCGTACAGTGCGAGGCGAGCGGTCGACGAGCGTGGCTGCTGGCGGCCGTGGTCGATGGCCGGTCAGGAGCTCGGCAGCTGAAGCTCAGCGGCGAGGTGATGGCTGTTGGCGCGGACAGCAAGTCGGTGCGATTTGTGCCTCGCACCGGCGGTCTCGAGTGCCTGGATGGAGACCAGAAGGTGATGTTCTACCAGCGTGAAGCTCACTCGCTGGATGACGGTGTGCACGTCACGGCCAACTACTTCCACCCGCTGTATGGTCTCGACGGCGAGATCCTGACTCAGGATTTTCCCAAGGATCACCCGCATCATCACGGCATCTTCTGGGCCTGGCACCAGCTGCTGGTGGGCAAGACCCGCGCCGGTGATCCGTGGATCAACAAGGACTTCCTGCCGGTGGTTCGCCGGGCGGAGGTGATTGAAGAGGGGCCGGTGTTTGCGACCTTGGCAACCCGGGTCGATTGGACCTCGAAACACGTCACCGATCCTGCAGGTCGGCCGCGGCCGATCGTGGCCGAGACGGGCCAGTTCCGCGTGTTCCACTCGGTCGGCGACGCCCGGCACATCGACTTTCGCATCACGCTG
>CAUZEQ010000449.1:0-2869 GCA_963578885.1 Planctomycetota bacterium
CGCACCCTCCAGGGCCCCCGCCACGCTTGCGGCGTCAGCGGTCCCCACGGGTTCCAACTCCGCACCCTCAACACGAGCGGCAATCGACTCGCAGGTCCCCTCGGCCCGCTCGGCACTGCGACTGCCCACCCGGACTCGAGCACCCTCAAGAGCCAGCAGCTCGGCCGCACGCAGCCCGACCGGACCGGTCGCTCCGAGCACCACTGCGATCGAGCCGGCCAGCGTCACGTGACGCCGCGCCCTCAAGACCGCCGCGGCAGCGGTGGTGTTGGACCCGTTGGAGTCCATCATCACCGACACCCGCATCGGGCCGAAAAACGCATCCTGCACCGCCTGGAATACCCTCTCGCCTGCCGATACGTCACTGCCCCCGACAAAGATGGCCGTGCTGGAGAGGTCGGGGATGCCGCGAGTGAAAATTGCTCCAAACACCAGCGATTCCACCGTCTCGGGCGTCATACCTCCGTAGGCAAACAACTGCTCAACACCCGCATCCACGGCCACCACGCGGTCGAACACGCTCGGCTGCACATCGGTGTCCAGCTGCACCAGGATCGACTTCATCGCAAGAGACCCCTCACCAAAGACAAAACCGCCCGGTCCTCAGTGGAACTGAGAACCGGGCGAAGCGTGGACGCGTCATTCGCAGCAGCGTCGAGGTGAACTACTCGCGAGCCTGCTCACCACCGTCGTCGCCACCCTGCTCACCGCCGTCGTCACCGGCGTCGACACCAGCGTCGTCACCAGCACAGTCACCAGCGTCGTCACCAGCACAGTCACCGGCGTCGACACCAGCGTCGTCACCAGCACAGTCACCAGCGTCGTCACCAGCGTCGTCACCAGCGTCGTCACCAGCACAGTCACCGTCATCGTCTCCGCCGCCGTCGAGGTTCGAGGCCTGGAACGGGTGATTGGCGGAGTCCTTCTTGGCGACGACCTCAGCGGCCGACGGCTCACCGGCCATCGCCCGCTCGATCGACAACTTGGTCGCCTCGTAATTGTACGACTCGATCTTCGCGTTGTCTTCGGCCAGCCAGTGAATGAAGACTCCACAGACGATGACCAGGTCTTCGGCCTGCTCGGCGGGGATGGTCCCTGCGGCCAGGCAATCGGCAACCGCCTTGGCGACGCCTTTCTGGGCCGGGCCGAACATCTGCACGGCCTGGCCGGCTCCCTTGATGGTGACCTTGGAGATCATCACGGTGGCGGGCTTGACGGCGAGGTTGGGCTCGAGCACGGCCAGCAGGTTGCTGTGACCGGCCGACTGGCGGGCCAGGGCGTTTGCGAACGCGGTCCCCACCGGTCCGGCCTTGTCGCCGATCAGGAGGTCGATATGAGCAACTTCGTTTCCATCGCCCACCAGGGCTTCGCCAACAAAAATCGACATCGTGTGGTCTCCTCGAATGGTGTGAATCTCTGCAGGACCGTCGGCCTGTCCGGCTCCCCGCGTTGCGGTATCCTCAGGCGATCTAGATACCACGTCGCCTCGGGAATTGCCAGCACGCGACATCCCCCCTTTCCCCGTTTGGCTCCCCGTTTGGCTCCCCGTTTGGTTGACCGCGTCCGATGCTCACCACCAACCCCCTGGCCGCACCGTCGAGACCTCCCGACTCAGCACCGTCGCTGGTCCTGGTCGGAGCCAGCACCCGCGCCGCCGCGTGGTCGGCGGTGCGAGCCGGTTGCCGGCCACTGTGTGCGGACCTCTTCGCCGACACCGACCTGCTCGAGGTGGCCGAGGCGATCGCCGTCAGCGACTATCCCGGCGGACTGCTCGATGCCGTCGCGACGCTGCAGTCCCAAGACTCCAGCACCCGCAGCCCCCGGGTCTACACCGGAGCCCTGGAAAACCACCTCGATGTGGTCAACGGCCTGGCTGAGGACGGACCGCTGTGGGGCAACCCGGCCGAGGTACTCGGCCGGGTCCGCGATCCGGCCTGGGTCGCATCAACCTGTCAGCTGCACGGCCTGCCGTGCCCCGAGATTCGGACCGCACACCAGCCGCCCCCTCGCGGATCCGGCTGGATGCTCCGACGTCGTGACAGTGCCGGAGGTTCAGGGGTCAGCCCCTGGACCCTCTCGACGACGGCCTCGAGTCACGATGTCGTCTTCCAGCAGCGTGTCGAGGGAGAAGCGGCCGCAGCACTCTGCCTGGCCGACGGAGCCTCGGCCCGGGTACTCGGCGTGACCGGCCAACTGGTCGGAGCCGACTGGCTGCATGCCGCGGACTTTGCCTGGTGCGGATCGATCGGCCCGCTGCCGCTCTCGACCGCGCTCGAGGACTCGGTGGCTCGACTGGCCAACGTGCTGGCCGGTGAGTCGGGGTTGATCGGGCTGTTCGGAATCGACCTGATCCTGGACGACGACCGTGCGTGGCCCATCGAGATCAACCCGCGTTATACCGGTTCTGCGGAGGTGATCGAGATGGCCGGTGGGCGATCGATGATCGGCAGGCACCTCGAGGCCTTTGGTGAGCCCGGTGTGGCGCCGTTTGCCGAGGCCGAAGCCGAGGCTGGCGCGGTCTACGGCAAGGTCGTGCTGTTTGCTCCCTCGGAGATCCAGGTCGTCAGCCTGCCCCGTGGCGACTCGGGCTGGCGATTGGCCGACATCCCCCACCCCGGCAGCCGGATTGCCACCGGCCGACCCCTCTGCTGTGTGCTGACCCGCGGCGGATCGATTCGTGACTGCCTGGGCACCGCCCGGGTGGCCTCGGAGCTGGTGTATCGCGAACTGGGCTGCGGTGGATAACTCGGGTTGTTGTACGCCCCCACCGCTGTCGGTACGATCACTGGTCGAGATTCCCACTCGAGTAACCGACACGGGCTGACGAGTTGCCCTCCGCGGAGACCAATGAGCAAGCTGACCGACATCC
>CAUZEQ010000450.1:0-2868 GCA_963578885.1 Planctomycetota bacterium
TCGTCGCGGCGACTTATGCGCGAGGCATCCCCCTGGTCGGGGTCCCCACCACGCTGCTGGCCCAGGTCGACAGCTCGGTCGGAGGCAAGGTCGCGGTCAATCACCCGCGGGCCAAGAACCTGATCGGAGCCTTCCACCAGCCGTCGGGAGTTCTGATCGACATCGGCACGCTCGAATCGCTGCCCGAACGAGACTACCGCAGCGGGTTGGCCGAGGTGATCAAGTACGGAGTGATCCTCGACGCCGAGTTCTTCGACTACCTCGAGCAGAACGTCGAGGCGCTCAACGGCCGCGATCTCGACGTGCTGGGACACGTCGTCGCCCGCAGCTGTGAACTCAAGGCACAGATCGTCGAGCAGGACGAGCGAGAGACGACGGGCGTCCGAGCGGTGCTCAACTATGGCCACACGTTCGCACACGCACACGAAGCGTTGGCCGGCTACGGCGAGTTGCTGCACGGCGAAGCGGTGGCGATCGGGATGGTGCAGGCCAGCCGCCTGGCCGAGAAGCTCGGTCGGATCGATGCCCTGACGACGCGGCGTCAGGTGACGTTGCTCGAAGCGGTCGGCTTGCCGGTGACTGCTCCCCGGGGCCCGGCGGCCGACGAGATCATCGACCGCATGCTGCTCGACAAGAAGACCGCCGGCGGAAGGCTGAGATTCGTGCTGCCCACGCGGATGGGCCACGTCGAACTGGTCGAGGGGGTGGACGAGGCGCTGGTTCGCGACGTGCTGGCCTGACACGCCGGGGTCAGACGCCGATTGCGGCGGGCCTCAGCCCGCCGAAATCGGGGCCTGACCCCTTGATTCCAGCCACCGCCGAGCGCGGAACGGGTTCAGGACTGGGACCCCGGCCGATCGCTGACCAGCACTGTCACCGTGCAGTTGACCGACAGCCATGAGATGGCACACCCGACGTAGCAGGCACACGCCATCCAGAAGACCGTCTTCCAGTCGTAGGTTTCCGAGACCCATCCGTAGATGGCCGGGAAGAGCATCGCGACGAAGCTGGCGACCGAGTTGTTGAAGGCAAAAACCGTGGCGGTCGCCCTGCCACCCACATCGGTAACCGTGCCCCACCTCGAGGTCAGGCTGATGTCGGCAAACAGCTTGACCACGAACAGCATCCCGCAGAAGGCATTGGGACTCTCGAAGAAGAACAACACGGCGATCGCCAGCGTCGCGGCCGCCATCGCCTTGCCGAAGAACCCGACCAGGCTGCGGACCCAGCGTCGGCTGCCGGTCAGCCGAATCAACCGGTCACTGATGAACCCGCCCAGCATCCCACCGCAGGCACCTCCCAACAGCGGCAACGCCGAATAGATCCCCATCTCCTTGTACTTCAGGCTGTACTGCTCGACCAGAAACAACGGGATCCACAGCGAGTAGATCTGGTCGGCGATCGAGCTGAATATCGATGCGACGTTGATGCAGGCGAGATTGAGAAACGAGCGGCGGTCCATCTGCCCGATCAACTCGCGGAACTTCAACGGCTCGTTCGCCGCAGCTCCCTCCTCACCCTCGACCCACTCGGCCTCCGCCTCGTTCGATTTCGGGTGCTGCCGCGGCGAGTCGCGGAAGGCGACCAGGAAGATGATGCCGTGCACGATGCCGGCGGCGGCGAGGACATATAGAGCCGCCCTCCAGCTGAATCCGCAGATGCCGATCATCACGGTCATGACCAGGATATTGGCCGAGAGGCCTCCAAAGCGGCCGGCAAAGACCCCCACCCAACCCTGGACCGTCGTGCGGACCCTGGTGGGAAACCAGAAACGGGTCAGACGACCCACCAGCGAAAACACGCCCGCCTGACCGGCACCGAACAGTGCCCAAAAGACATACAGCAGCCCCTTGGTCGGAGCCCAGGCGTGGCCGGCCAATGCGATCGACCACAGCAGGATCAGACCGCCCAACAGCCAGCGGACTCCGGCCATGTCGCCCAGCAGCCCGGTGGGGAACTGCAGACCGGCGTAGGTCATCGCGAAGACCGTGTCCATCATCCCCAGCTCGGTGTTGCTGACGTCCAGTTCCTCCTTCAGGAATGGCTTGATCAACGCAAACGAGTAGCGATGCAGGTACAGCATCCAGCTGGTACCGAAGCCCAGCATGAACACCGTGTAGCGGACACGGGTCGGAGACTCGGGTCTGACCGACTCAATCGGAGTCATCGACACCGGTCATCTCCTTGTCATCGTCATGATCACCGGCCAGGTCGCCTCCCGGAGCCAATCGTGCTTCCAGCGAGTCGGTGCAGTCGATCATGATCCAGCAGAACGCACTGATGACGTACATCACCGCCACGGTGACAAACAGCGGGTTGTAGTTCGCGACCGACTTCTCGATTCCATCGACGAGCACCATGCTGGTGTTCCAGTCGAGGATGGCTCCGAAGGCGATCGGTGAGACCAGCCCGCCGATCGAGCCGGAGGTGTTGATCACTCCGAAGACCGTCGCCGAGTAGCGGCCTCCGATGTCGGTGCAGGTGCCCCAGACGGTCGGCTGGCTCCAGTCGGTGAAGAACTTGACGGCGAACAGCGCCCACGCGGCCTCGACAGCGCCGTCCTGCGAGATCGCCACGAACATCAGGATGCAGGCGATGAACTTGCCGGTGAACCCGACCGCACTGCGACCGATCCGGCGGCTGCCGGTCCACTGGATCATCAGGTCGTTGAAGAACCCGCCCAGCATTCCGCCGATCGCTCCGCCCCACAGCGGCAGGCTGATCAGCAGCCCCGCCTCTGTGATGTCGATACCCTTGGTGTTCAGGAAGTAATCACCCATGAACAGCACGTAGACACCGTCGGCGCCGGCGCTGGCGATCTGCTGGATTATGAAGAACAGCATGCTGCGGTTCTTGATCGCCGCCCGC
>CAUZEQ010000451.1:0-2853 GCA_963578885.1 Planctomycetota bacterium
GACCAGGCGATCGAGGTGCTGACTCGCTCGGCCGGCTCACTCGAGGATCTTTCGCGAGGCGACCAGTGGCGGAGCCGGGTCATGGTCTCGAAATGGGACTCGCTCTACAATCGCCTCGTCGCGCTCGAAGTCGCTTCCGAATAACCAGATCGCCGAACCGGGATTCTCCACCATGTCCACAACTCGCATTGCACGGATGTCCCTGGCCTGCCTGCTGATCTTCGTGTTCCTCGATCCGGTCTCGGCTCAGCAGAACTGGCCGCGATTCCGCGGGGTCGATGGCAGCAGCGTGGTGGCCGACGATTCTCGGTTGCCCCAGGTGTGGGACCAGAAGACCAACGTGGCCTGGAAGACCGAGATCCCCGGATTGGGCTGGGGCAGCCCGATCGTGTGGGGTGATCGGGTGTTCGTCTCGGCGGTCCACAGCGACGCCGAGTACGAGAAGCCCAAGGCGGGGTTGTACCTGGGCCGAGGCCGGCCGGTGCCGCCGGACACGATCCACCACTGGATGGTGTATTGCCTGGGCCTGAAGACGGGCAAGGTGATCTGGAAGCACGAGGCGCACACGGGCAAGCCGAAGATGGGACGGCATCCCAAGAGCAGCTATGCGGCCGAGACGCCGGCGACCGATGGTAAGCGGCTGTACGTGCTCTTCGGCGACCTGGGCCTGTATTGCTACGACCTCGAGGGCAAGCCGCTGTGGACTCACCCGATCGCACCCCGCAGGACACAGTTCGGCTACGGGGCTGCCGCGTCTCCGGTGGTCGAGGGGGACCAGGTAATCTACGTCTACGACAACAACGATTCGTCCTACATCCAGGCTCTCGACGGTGCGACGGGCAAGTCGCGTTGGAAGGTCGTGCGGGACGAAAGGAGCACATGGGCGACTCCGCTGGTGTGGAATCATGCCGGCGGGACTGAGATCGTGGTGGCGGGAAAGAAGGAGAACCGGGCGTACTCGCCCGACGGGGAACTGTTGTGGCACTTCGATGGCAGGATGTCGGTGCTGACGATCCCCTCGCCCCTGGTCGCCAAGGGACTGCTCTACATCACATCGGGCTACTTCCAGGACCAGAAGCGACCGGTGTTCGCCGTGGCGTCGGGGGCCAAGGGCGACATCACACTGGAGACGGGCCAGACTTCCAACGAGCACATCCGCTGGTCGTTGCAGAGGATGGGCCCGTACAACACGTCGCCGATCGTCTACAGGGGTCGGTACTTCACGCTGTTGGATCGTGGCATGGCGACGTGCCATGACGCCGAGACGGGCAAGCTGATCTACAACCGCACGCGGTTTCCGCGAGGGGCCTCGTTCACCTCCTCACCCTGGGCCTACAACGGCAAGATCTTCTGCCTGGACGAGCGGGGTACGACACACGTGATCCCGGCCGACGGGAAGTTCCGTGTCGAGCGGACCAACGCCCTGGGCGAGCTGTGCCTGGCCACCCCCTCGATTGCCCAGGGCCGCCTGCTGATCCGCACCGCCGCTCACGTCTACTGCATCGCCAAGTAGGTCATGCTTTGCATGACTCCTGGAGCTCCACCATGTGCTGTCACCGCTTCGCCCGTGGCGTTCTCGCGATGCTGCTTGTCTATTCAGCCTGCGAAGCCGCCGAGCGGCCCAACATCGTGCTGATCTTCGTCGATGACCTGGGCTGGAAGGACATCGGCTGTTACGGCAACGACTTCGTGGAGACTCCACGGATCGACGCGTTGGCCGCCGGGGGGCTTCGGTTCACCGATTTCTACGCGTCCGGCCCGGTCTGTTCTCCGTCTCGCTGTGCCCTGCAGTCGGGCCAGAACCAGGCCCGGATCGGCATCACCGATTTCATTTCAGGCCACTGGCGACCGTTCGAGCGGGTGATCACGCCGCGGCCGCGGATGGCGCTGCCGCTGGCGACGGTGACGGTGGCCGAATCGCTGAAGGCGGCTGGCTACGTAACCGCGTACATCGGCAAGTGGCACCTGGGCAACGGTGCCCGGTACCAGCCCGATCGGCAGGGCTACGACTTTTCAGCCGTCGTCAATGGTCCTCACCTGCCCGGTCGCTACCGGGTACAGGGCCGGCCCGATCTGAAACCGAAGGCCGGACAGTACCGCACCGACTTCGAGGCCGACCTCTCTATCGACTTCATCAAGCGATCCAACTCCGGTGTTGCGAACAAGAAGCCGTTCTTCCTGATGCTCTCGCCCTATGCCGTTCATATCCCCCTGGCTGCGATGTCGGCCAAGGCCGAGAAGTATCGCAAGAAGGCCCGGGCGACGGGGCAGAAGCTGCCGCACCCGATCTATGCGGCGATGATCGAGCACACCGACGACATGGTCGGCCGGATCGTCGACGCGATCGAGGCCGAGGGGCTGACGTCCAAGACGATGATCATCTTCACCTCCGACAACGGCGGACTCCACAAGCGGTACGACTACCGGGCAGCCGCCGACGACCTGGTGGCCACCCAGTCTCCGCTGCGTGGCGAAAAGGGGACACTGTTCGAGGGAGGAGTGCGGGTTCCGTTGATCATCAAGTACCCGCCGCTGACCACCGCCGGTACGCTGTGTCGCGAACCGACCGTCGGCCACGACTTCTACCCGACGTTTGTCGATTTGGCCGGCGGCAAGCTGCCGGCCAACCAGCCGATCGATGGCCACAGCCTGAAGCCGTTGCTGTCGAAGCCCTCGGCTCGGTTGGCCCGCCAGGCAATCTTCTGGCACTACCCGCACTACCACCACGACCGCCCGGCCAGCAGCATCCGCGAGCGGGACTGGAAGTTGATCGAGTACCTCGACGGGAGCGGAGATGTCGAGCTGTACAACCTGGCCAGCGACATCGGTGAGACGAAGAACCTGGCGGCTGAA
>CAUZEQ010000452.1:0-2842 GCA_963578885.1 Planctomycetota bacterium
CCGGCTGTACCGGCTGTGACGGCGGTGAGGGTTGTTCACCACGATGGGGTCGGCTTGTTGCCAGAGACAACCGGGCTGGCTAACTTGAGTGGATCGCGGGTGAGGCGATTCGAATGGCCGACATCGGCGGCGAGCCAGTCGACCTGGGCGAACTGCGAAGGAGTTGTCATCGCCACCGGCCCACCCGCGTCGACCCGGCCACCTCGAATCTCAACCCCGCGGACCCATCACGATGCTGACGTTGTTGATCGCCGTCGGGGCGTTTGTTGGCTACCTGGTGGCCTATCACACCTACGGCCGCTGGTTGTCCAGGAAGATCTTCAACCTCGATCCCGAAGCGGTGGTGCCCAGCCACGAGCTGCAGGACGGGGTCGACTACGTTCCCACTAAGAAGGAAGTGATATTCGGGCACCATTTCACGAGCATCGCCGGCACCGGCCCGATTGTGGGCCCGGCGATCGCGGTGTTCTGGGGCTGGTTGCCCGCACTGGTTTGGGTGCTGCTGGGTTCGATTTTCATCGGTGCAGTGCACGATTTTGGCGCATTGGTGGTCTCGCTCCGCAACCGCGGCCAGACGGTCGGCGAGGTGGCCGGTCGACTGATTTCGCCTCGAGCCCGAGTGCTGTTCCTCCTGATCCTGTTCTTTGCTCTGACTCTGGTGCTGGCGATCTTCGGTCTGGTGATTGCCAAGATCTTCGACAAGTACCCGGCGAGCGTGCTGTCGGTCTGGATCGAGATCCCGATCGCGATCGCGATCGGTTTCTGGGTCTACCGCCGGAGTGGCCAGCTGCTGGTCCCTTCGCTGGTGGCTCTCGGAATGCTCTACGCCTGCGTCTACATCGGCGTCTACCACCTGCCGATCAAGCTGCCGGTGTCGAACCCGACGGTGGTCTGGACGCTGGTCCTGATGGCCTACTGCTTCGTCGCCTCGGTCCTGCCGGTCTGGACGCTGCTTCAGCCGCGCGACTACATCAACAGCCACCAGTTGTTGGTCGCGCTGGGGCTACTGGTGCTGGGACTGGTCGTGGCGGGGGTCACCGGCGGGGTCGACCTGCTGGCCAGTGCCCCGGCGATTGCCGAGAGGGCTCCTCTGGGTGCGCCTCCGATCTGGCCCTTCCTGTTCATCACGATTGCCTGCGGTGCCATCAGCGGCTTCCATTGTCTGGTCTCCAGCGGCACCACCAGCAAGCAGATCTCGTGTGAAACCGACGCGCAGTTCGTCGGCTACGGCTCGATGCTGCTCGAAGGCGGCTTGGCGGTGATCGTGATTCTGGCCTGTTGTGCCGGGGTGGGCATGGGAGTTGGCGAGGGGTCGGCGAAACTGACTCACCTGGCCGCCTGGCAAACCAAGTACGACACCGGCAGCCGCTGGGATGCTTTCAGGCTCGATGAGAAAGTCGGGGCCTTCGTCGACGGGGGAGCGAACTTTGTCGCCGCGTTGCACATCGACAAGCCGCTGGCCATCGCGATCATCGCGGTCCTGGTCGCCAGCTTCGCCGCCACAACACTAGATACCGCCACGCGGCTGCAGAGGTACGTGATTCAGGAACTCGCCGGGACCGTTGGCTTCCGGCCGCTGACCAACAAGTACGCCGCCACGGCCACCGCCGTCGTGCTCGGAGCCGCCGTGGCGATGATCCCCTTCAAACCGGACGCCGCGATGGGCACCGGCGGTCTGATTCTCTGGCCGCTGTTTGGAGCAATCAATCAGTTGCTGGCCGGGCTGGCGCTGATGGTGATCGCCTTCTATCTCTGGCGTCGCAACATCAGTAACTGGTTCGTCGTGATCCCGATGATCATCATGCTGATCATGCCCGCCTGGGCACTCATCTGGCAGCTCACCAATCCCACCAGCGGATGGGTCTACCCGATCATCGACAGTCTCACCGGCAAACAGCCCTGGAGCTGGTCCACCACTCACCTCAAGTTCGGCTTCGCCGTGGCGACGCTGGGGCTGCAGGTCTGGATGGTCATCGAAGGAGCGCTGCTCTGGAAACGGGCCCGCGGGGTACTCGAGGAAGCTCTGCCGCCACTGGAACCACGACTCTCGACAACCACACAGCCACCTCTATGACAGGAGACACACCATGACCGACCTGACACGCCGCGGCCTCTTGAGCTTGGCCCTGCTGGTGCTGCTGAGCCCGACCGCTTCAGCTGCCGAGAAGCTGAAGTTGTTGATTGTGGATGGCCAGAACAATCACAACTGGAAGGCGACCAGCCCGGTGTTGAAGTCGTTCCTCGAGAAGACCGGCCGTTTCACCGTGACGGTCTCGACCTCACCACCTCGCAACGGTGGCGAGGCCGCCTGGTCGAAGTTCCGTCCCGATTTCGCCTCAGCCGATGTGGTCCTGTCCAACTACAACGGCCAGTTGTGGCCCAAGCCTGTGCAGGCGTCGCTCGAGAAGTACGTGGGCGGTGGTGGCGGGCTGGTGATTGTGCACGCGGCCAACAACGCGTTTCCGCAGTGGGGGGAATGGAACAAGATGATCGGCCTGGGCTGGCGGGGAGCCGGTTACGGCGACCGTGTCACCCTGGACGACACGGGCAAGCGAGTGCGGACGGCCAAGGGCAAGGGTCCCGGTGCCGGGCATGGGCCTCAGCACCAGTTCGCCGTCGTCGTCCGTGACCGGCGACATCCTGTGATGGCGGGGATCCCGGCCGAGTGGATGCACTTCCGGGACGAGTTGTACCACGGCCAGCGAGGGCCGGCCTTGAACATGAACATCCTGGCGACTGCCTTTTCGGCCAAGGCCAAGCGGGGCACCGGGGCTCACGAGCCGATGGTGTGGTGGATTCCCTACGGCAAGGGCAAGGTCTTCACCACCGTGATGGGTCACGC
>CAUZEQ010000453.1:0-2833 GCA_963578885.1 Planctomycetota bacterium
AGCCCCGTTCGGCGTTCTGCAACTTGACCCAGGGATTCTCGGCGATCATCGCATCGGTGTAAGACAGTTTCTGGCTGCCGTTGCCACCGGAACTGATCGACGTGCAGACGAACTCGGTGCCGACGACCGTCTTGTCCGGCCGGCGGTAGTCCAGCGGCAGGTCACAGACCCAGTTGGTGTGAATGTCTCCGGTCAGCACCACCGGGTTGGGCACCTTCAGGTCGGCCAGGGTCTGCATCACGCGTTGTCGGCAGACCTCGTACCCGGCCCACTTGTCCATCGTGAACCCCTCGGCGGGGCCCGGCAGCCGATCGACTCGAGCCATCAGCACCTGCTGGGCCATCACGTTCCACTCGGCCTTCGATTCCAGCCACACCCGTCTCAGCCACGCCTCCTGCCTGGCGCCGAGGATGGTGGCGTTGGGGTTGAGAGCTTCGCCGACGAGTGGTTTCAGTCCGTTGCCATTGGGCTGGGGGGTGCGGTGCTGTCGGGTATCGAGAATCGCGAAGTCGGCCAGTCGGCCGTAGCGGACTCGACGGTACAGCTGCATGAACGGCCCGGCGGGTATCGATGAGCGTCTCAGCGGCAGGTGCTCGTAGTAGGCCTGGTAGGCGTTGGCCCGCCGCTTCATGAACGACGCCGCCGACACGCCGGGCTGCTCGGAATGGAACGTCGCGTAGTCGTTGTCGACCTCGTGATCGTCCCAGGTCACCAGCCAGGGGCAGTGAGCATGAGCCGCCTGCAGCAGGGGGTCGGACTGGTACTGCGCGTAGCGGTTGCGGTAGTGCTCAAGCGTTGTGATCTCCGGACCGCTGTGCTTGCGGACTTTCCCGTCGATCCCCTTGTACTCGTAGATGTAGTCGCCGAGGTGAACGACCAGATCGAGCTTTTCCCTGGCCATGTGTTCAAAGCCGGTAAACAGGCCGTGCTCGTAGTGCTGGCAACTGACGAAGACGAAGTTCAGTTCTCCGACCAGGGTGGCATCTCGAGGCGTGGTGCGAGCCCGACCGATCCGGCTCTGGGCGTCTCCGGCGGTGAACCGGTACCAGTACCAGCGATCCGGCTCGAGTCCCCTGAGCTCGACATGCACGCTGTGGCCCAGTTGCGGAGTGGCCACGCCGAGGCCTCGACGGACCACCTTCTTCATCGCAGCGTCGGTGGCGATCTCGAATCGCACCTCGACGTTCTCGGCAGGCATACCGCCCCCGGCAATCGGATCGGGAGCCAGGCGTGTCTGGATCACGAACCCGTCGGGCGAGGGGTCACCGCTGCTGACTCCCAGCGAAAACGGATCCTCGGCAAACGCCAGGCGTCGCCGAAGCACTCCCTGAACCTGGCTACCCAGAAGCGGCAGGGCGGTGATCGCGGCCGCGGCCTTCAGGAACTCACGACGGTGGGAATCGGCTTCCGCATGTGTCCGACGCCGCATGGCTCTCTCCAGCAATCGGTATCAATTGTTGCGTGTGCATCGTATCCACCCGTGACCGGTTGGGCCAACAGACCGGAGTCGGAAGAAGCTGGACCGGGATAGCACCCCGAATTCACCGGCAGAATCGCTCGAGTACGTTGCGGGTGATCTTCGAGATGTTCTCGTCAACCGGCAGCGCACACGGGTAGCTGATCGAACCGACGCTGAAGACCTCCCCGCCACTCCCGGTCTCGTGGTGAACCATGTCGGCGCCGCCCTCGTCGGGATTGAGCCCCCTGGCCAGCAGACGCGTCCCCGGTGGAGAACTCGGGGACATCTTGTCGGTCTCGTGCCCGGACGCCCCGCCCGGACAACGCATGTGCAGGCACCGCTCGCCGAAGATGTCACCGTCGCAGAGTCCCGTGCCGTCGAAGATCCAGTGCGAGGTGTCAATGGCCCGGTAGGGAGCTCCTGTCATGATGCCCTCCTCCGTGCATCGCACCCCCAGCAGGTTGGCCTCTGACTCGTAGTACACGTCCATCCGGCTCTCCTTGCCGATCTTGGCCATGTCGCTGGAACTGCCACCCTCGGCACTGTTGCGGACCGTGATCGTCGACTCGTCCAGGAACTCGACGGCGCAGTTGAGTCCGTTGCCGCCGAGGTACATCAGTTTTCCACCCCGCTCAAAGACCCACTCCTTCAACCGGAAGTACATCTCCTGGGACCAGTACTCGGGATGGGCACTGATGATGAGCACCTTGTAGGCATCCAGGTCCAACTGGCCGAAGTGGAACTGGGTTTCGGCGTAGAGGTCGTATCCGAACCCCTCGCGCTCCAGCCAACCGAACAACCGCCACTCGGCTGGCAGCGTGTGACATTCGGATCGGCCTTCCAGCGGATCGTCGATCCCCGTCCCCTCGGGGACGTGGTTGAACAACTCGGGCCGATCGAACGACAGCGGGGCGTAGTCCTCGACCGAGAAGTGCATGTGCAGGTCGCTGGTATAGCGATGCAGATCCTGCCGGGCGTTGACGGTCGGCTCCGGGGGGAGCTCCTGCGGGTGAATATAGTTGCTGCGACCGCCGAAGTTGTTGTAACAGTTCCAGTTGATATTGGCCGCCAGCACCGCAATGTCGTGCTCGGGCTGGGACGGTGCCACGATCCACGGGAAGGTGAAGAACTCGCCGGAGACAGAACGAGCGTGGAGGTAATACAGGCCCGAACGTTCCGGGCCAACCAGGTACTGCCGGTGGTGCGGGTTGTTGCTGTAGCCCTGGTCGTTGAAACGGATACCCGTCCGGGTGTAGTCCCCGTCGGGTGTCACCTGCATGGTGGCCAACGGACCATGTTCGTCGTACCAGCCCACGGTACGGACCGGTTCCTTGTCCCAACCGTAGCGAAACAGGTCGAGTCGATAGGCCTCGG
>CAUZEQ010000454.1:0-2815 GCA_963578885.1 Planctomycetota bacterium
AAGATCTCGAGATCCGAGCCGTCGCCGTCATTGACGGCCATCGCCTTGGGGATGGCACGGTAGGCGGTGCGGGCGGCCTCGAGTTCATCGGAGTAGGTCTGCCGCTGCGAGGCCGACATGTCCTGTCGGTTGCCCAGGACCAGGATCCGGTCGAGCCGATCGATGGTGCCTTCGAGCTGGCTGAGTTTCTGTTCGAGTGATGCAGGGCCCAGTGCTCGGGCGTTCCACTTCGAATCGACGCGGAAACTGAGCATGACCTGGGTGCTCTTGAAGATCCCGGCCAGAGCGTAGTAGTCGCTGGTGGGCACCGGGTCGAACTTGTGGTCGTGACACCGAGCACACCCCAGCGTGAGTCCCAGGGTGGCTCGGCCGAGTGTATCGATCTGGTCGTCGACGATGTCCATCTGCTGCTTGGTCGGGTCGTCCTCGGCCAGCATCTTCGGTCCCAGCGTCAGGAACCCCGTGGCAATCACCCGTGCGTACGCTTCGGAGACGGGTTCGCCGGGGACCCCGGGCAGCAGGTCGCCGGCGATCTGGTCGACCAGGAACCGGTCAAATGGCCAGTCGGCGTTGAATCTCTCGATGACCCAATCGCGGTATCTCCAGGCGTCGGCGTAATAAAGGTTGTCGTCCATACCGTTGCTGTCGGCGTAGCGAACGACATCGAGCCACAATCGGCCCTGTCGCTGGCCGTAGCGGGGTGAAGCGAGCAGTCGATCGACGAGTCGGGCGAACGCACCGGGTCGGGTGTCGGCCAGGAAGCGGCGGACTTGCCGCGGACTGGGTGGCAGTCCGTGGAGATCGAGCGTGGCACGGCGGACCAGGGTGCGGCGGTCGGTTTCTTGAGCCGGCTCGAGCCGAGCCGTTTCGAGCCGTGACAACAGAAAGTGATCGATCGGCGATCGGATGGCGCCACGGTTTCTGAGACTGACTGCAGGGAGAGCGGTTGCGGTGGGTGGCTGAAACGCCCAGTGATCTCGCGAGGCCTGGTTGTAGGGAAAGGCATCGGGGTCGGCGGTGGGTCGGTTCGGTACCCGGGTCGGCTTTTGTCCCGGCCAGTGAGCACCTCGCCTGATCCACTCGGCCAGGTCCGCCACCTCCCGCAGCGGCAACTTGGTCTTGGGCGGCATATCGGGCGTGGCCGGGTCGTGTCGGACGGCGAGTACCAGCAGGCTGTTGTCGGGCTCACCCGGCTTGATGGCCGGTCCCGAGCGTCCTCCGGTGAGCATCGCGGCGAGCGAGTCTAGCTTGAGGCCGGCTTCGTTTTCTGAGTCGGGGCCATGGCAATCGAAGCAGCGGCGCAGCAGCACCGGCCGGATCCGCGTTTCGAAGAACGCGATGTCCCGGGGCGAGGCTGTTGGCGGAGCGGCCGCAAGTGTGACCGGTCCGCAGGCCAGGATCACGATGGAAACCCAGATCCGCATACAGCCAATCTACAGCAAGCCGAAACCTCATGGCACGCATAGCGGTCTCGGATTGGCCTTTCCTGTCCCGGTAGGGCATGCTGTGCGTGCCGGGCGGGGAACGCTGCTGCTGAAGAATCACAGCAGCTGCAGCCTGCCCGAGGGACACACCCAGTAAAGGACTCGACCATGGCCCGCCAACCGCTCGCATGGCTCCTTGCGATTGCCCTGTCCGTTTCGACACTGTCCGCCGCCGAGTGGACTGGTTGGCGAGGACCCAATGGTGACGCCCGGGTCACCTCCGGCAGCCTGCCGACTGCTTGGGCTGCGGGGAAGAACGTCGCATGGAAGACTCCGACACCGGGACCGGGAACGTCCTGTCCGCTGGTCGTCGGCGAGCGAGTCTACGTGACCTGCTACACCGGTTACGGGCTCGAGCCGGGCCAGGGAGACCCCAAGCAGCTCAATCGGCACCTGCTGTGCCTGGACCGCAAGACCGGCGAGGAATTGTGGACGAAGAGATTCGAGCCGAAGCTGCCCGAGCACAGGTACTCCGGCGAAGGGTCCTACCACGGATACGCGGCCAGTACCCCGGCGACCGACGGCAAGAGTCTGTTCCTGTTCCTGGGCAAAAGCGGCGTGTTCTGCCTGGACCTCGACGGTAAGCAGGTGTGGCATGCCGACGTGGGCGGCGGCACCAGCGGGTGGGGCTCGGGGACATCACCGGTGCTGTACCAGGGGCTGGTGATTGTCAACGCCAGTGTCGAGAGCGGTTCGATGGTGGCCTTGGACCAGAAGACGGGTCGGCAGGTGTGGAAGACCGGCGGGATGTCCTCCTCGTGGAACACCCCGGTGATCACAAAGTCGACCGCCGGCGGATCGGAACTGGTGGTCAGCATCTCGGGCCGGGTTCTGGGCCTGGATCCTCTCAGCGGCGAGAAGCTCTGGAACGCCGACGGAGTGCATCGCTACGTCTGCCCCAGCGTGGTGGCTCACAAGGGCGTGGCCTACATCATCGGCGGTGGACACACGTCGCTGGCGGTGAAGGTGGGTGGTCGCGGAGACGTCACGAAGTCGCACGGTGTCTGGAGACTGAACAAGGGTTCGAATGTCTCGTCGCCCATCTACCACGAAGGCCACCTGTACTGGGCTCATGACAGCAACGGCTCGGTGTTCTGCCAGGACGCGGCGACCGGGAAGATCGTCTACCAGAAGCGACTCGAACCCCGACCCGGCCGGATCTGGTCCTCACCCATCCTCGGCGACGGCAAGCTCTACTACACGTCTCAGCACAACGGCACCTTTGTGATTGCCGCGGGCCCGAAGTTCCAGATGCTGGCCCACAACGTCTTTGCCGACGACAAGACGCGGACCAACGCCTCGCCGGTCCCCTCACGCGGCCAGCTGCTGTT
>CAUZEQ010000455.1:0-2807 GCA_963578885.1 Planctomycetota bacterium
TGGGCCAGCACCGCGGCCATCAGTTCATCATCCTGCTGCATCCTGAGCCGGGTGGTGGCGGCAACGATGTTGGATCGGCCCGAGAGTTCACTGACCAGTACGCGGCGGACATTGCCGACCGATTCGGGTGGAACATGCTCGTAGCTGGCGGCCACACGGTTGACCGCGTGCACGTGCATGCCGCCCTTGTGAGCGAATGCGCTCTGGCCGACAAAGGCCTGCCCCGGCCGGAAATTCATGTTCGACAGCTCGTAGACGTATCGAGACAACTCGGCCAGGTGCTCGACGCCGGTGTCTCTGAGCACATCGTAGCCGGTCTTTTTCAGCGCGAGGTTGGCGACCACGCTGATCAGGTCGGCATTCCCGCAGCGTTCCCCGATGCCGTTGATGGTGCCCTGGACATGCCCGACGCCCAGGTCGATGGCGGCCAGCGAATTGGCGACGCCGACGTCCGAATCGTTGTGGCAGTGAATCCCCAGCGGAACATTCAACTCGCCCTTGGCCGCCTCAACCCCCGCCGCAATCTCCTCGGGCAGCCGGCCCCCGTTGGTGTCGCAGAGCACGATCGTACGGGCCCCCGCCTCGGCGGCGGCCGACAGCGTCTGCAAGGCGTAGTCGGGGTTGGCGGCCCAGCCGTCGAAGTAGTGCTCGGCGTCATAGATCACATCGCGGCCCTCGCCCGCCAGGAAGGCGACCGAGTCGCTGAGCATGGCGAGGTTTTCGGCCAGATCCACCCGCAATACCTCATTGACGTGCAGGTCCCAGGTCTTGCCGACCACGGTACAGACCGGAGCCAGAGAATCCCGCAGCGCCCGCATCCCCGTGTCGTCCTCGGCCGCAACACCGCGACGACGAGTCATGCCGAACGCGGCCACCCGCACATGCTCGAGGTCGAGATCACGGACCGCGTGGAAGTACTCCGCGTCCTTGGGGTTCGACAGAGGATATCCTCCCTCGACGTAGTCGAAGCCGAGCGAGTCCAGCCGCGAGGTGATTTGCAGCTTGTCCAGGAGCGAGAAGTTGACCCCCTCACCCTGGCTGCCGTCCCGCAGCGTCGTGTCGTAGATCTCGATCCGCGGCATCGGGACGCACCGTGCACTCGGAAACAACGAAGACGCCCCAGGCGAGCGATAGCCTGAGGCGAATGCCATGACGCGTCATGATAGGTCAGCGGCCAGAAACCGTCAAACCCCGCCCGAACCGACCCCCTGCGTACTCTCGTACAGTGATTCCTCACCTCCCTGGAATGCCTCCCACTCCTCTGAGGTGTACATCACTTCGCGGGCCTGCGAGCCGTTGTAATCGCCCACCACCCCGTCCTCGGCCATGAAATCGATCAAGCGAGCTGCCCGGCCGTATCCGATTCCCAAGCAGCGCTGCAGCAATGACACGCTGCCACGACCCTCGCGGATCACCACCTCGATCGCCTGTTCGTACAGTTCGTCCCGGTCCTTGAGACTCTCGAGGCCCGCTGCAGCGGCTCCGCCAGCCGAGCTGATCCGGGTCAGTTCATCGGAATACCGCGGCTCGACCTCGCTGAAGAAATCGATCACCGCATTGACCTCCTCGTCGCTGACAAACGTGCCCTGGGCCCGAACCAGGTGGCTGGTGCCCGGTGTCAGGTACAGCATGTCGCCGTGCCCCAGCAGCTTGTCGGCACCGATTTCGTCCAGCACCACCCGGCTGTCGGTCCGGCTGGCGACCTGGAACGAGACGCGTGCCGGCAGGTTCGACTTGATCAGGCCGGTGATCACGTCGACGGTCGGTTTCTGTGTTGCCAGTACCAGGTGGATGCCCACGGCTCGAGACTTCTGGGCCAGGCGGATAATGTGCCGCTCGACATCCTTGCCGGCCGACATCATCATGTCGGCGATCTCGTCGGCGACAATCACGATGTAGGGCATCCGCTCGGGAATCTCCTCGGCCTCGAAGTCGTCCTCCTCGAGCCCCAACCGATCGAGCACGTCGCTGCGGCACAGAGCGTTGAAGCTGTCCAGGTGCCGGACCCCACAGCGGGCCAACAGGTCGTAACGATCCTCCATCTTGTCGACCGCCCAGGCCAGCACCGCCTCGGCCTTCTTCATGTCCGTAATCACTGGATGCATCAGGTGAGGAATCCGGCGGTAGGGACTCAGTTCGACCATCTTGGGGTCGATCATCAGCATCCGCACTTCGTCGGGCCGACGAGTCATCAGCAGCGAGAGGATCAGCGAGTTCAAACAGACGCTCTTGCCCGTCCCGGTCCGCCCGGCGATCAGCAGGTGAGGCATCTGGGCGAGGTCGATGACCAGCGGGCGGCCGCTGACATCCTTGCCCAGGAAGACCGGCAGTCGCTTGTCCTTTGCCTCCCGCGGACTCGTCTCGATCAGCTCTCGCAGCCGCACCATCACCCGTTGCTCGTTGGGCACCTCGATCCCCACGGTGTTCTTGCCGGGGATCGGGGCCACGACGCGGACCGTGGGAACCCGCAAGGCGATGGCCAGGTCGTCGGCCAGGCGGCTGACCTTCGAGAGTCTCAGGCCGGCTTCGAGTTCAAGTTCAAACTGGGTGATCACCGGCCCGGTGTCGATCGCCACCACCCGTACGCAGAGTCCGAATTCCCGGAATGACTGTTCGAGTGTGATGGCGGCGACCTGGGCCTTCCTGGTCAACAGCGCGTAGGGCACTTCCTCGGCTTCCTCGAGCAGATCGAGATCGGGCAGATCGTGCTCATCGTCGTCCTCGTGAGCGACTGCCTCGAGCCGCTCGAAAATCTCCTCACGCTCACTGGGCTGCTCCGGCGGCGGATTGACCCGCACCGGTTGGCG
>CAUZEQ010000456.1:0-2801 GCA_963578885.1 Planctomycetota bacterium
GGAGCCATGTTGAAAGGCCTGCCCCGTTGGGGTTCACAAACGTGTGGGGGCGTAGCAAACCCAGCGTAGCCCGCCTGGCGGCGAGCAACACTGGGCTTTGGGATGGAACCGCTTCGCGGTTATTGGGTACCGGGCCGCTGGTGCTGGTTCACCGATTGCCGGGCCGGATCCGAGGGCGCCGCGCTGGGTATCCCCCAATCCCCACCAAAACAAAACCCCGAAGGGGTTCCATCCCACAGCCCAGTGTCAGCACGCCGTCAGGCGGGCGCCACGCTGGGTCTCTCGCACCGCCGCCAAACACATACCCCGAAGGGGTTTCACACGTCGAGGCGTCGTGATGTGGAACCCCGTTGGGGTTCACAAACGTGTGGGGGCGTAGCAAACCCAGCGTAGCCCGCCTGGCGGCGAGCAACACTGGGCTTTGGGATGGAACCGCTTCGCGGTTTTCCGGTTTCGACGCCATCGGAATGACATCATTTCACAGGGCATGATCACTGCTGAGGTTTTTCAACCCGCCGCAGGCGGGCTAGGCCGCCCGGCGTGCCTGCCGCCCCAGCTTGCGGGCCTGCGCCGCGGATGTGTCGATGGTCAACTCGACCCGGAACTCCCACCGCCCCGCCTCGTCGGCCTCGAACGTCCAGTGAGGCACCACCAGTTGCGTCGTCGCACCCCGCACCCGCCACGCCTCGGACCGGGGAGACCAGCCCAGCGACCAGTCGACACCGGTCTGCTCTTCGATCAATCCCAGCCAGTCGCGCTCCGAGAGGACCTCCAGAGAATCCAGCTCGATTCTCTGGCCCTCGCGGTCGTAGCCGAAGCAGCCGTCACACGCACCGGTCCCCAGCGGCAATTCGACGGCCAGGTGCCGTAACGCCCCGGGTTCCAGCCCCGCGACGCGGCCTTCCAGCAACAACCGACCCCCGTCGCCGGCTTCCATCCCGATCCGCCAGTCGATCCGAGGCCCCAGTGTTCCTTCGTCCGACTCCCAGCTCAACCACGCCGAACCATTCGGTCGTTGCAGCGTCACCTGTCCACCTTGGGGCCCCATCGAGAGCAACCGTCCGCTGCCGTCGAGGTAGTTCTCACGCGATGTACCCGGTTCGAGCAACCAGGCGTGAGGTCCACCGTGCGTTCCGGCACAAGTCGGGCTGCTCAGCAACGGCAACGACAGGCCGATATCTCGGAGGTCCAGTTCGTGGAATCCGCGTCCGTCTGCCGGATCGACCCACGCCGTCAGTCGTTCGCTCTGCAGCCGCACCTCGCTGCGTCCCTCGAGACTGAAGTCCTCGGCTGTCACCTCGACCCAACCCGCCTGAGTGTCCCCCAGCCCGATTTCGATCCGATCGGCGAGCCGTTCGGCCTCGAGCATCAATCTGCGTGCCTCGCCCAGGGCTTCGGGGCCGGGTACGCCTCCCCGGCTCGATGCGGCGGCTCCCTGGGCTTTGTACAGACCCCACCGGGCCGAGGTGACCAGGTGCTCGGGCGGCTGGCGGTCGGCCACCAGCGTGTCGATCCGCCGGCTGACGCCAAGCAGTCGGGCGTGGAGCTTCGAGGCCACCGGATCGCGGTCCCGCTCCAATCGCCAGCTGCCGCCCGGCTTGCCGACCGCCGGAAGACTGTAGCGGCCACGAGATGCGGTTTGCCGCAGAGCCTCACTCGGTGTGACCAGGTCCCAGTCTGTGCCCGCCGCAAGCCACTTCAGCAACCGGGCCAACGACCGGCCACCGGCGGACTGCTCGCTCCATTTCATCGCCAATACCACCGGGCCCTCACCCAGCTCGTGGAGAGACTCCTCGAGTCGACCCGGCAGATCATCGACATCGCCCCGGGCGAGCAGGCCCGCCAGAGTCTCGTCGGCGGGCAACACGCCCAGCAGTCGGCCATCGGACTCGGTGTGGAACCACCCCGAGCGGATCGAGTGTGGTGATCGAGTGGTCACGCTGGGGTCGGGCAGCAGGATGGTCGATTCGAGCCCCGCTTCGACCAGGTCGTCGGCCATCGTCGGTTCCCAGACCTGGTGAGGCACCCAGCCACAGGTCGGCCTGACCCCCAGGCACTCTTCGCTCCAATCCCGCTGAGCAGCCACCTGTCCGATCCGGTCGCGGCGGGGTACTCCGGCCAGCACCACGTCGAAGGCCGGGCCACCCAGAGGTTCGATCCGCCCGGCTTCGATCAGCGAACTCAGCGCGGAAGCCGTGGTCGGGTGCCGCTTCTTGAGCTGTTCCCAGAAGGGGACTCCCGCCGAGAAGGCGATCCCGAGATCGGACAGCGTGTCGATGCTCTCCAGCAGCGGCAGCAGGCCGTCGGCAACCAGCAGGTCGGTGGCTTCGGCGGGATCGCCCGCCGCTGCGACCACTCGAACGGCTACCACCAACCTCACCATCGCACTCGTCCCCGACCCGCAACAGCGTCCGCCACCCCGTTTGGGCCGCGACAACATATCGGTCGCACTCGCCTCGATCAAGACGACTCTGTGCACACGCCGCGAGCATTCCGCCGACCCGACAGTGATCTCTATACTGAAACCCCCCAGGAGCCTCACCGTGTCGACCTCTTCGCCAACAGATCCGCGAACGCCAAGGGATCGCCATGCCTTCGAGCTGGCGGCCGAGACGATCACTCTGCGAATCCGCTGGTTCGGGCTCGTCTTCGGCTTCGTACTTGTCAATGTGCTCCGCGACGACAATCGCCTGCTGCTGAACGCGATCCTGGGCCTGGGCCTGGGCTACGCCATCCTCGATACACTCTGGAGCCTCCGCGGACTCGTCTTCCTTCGCCGCTGGCCCCTGGTCATCTCGCTC
>CAUZEQ010000457.1:0-2781 GCA_963578885.1 Planctomycetota bacterium
GCGGTCTCGGGTGACGCCCTGGTCAAGGCCCGCGACGCGGGACGCTGGAGCCAGGAGCTGCTCGAGGCGGCACTGGGGTCGCTGCCCGAGAAACTGCGGTCCAAGAACCCGATCGGACCGGCCGTGAAGCAGAAAGCGACCGGGTACCTGATCGAACACCGCGACGGCCTGAAGTCCTCGGTGATCATGGCCAACGGGTTCAACAACCAGTTCTGCTTCGCCGCCAAGCTGAAGGGGCGTAAGGAACCGGTCGCCGTCTGGTTCAAGCTCGAAGAGGACAAGCCCTTCGGGCACTTCGAGCACCTGTTGCGGGCGGTCGAGGAGATGTTCCAGACCGGACGGCCGTCGTATCCGGTCGAGAGGACCCTGGTGACAACCGGGGTGCTCGACCGAGTGATGCACAGCGTGGCCGAGTCGGGGCGACGGTTCGTTACGCCCGAGTTGGCCATCAGCTACCAGCCAACCAACTGGGGCTTCGCCAACCAGTAGACCCCAGCACTGTTCCGCAGCCACCCAGACACTGGCTCGCAGCCACCCAGGCACTGGCTCGCAGCCGCCCAGGGACTGGCTCGCCTGGCCGCGTCAGCGGCCAGAGGTGCCTGTCCCCTCCCCCCAGCCCCCGCCGACCCCACCCCCCTCTACAACCTGATCTTAGCCAGATACACACTCGTCTTCCCGCCCTCGTGCGACGAGTAGTAGCTCATCCACAGCAACCCGTCGTGGATCACCATGCCGGGGTAGCTCGTGTCTCCGCCGCTGGGCAATTCGAGCACATGTCGAAACGACGTCCCGGTCATTGTCGCCAGCGACGTCCTGGCTGCCTTGCCATACTTTCGTCCGGCGGCCCACATCTTGCCGTCGGGTGCCAGGATGAAGTTCGGGCCCCCGATCCCCTGGCCGATGTCGGTGTAGGTCCACGAGCGATACGGCGGCTTGCTGATTCCGATCCAGCGGGGCCGAATCAGTGCCACCATCGTCTCGTCGGGCAGGAATCTCAGAGTGGTTTCGCTGATCCCCTCGGTCTCCATCTCCGTGACGTACTCGTACTTCAACCCGTCGCGGGTTTTATAAAGGAAGCCGCGACGCGGCTTACGGCCCTCGTTGAGCTTCGAAACGGTCCAGCCGGTCCCCTTGTGCCAGGTCACTCGCCATAGCCAGTGGTCCTCGGCCAGTACGGTCGCCGGGCGTGACCAGGTGTGGGCGTCGTGTGAGAAGGCGACGCGGGGTGAGCGGGTGTGGTACTTGGCCTTGAGATTCACGATGCCGCCCATCAGCAGCATCAGCCGGCCGTCGGGGTGAATCGAGAGCTTGGGGTCTCGGAGATCGATGCCGGGTTGCCTGAGCGTGGCCAGGGACTTCCAGGTGGTGCCCTTTGCAGAGGCAATCACTCGGACGATGCCGTTGTCGCCGCCGTGGCCCTGGGCTTCTCGGAAGCAGCACAGCCAGCGGTTCTTCCAGCGCAACAGGTCGGTGAAGGCACAGTGCGGCGCCTTGTCCCAGATCCGGGTGACCGAGACCAGGGTCGGTTTTGGGGCCGCTACGGGATCGGCCGCCAGGCTGGTGCCGGCGATTGCCAGCAGCAAGAACAGGAGCTGCGGGAAGCGTGTCATGAGAGTAAGTCCGGGGACTGGCTCCGAAGCCCCGCCGGAGGCGGGGTAGAGGTGCCTGTCCCAGTCACGTGAGAGGATCATGAAAAGGCGTCTGACCGTCGCCCTCAGCCGGACGTCTTGACCGCGCTGATCAGGGCTTCGATGTATCCGTAGGAATGGGCAAACGCCTGCAGGCCACCGGGGTCGTCGGAGTGACGAGGTACGTGGTCGGGCATCACCATGTAGGGGTAACCCACCTCGACCAGGGTCCGCATCACCTGCAGCATGTCGATGTCGCCGTTGTCGAGGTAGACCTCCTGGAAGTCGCCGCGACTGCCGATCATGTTGCGGAAGTGGATGTTGAAGATCCGCTGCTTGTTGCCGAAGTAACGGATCACCTCGTGAATCTCCTCGTTGGGATTCTCGAGGTTCTCCATCATCGAGCCGAGGCAGAGATTCAGGCCGTGGTAGGGACTCTCCGAGAGCGCGATGAACTTCTTGATCCCTTCGAAGTTGCCCAGCAAGCGATCGATGCCCTGGAACCCGCCTGGTGGAGTGCCCGGGTCGTGCAGGTGGCAGGCGGCACGGATCTTGTGTTCCTGGCAAACCGGGATCACTCGCTCGACGAAATACTGCATCCGTTCAAGAGCCATGTCCTCGGTCACGCGTCCCGCTCGAGTCAACTCGGGGTCGGCCTCGGCCAGCTTCAACTTCCAGGTGCTGTAGCTCGATCCTCCCCGCCCGGCAGTCCGCTCGGTCCTCAGCACCCCCAGCAGGCTCATGTTGTACTTCCAGGCGGGGATCCCCGCCTTGGCACAGTTCTCGGTCATCTTGTGAATGTCATCGATGTCCCGGTCTCGCTCGGGGCTTTTGCCCAGCATGATCGCTCCGCGTTTCTCACGGTCGATGTGGCTGGATGAGAGAAACGGGAGTGCAACCATGTCGAGCGTGATGTCCTGGGCCTCGCACGCCTCGCGTGTCTTCTCGAGTTCCTCGACCGTCCAGTAGCCGCGTTGCGGATAGGGAGGACTGGGCGGGTACCCGCAGACGTGGTCGACTCCGTGCCGCTTGATGAACTGCAGCATCCGCTGTGACGTCGGGCTGCGTTGTGTGCCGGCGTAGAGTTTCACCTCGGGCCTGGCGCTTGCTGCGGTCGCTTCGACCGAGGCGGTCCGGGTGGCGAGGCTGGCTG
>CAUZEQ010000458.1:0-2778 GCA_963578885.1 Planctomycetota bacterium
AGATCCAGCAACTCTGGATCGACTTCAAGCAAGACCAGAGCGACCAGCAACTCCGCAATCGGCTCATCAAACAGTACCACCAGTTGGTCAAGTACAACGCCGAGCGGGTCTGGGCCAAGCTGCCCGAGGGTGTTGATCTCAATGACCTCATCTCGGCCGGCGTGTTCGGGCTGATGGACGCCATCGAGGCGTTCGACCTCAGCCGCGGCGTCAAGTTCGAGACCTATTGCGTACCGCGGATCCGCGGCGCAATGCTCGATGAGCTCCGCATGATGGACTGGGTTCCACGGCTGGTCCGCAGCAAGGCCAGCAAGCTGGAAGCGGCTCGCAAACGTGCGCGGGCCAAGACCGGACGACCACCGACCGACAAGGAAATCGCCAAGGAAATGCAGCTCGACCCGACTGACTTCACCAAGCTGAAGAACGAAGCGAGCCCGGTCCTCACCGTCAGTCTCAACAAGAAGTGGTACGAAACCGACAGCTACAAGGACGTCCGCGAGGTCGACATTCTCGAGGACGGCAAAGGCGAGGACCCGACCAAGGACATCCAGCAGGAGGACCTGATGAAGCTCGTCACGCGGGGACTCAACCGCAACGAGCGACTGATCATGATCCTCTATTACTACGAAGAGCAGACGATGAAGGAAATCGGGGCCACGCTGGGACTCTCCGAATCTCGTGTCAGCCAGATGCACTCCAGCATCGTCGCCCGCCTCCAGGGACAACTCCGGCAACGTCGGCCCGAGTTCGCATAGGCCGGGAGCAGT
This sequence comes from Planctomycetota bacterium, assembly GCA_963578885.1. GTDB lineage: Bacteria > Planctomycetota > Planctomycetia > Planctomycetales > Planctomycetaceae > UBA8437. Next base: position 768 of record CAUZEQ010000458.1, read on the forward strand.
CAACACTCGGAGTCGGACCTGCCACGAGTGGGCCCGACCCCTTTTTCTTGCCCGTTACGTTCCCGGCCGGTTGCCCCACAGCTCGATGTGCAACCGTGGCGACACCCGCCACCCCCGCGACTCGGCCGCCTCGCGGATCCAGTTCGCCCGCTCGGCAATCTGCGCGCCGGTCACCGCCTGCGGCATCAGCCAGATTCGCCCGGCCTCCACCCCGGCGAACCGCTCGATGTACCGATCGATCTCCAGCACATCGTCAGGCCGATCGACGACGAACTTCAACTGGTAGTCGAAAGCCTCCAGCCACCGCCGGATCACGCCGGGTGCATCCCGAGTCTCCTCGTGGCGAGATGCCCACACCGGGTCGTCGACCGGAGTCGAATTGCCCAGCTTGGGACTGATCGACATCAGGTCGGCGGTCACCTCGGCATCGACCGTCCCGGCCGTCTCGATCGTCACCACGTACCCCCGCTCGCTCAACGCCCGGGTCAGGGGCACCACGCCGGGTTGCAGCATCGGCTCGCCGCCGGTCACCACCACGTGAGGACACTCGAGACCCTCGACCTCCTCGACCAACGACTCCCATTCGCGGTGCGTCCCGCGAGGTCGCCAACTGGTTTCGGGCGTGTCGCAGAACCAGCATCTCAAGTTGCAGCCGCAGGTCCGGATGAACGCCGAAGGAGTCCCGGCGAACAACCCCTCACCCTGGATCGACCCGAAGACCTCGGAAATCCACATCCCGGTCGCCTCCATCCACTTCTACTGGTACGTCGCCGGGTCCTCGACCCCCGCCTCGGTGAACCCCTTCAGCCGCAACCGGCACGAATCGCACCGCCCGCACGAGCGACCCCGTTCATCAGGATCGTAACAACTGTGGGTCAGCCCGTAGTCAACGCCCAGGGCCAGCCCCGTCGAGATGATCTCGGCCTTGGTCATCGCGATCAGCGGCGCGTGCACCTCGAACCGCCCCCGCCCCTCGACTCCGACCTGCGTCGCCAGGTTGGCCAAATCGCTGAATGCCGCGATGAACTCGGGACGACAATCGGGGTACCCGCTGTAGTCGACGGCGTTCACCCCGACGAACAGGTCGGTCGCCCCCAGTGTTTCGGCCCAGCCCAGGGCCATGGCCAGGAAGATCGTGTTGCGGGCCGGCACATACGTCACCGGAATCCCCGATTTCATCTCCTCCTCGCTGCGGTCCTTCGGCACGTCGATGTCATCGGTCAGTGCCGATCCTCCGAAGGCCCGCAGGTCCAGCGGCACCACGACATGCCGCCGGACACCACCCGCAACGGCCACCGCCCGAGCCGCCTCGAGTTCGAAGCGGTGCCGCTGGCCATAGTCGAACGACAGGGCAAACGGCCAGAAACCTTCGTCGCGGACCATCGCCAGCACGGTCGCCGAATCGAGACCACCGCTGAGCAGCACGACTGCCGGTCGCTCCCCCGCCATCTCCTCTTCCCTCCTTTTCCCCGCTCTCCGAAACACGTCAACCTCACCCCGGTGACCTCCGATCTTACAGATCCCTCGCCCGCCAAACACCGCTGGTTGACCCTCCCCTCGAACGGCGTCTAGAGTGGAAGGTTGGCTCGAGCAATACGTGGAGTGCTCGAGAACCGAATGGAGCAAGGAGCAATCAGCCGGTGGCTGACAAACCCTGGGGCGGACGTTTCAGCGGCGAGACCGATCCTCGCGTCGAGGCGTTCACCGAATCGATCAGCTTTGACCATCGCCTGGCCGCGGTCGACGTCCGCGGTTCGCAGGCGCATGCGCGGATGCTGGCCGAGGTCGGACTGCTGGACGACCAGGAACGCGACGCGATCGTTGCCGAACTCGACACGATCCTCGCAGAGATCTCTTCCGGGAACTTCCCTTTCAGCGCCGAGTTGGAAGACGTGCACATGCACATCGAGTCGGCACTGATCCAGCGGCTGGGAGACGTCGGTCGCAAGCTGCACACCGCCCGCAGCCGCAACGACCAGGTCGCGACCGACCTGAAACTCTACGTCCGCGA
>CAUZEQ010000459.1:0-2770 GCA_963578885.1 Planctomycetota bacterium
TCAGGGTCGATTCGAGCAGGCCTCGATCGTGCAGGTCATCGAGCAGAGCCGAGAGGCCCCGGTCCGTCGGCGGAAACAGCTTCTGCTTGAACCGCGGGAAGGCGTCGCCGTGGGTGTCCCAGGTCTCGTTGTTGCCGAGGTTGACCTGCACCAGCGGCACACCCGCCTCGATCAGGCGACGGGCCATCAGCAGCGACCAGCCGTAGCTGTTGCGGCCGTAGCGGATCTGCTCGGTGTCCTTCTCGTTGGTGACATCAAAGGCGTGTCGCACCTTGGGGTCGTTCAGCAGCGAAATCGCTCCGTCGCGCAGCCGTCCGAAGCTGCGGGCCGAGGCGGCCTCGTCGAGGTGGCTTTGCTGGCGTTCGATACTGCGGAGCACATCGAGTCGCCGGGTGAAGCGTGACGAGGTCAGGCTGTGAGGCAGAGTCAGGTTGGGTGCCCGGAAGACGCGATCCTCTTCCCGGAACGGCAGGCCGAGGTTCGGGAAGTTGTACTCGGGGTACGCCCCACGCTGGATGTTGTGGTACGGGGACGCTTCGATGAACCACGGGTCGTGGCGGTAGCTCATCTGGCCGCCGAATTGTCCGGGGATCGTGCCGCCGGACCAGTGAATCAGGGTCTCGGGAACCACGGCGGCCGTCGGCAGCAGTGTGTTTTCGCGTGGCACCCTGGGGTGATTCTTCACCGCATAGCCGGCGGTCGAGAGGATCGAGGGGTAGTCGCCGGAGCGTGGTTGCCGGTCGCCTTTAAAGCCGAGATTCTTGACCGAGCGGCCGGTGAGCATGAAGTAGTGCCCGAGCGTGTGGCCGTTGGTCGAGTGGGTCATCGATCGGCAGGTCGACCACAGGTGGCTGCGCTGGGCGAGGCCGGGCAGGTGCTCGCAGATTGTGACGCCGGAAGTTCGAGTGGCGATAGGGTGGAATTCGCCGCGGATCATAACCGGGGCATCCGGCTTCAGGTCGAAACTGTCCTGCTGGGCCAGTCCGCCCGAGAGAAAGATGTAGATGCAGCGGCGGAATCCGGACGAGGGCTGCGAGGTGGAGGGTGCCGCCTTGAGGCCTTCGACCTCGTCGATCCCCAGACCCAGCAGACCGAGCGTCCCCGCTTGGACGGCACTGCGTCGCGAGACCAGGGGGTGCGATGGTGTTGGTGGTGAGTGGTGCATCTGCTCGGGCCTGTTGGGCAGGCCGCGTCCGATTCGGGACTCAACCGTATGTTACGCCAGAGACCGCACGGGGATCTACTGGGAAGTGTCCCTCCCGGCCGTGATGTTGTCGTCGCGGTCGTGGACGGGCTACGCGGATTCTGTCCTGTGGTGGGAACTGGGATTCGTGCAGCGGGTTGAATGGGAGTACAATCGCCCTTGCGGCACCGGAATCTGCTTCGGTTCGGACCAGGACCCATGCTGACTGTTTTTTCGGACAACAACTCGACTCCTCGGCAGGGGATGACTCGCCGGGCGTTCGTACAGGCCGGCACCTGCACGATCGGCGGGTTTTCGTTGGCCGACATGCTGAGGCTCGAGGCGGCCCAAGCGGTTGAGACTCCCTTCGTCAAGGACATCTCGATCGTGTTCCTCTATTTCTCGGGAGGAGCCAGCCACATCGAGACGTTTGACCCGATGATGGGTGCCGCCGCGGAGACCCGCAGCCAGACGGGCGAAGTGGTGACGACGATTCCGGGAGTCACCTTTGGCGGCACCTTTCCGCGGCTGGCCCGTCATGCCGAGCGGATGTCGGTCGTGCGGTCGTTTCACCATCGCAACACCGATCACGTCAAGGCTCATGTCATGGTCCTCACCGGGGGCAGCGACCCGACCGGTGAACGCAAGACCGGGTTCAGCATGGGATCGCTCTATGCCAAGTTGGCCGGCACCAACAGCCCGCGGACCGGCATGCCGATCTACAGCCTGCTGACCACTCCCGAGACCGACCCGCAGTATCGGCAGGAGTTGACTCGTGTCCGACGAGGCTCGTGGGCCGGCGCACTCGGCTCGCCCTATTCACCGTTCGAGCCGGGCAACAGGAGTGCGATCCTGGAGAACATGTCGTTGCACATTCCCCAGGACCGGTTTGCCGACCGCCGGCTGTTGCTGGCGTCGCTGGACCAGTGGAAACGCCGGCACGAGATGATCGCCTCGGTCGGTGGCTCGTCGAAGTTCAATGACCAGGCGGTCGATCTGCTGCTGGGCAGCGCAGCCACGGCCCTGGACATTTCCCGGGAGGACCCCGCGCTGCTGCGGCGATACGACACCAGTCATATCCCGGTGGGCTTCAAGAAGTTCAAGCCGTCCCCGCTGGGCAAGCAGATGCTGATGGCCCGGAGATTGTGCCAGGCCGGGTGTCGGTTCGTGACCGTCCACAGCCCGGGGTGGGACATGCATGCCGACAAGAACAACCCGGGCATGGTGACCGGCATGGAAATGCTCGGACGGACCGCCGACCAGGCGGTCTCCGCGTTCCTCGAAGACGTGGACCAGCGGGGACTCTCAAAGAAGATCCTGCTGATCCTCTCGGGAGATTTTGGACGCACGCCGAGAGTCAACAAGAATGGCGGCCGCGACCACTGGCCTCGGCTGTGCACACTGGCGTTTGCCGGAGGTGATCTGAGGATGGGGCAGGTGGTCGGCAAGGCTGCCCCCAACGGCGGGGAACCCGGAGCATTTCCGGTCTCGTTGTCGCAGTTCCACGCGACCGTCATGCAGAGCCTGATCGACGTGGGCCAGTTTCGGGTCAACAGCAGCTTCCCGAGAGAACTGTCTGCGCTGGTC
>CAUZEQ010000460.1:0-2759 GCA_963578885.1 Planctomycetota bacterium
ACTGGGAGGATTCACGGCATGCGTGCCTGACATTCCAGCCTACGGTGAGGGTGAAACCGAAGAGTCCGCGATCGAAGACATGAAGGAAGCGATCCGGGCCTACATCGACGCCTTTGGCCTCGATGCCACCCTCGACAGAATCCGCGTGGCTGCGCTGAAAGAGATCAACCTCGATTTCAACGAGTTGGCCGGTGGCTAGGCTGCCGCGTCCCGACGGGCGGGCGATGATTCGATTCCTTGAGCGGCAGGGTTTCGAAGTGGTCCGGATTCGAGGCAGCCACCGCGTGCTCCGTCGCGGGTCGTCATCGACAAGCGTGCCCGTGCATGGCCACCAGTCGCTGAAAATCGGAACGCTCCGGAAAACCCTCCGAGATGTCGAGTTGTCTCCCGGCGATTTCCTCGAGCGCTGGAACACGTGAACTCCGATGAGATCTCGTTCAAACCGAGTGGGCGATGAGGGACTCGAACCCCCGACATCCACGGTGTAAACGTGGCGCTCTAGCCATCTGAGCTAATCGCCCGGCCCGGGGGGCACTGTAGAGGATGCCGAGCTGACCGAGCAAGTGGCCGCTCGGCTATCCCCTGACTGGATGCGGTGGCTCTTTGTTATAATCGCGGCGTCCCGTCCCACGCCCCGCTCCGGGCCGACCCGAATGCCCAATTCGCTGGCCGATTGCGCCGACTCGCTCGAGCAATTGCGAAACCACATCGAGGCGCTCGGCGAACAACTCGAGGGTCTCGGCCTGCCAAGCCCCGTCGGCGAGGAGTGGCACGAACTGCTCGTCCGCAAGCTGCTGCCTCAACTCGAAACCGACACACCGCTGATCGTCGCGGTCGTGGGAGGCACCAACACGGGCAAGAGCGTGGTGTTCAACCACGTCGCCGGCGAGCCGCTCAGTGCCACCAGCCCACTGGCCTCCGGAACCCGTCACCCTCTGTGCCTGGTCCCCGAGAGCTTCGACCCCAAGCGGCTGCAGGCGATGTTCGACGGGTTCACCATCATCCCCTGGTCACAGCCCGAACAGACGCTCGAAGATCTCCCCGAACACCGCCTGTTCTGGCGGACCTGTCCGTCTCTGCCCGGCAACCTGCTGGTTCTCGATTCGCCCGACATCGACAGCGATGCGGAGGTGAACTGGGAACGAGCCGAATGGCTCAGGCGATCCGCCGACGTCCTGATCGCCGTGCTGACTCAGCAGAAGTACAACGACGCGGCCGTCAAGCAGTTCTTCCGACGAGCCGCTGCCGAGGACCTGGCCACCATTGTCGTGTTCAACCAGTGCCAGTTCCCCGACGACGAGGAGTACTGGCCGGCCTGGCTCGAGACCTTCGTCAGCGAAACCGGGACCCGCCCCGAGTTCGTCTACCTGGCCCCCTGGGATCGATCCGCCGCCGAATCCGGACAGCTCGAGTTCCACGCACGACTGGTCTCCGACCCCGCAGAGCCTCGAGATCTGCAGCGGGACCTATCGAGCCTGAGGTTCGAGAAGATCAAGTTCCGCTCGCTGCGAGGGTCACTCGGCCAGCTGCTCGCCCAGGAATCCGGTGTCGGGGCCTGGCTGGAAACGGTCCGCGGCCGCAGCGGCGACTTCCATTCGGCGGCCCAGTTGCTTTCCGCCGAACACCTGGCGTCGATCGACGATTGGCCCAGCGTCCCGGCTCGACCACTGATCAACTCGGTCCGCAGCTGGTGGCGTGACCAGCGAAGCGGTTGGTCGGCGGGAGTGCATTCCTTTTATAACTCCATCGGAAACGGGCTGGCCTGGCCGTTTCGCAGGCTGGCCGGTGCCGCGACCGACACACCACAGGATCTTTTGGCCGAATACCGCGAGATCGAGTGGTCCTCGATGCTGGGCTCTCTCGAACAGGTCTACCGTCGGCTGGCCTGGTGCCGTGACGCCGGAGGCGATCAGCTGGGGCCCCGCCTGGGTCCTCTGCTCGAAGGGGCATCCCGCCAGGCGGTCCTCGAACAGCTCCGTACCGCACACGCCGAGTGTGAACTGAACGACGAACTGGCCCAGACGGTGGCCCTGGCACTCGAGGAGTTCCGCAGCGAGAGTCCTCGGTCGTTTCGGCTGCTGAAGCACATCGACAAGCTGGCCGCGGTCGCACGGCCGGTGACCAGCGTGGCACTGTTCGTCGTGGGGTTCGGGCCGCTGGGCGAGGTGGTTGCTCCGGCGGTCACCGGTGCTGCGATGCAATCGGCGTTGCACGTTGCCGGAGATGTCGCCGGCGGCACCGTCGCGGCCACGCTGGGCGAATCGGCGATCAGCCAATCGACGGCCACCGGGGCCGGCTACATCGAGTCGCGGTTCCGCAACCTGCAGGATCGCTTCGCGGTCCGCCGAGCCGGCTGGCTCGCCGGACAACTCGAACAACTCCTCCTGGGCGACCTCGCCCGGGAACTCGAATTTGCCGCCGCGACTCCCCGTTGCGAGGCATTTCAGGGTGCCGAGTCGACTGTAGGCTCGCTGGCTGCCATGCTCGAGGAACTCGCCCCGCTCCCGGCACCTCCTTCGACCTCAACCCCAACCGAAACACCATGAGCGACGGTGAACTCGCACGGCTGAAGGTCCTGGCCCGCATCGACGAGCTGGTCGAACGGCTCGACTCGTGGGCCGAGCACTCGGTACCGTGGCAGCCGGCCCGCGACGCCCAGGCCCTGATCCGCCGCCTGCTGGACCGGATCGACTCGCTGCGACTGAGACTCGAAGCGCCGCTGGTGGTCGCGGTCTTCGGCGGCAGCGGCACCGGCAAGA
>CAUZEQ010000461.1:0-2752 GCA_963578885.1 Planctomycetota bacterium
GCGATGCGGTCGGACGACGAGTGCCCTGCCCGAAGTGCAGCCAGCCGTTCGTGATCGAGCTTCCCGAGGAAGATGAATTCGAGGTGCTCGAGGACTTCAGCGAAATCGACGAGTTTGACGAGTTCGATGAAGGGGACGACTTCGGGGACCTGAACCAAAGACCGGCTACGGCCGCAAAGGCCCCGCCCGCGGCGAAGAAGTCGTCGGGCAAGCTGGTCTGGATCATCCTCGGCTCGGTGCTCGGTGTCGGGCTGCTGGGTGTCGGAGGATTCTTCGGTGCCAAGTCGATGGGTTGGATCGGTGGATCCGAAGCGGTGGTGGCCGAAGGGGCCGGCCAGAACAACGCCGGTGGGGGTGGCATGCCTGATGGAATGCCCGCTGGTATGCCGGCTGGCATGCCCGCTGGCGCTCCTGCCGCTGCACCGGATGCCAAGACAGCTGATGCGGCTGCCGGTTCGACCGGTGGTGCATCGACGGCGGCTGACGCGAGTGAGAACGAGGAGTTTGACACGCACTGGTTGCCGGCGGACGCCCAGATCGTGGCGTCAGCCAACCTGGGCAAGATGTGGGAAGCTCCCGAGGCCCAGCAGGCACTCAAGAACCCGGCGATTGGTCCCGGTCTCAAGCAGGCACTGGACCAGTTGAAGCAGGAGACCGTGTTTGGATTCGACGAGGTGTCGAAGGTCACGTTGGGGATCAGCGGAATTTCGGACCTGGCCAAGCTGGCGGCTTCGTCGCCGAATGGCGAAGTGGACGAGGCGGCGATGGCGAAGCTGGCTCTGGAAAAAGTCGTACCCGCGGCGGTGCTTCACCTGAAGTCGGCGGTGACGTCCGAGCAACTGGCGGCGATCGAGGGCAAGCTCGAGAAGACGACGCTGGATGGGGAGACGGTGTATGTCGTTCCGATCGAGCAACCGGGTGTGCCTCGTGTGCTGGTGTACCAGGCCGACGAGAAGACGCTGGTCTTCAGCATCGAGCGGTTCATCAAGCAGTTGATCGCCACCGGCGACCCGTACACGCCTCGCCCCGACCTGGCATTTGTCGACGGTGGCCAGGACCTGGTCGTGGCGGTGACGTTGCCCGAGCCGCTGACGATTCCGTTGCCCGCGGACCTGAAGAACTCCCCGGCGGCTCAGCATCCGTCCATCCAGGCCCTGTTGGGTCTCAACGGCAAGCTCAAGGGCCTGGGCTTTGGCATCGAGAGTCTCAGTGGTGGAGTCGGTTCGATGAAGCTGCAGGGTTTGACCTCCGATGAGGCCGGAGCCCAGTTGGCCAAGACGGCTCTCGAGGATGCCGTGGTTCTGGGCAAGCAGCAGATCGCTCAACTCAAGCAGCAAAGCCCTCTGGCCGCCGCGATGCTGGGTCCGGTTGAGGCGGCTCTGAACGGTTCGAAGGTCACACAGGCGGGCCCCGAATTCGGTTTCGGCGCGGCGATCAAGGCTCCTCCGGGCCAGAGCAGCCTGGTGCAGGGAGCGGCCTTGTTGCTGCCAGCGGTCCAGCAGGCCCGCGAGGCGGCTCGTGCCACCGCCTGCCGCAACAACCTGAAAGAGATCGGCGTGGCGATGGCCAGCCACCGCACTGCCAAGGACGCGCTGCCTGGTGTGGCGATCAGTTCATCCGACGGCAAGCCGTTGTTGAGTTGGCGGGTGGCGATCCTGCCGTACCTGGGCGAGGCCGAGTTGTACTCGAAATTCAAGCTCGACGAGCCGTGGGACAGCCCGGCCAACCAGGCCTTGATCGCCTCGATTCCCACGGTGTATGCCTGTCCCAGTGGTGAGTTGGCAGAGGGCAAGACCACCTACCGGCTGATTTCTTCGGGCAAGTCGGCCTACAAGGATGGCAAGCCGGTGGCGGCCACCGCTCTGACGGCCCTGGGCGGTGCGGCGGCTGTGCCGCTGGTCGTCGATGCCGGCGACGAGCACGCGGTGGCCTGGACGGCTCCGGATCTGTTCGACGCCAGCCAGGACATCGGCAGCAATCATCAAGCCGGCGTCAACATGCTGTTTGCCGATGGCCGCGTGTCGCTGGAGCTGGATTCCGAGGAGGCCCTGGCTGCTGCCGAAGACCCCAACGATGACGGTTCGAAGGACCAGTCGAGGTTCCAGGGCGAGTGGACGGTGACCTCCGCGAGCGTCAACGGCAACCCGGTGGCGACGATGGTCAACCAGGTCTTCACCTTCCAGAACAACAGCATGTTGCAGCAGGTCAAGCCGGGACAGCAGCCACTGAGGTCGACATTCAAGATCACCTTCAGCTCTCAGCCCAGGACGTTTGACTGGGTGCAGTCGGCAAACAGCAGTTTGCTGGGCGTGTACAGGTTCCGGGGCCGGACTTTGAAGCTGACCGTGGCTCAGCCGGGCCAGCCTCGTCCGCAAGCGGTGAATGCGACGGGTGCCTCGGTGCTGCAACTGTCCCTGAAACGCCGTGGTGCTGCTGTGACGGCCGCCGCAACACCGGGTGCCAAGAAGAAGGCAGGTCCGCCGGCGAAGTCGCCGGGAGCCAACCTGCAGGGTTCGGCCAAGGCGTTGTTCCAGGTGGTGGCCAACCGCGAACTGGTGGCGACGAACACCAAGGGTGCGAGGTTCTCGATCCAGTTGAATCCCGACGGAACGACTCGCGATCACATGGGCAACGAAAGCCCCTCGTATTCGATCAAGAACCTGTCGGTGTCGTGGGAGGTCGGCGGTCTGACCAACAAGCTGGACTTCCGATCGTCCGCTCCCAAGGTCGGGGACATGTGCACGTTCCAGCA
>CAUZEQ010000462.1:0-2749 GCA_963578885.1 Planctomycetota bacterium
TGCGAAATAGTCGGCCTGGGTGAACGGGTCGAACTTGTGTTCGTGACACCGGGCGCAGCCCAGCGTGAGTCCCATGAAGGCCGAGGCGGTGTTGTCGACCCAGTCGATGGTGGCCTCGTAGTGCAGTCGCCGGGCGTCGAGTGCGGATTCGTGGACCTGGGGTCCCAGCGTGTAGAAGCCGGTGCCGATGCGGGCTTCGAGGTGGCGTCGTTTGAGGTCCGAGACCTTATAGACCTTACGAGGGTCGAGATCGAGGTTGTCGGGCCAGATCTCGTCACCGGCGATCTGTTCCTGGACGAAGATGTCAAAGGGCTTGTCGTCGTTGAAGCTCTTGACGACGTAGTCTCGATACCGCCACGCATTGCGGTAGTAGATGTCGGTTTCGTATCCGCCACTGTCGGCGTAGCGAGCGACATCGAGCCAGTGTCGGCCCCAGCGTTCGCCATAGTGCCGCGACGTCAGCAGCCGGTCGATCAGCCGCTTCCAGGCGCCGGGCCGGGTATCGGCCAGGAACTGTGCGGCCTGCTGGGGCGAGGGAGGCAGTCCCAGCAGGTCGAAGTGTGCTCGCCGGAGCAGTGTCAGGGGGTCGGCTTCACCGGCGGGTTTCAGCCCGGCGTCCTGCAGACGTTTGAAGACGAACTGGTCGATCGGGCAGCGGACCCGATCCTTGAGCTCGAGCCGTTTCGGGTCCGGCGGTGTCGGAGACTGGGGCCGTTGGAAGGACCAGTGAGTCGCCCGGGTTTGGGCGGGCGTGTCGGCTGCCCGGACCGGAACCCTGCCGCAGGCGAAGACCAGCAGCAGAACGGCAGCCTGTAGGCAGCGGGAGGTGATTGGCATGAGGCTAGTATGCCAGATTCTGTGTCCCGGACACGAGAGTCTGGTGTCGGTGGAGGACGAGTCGGTTCGGGCGGGTACAGGTGGTATCCTGGTCTCTGGAGCCTTGGTAAGCTGATCGGTCTTGGGGTTGCGAGGGATTCTCGTCGCCAGGGCGACTGTTTCCGATGCGAGGGGGTTTGACATGTGTCGAATGCGGCCCACTTCGAGTTGCATCCTGTTGCTGGTGATGGCCTGTGCGGTCAGCGGCGTGTCAGGTTGCGGAGACGAAACGGCACCGGTTGCAGGCGGCGGCGGTTTTGATGGCACGGGTGGCCCAGGAGTTGGCGGCGGTCCGGAGCCGGGTCCTCCGCCGGGGGTGGACGAACCAGGTCCTCCGCCGGGGGTGGACGAGCCGGGCCCGCCACCGGCAGCCTCCGATCCCAAGCCGCGTGACCCGGTCCGCCGGGTCCGCCCGGTCCCCAAGGTCTCTCCCAAGCCGGCCACCGTGGCTCCGCCTCCGGGGAAGGCGATCGAGGTGGTGACTCGTGAGGGTCGCAAGCGTGCGAATGTGGCGGCGGGGGTGGAGTTGGACACGAAGCTGCTGGCGTTGCTGGCCGATGCGGGCGGGTTGCACGAGATCGACGTGAGTGCCACCGAGGCTCCGTTGCTGAAGGTGGTGCCGCTGATCCGGCGGTTTCCTCAGTTGAGTATCGACTTCCGTGCCGGGGGCTGGATTCCCGGCGAGTTGACCCTGAACGAATTCGCCACCGTGGCCGACTTGCGGGCGGTGGCATCGATGCGGGAGGTGCGGAGACTGGACGTCTCGGGGTGTCGTCTGGGTGACGCCGAGTTGGCCGAGCTGGACCGGATGGCGGGCCTGGAGTCTCTCGATCTGCCCGCCACCACATCCGACGGCATCGCCCCGACGCTGGTCCGGATGCGGTCTCTGAAGGAGTTGTCCCTGGAGGCGACTCAGGTCACGGCTGCCGGCCTGGCCCTGCTGCCCCGCAGTCTCGAGTCCCTGAACCTCTCGAGCACCTCGATCGACGACGCCGCGGTCGAGCATCTCCGCCGGCTGCCGGGCCTGAAGCAGTTGTGGCTGGACGAGACGTCGGTGGGCGACAAGTCGCTGGCGGTGGTTTCGACGCGGACGACGATCGAGGTGCTGGGCCTGACCGGCACGGCGGTCACCTCCGAGGGACTCAAACACCTGGTCGGTCTCGGGAAACTCACCTCGCTGTACCTCGCCGAGACATCGATCGACGACCGGGCCCTGGGCCAGCTGCTGACGATGAAGCAGTTGAAGGTGCTGGACGTGACCGACACGGGGCTGAGTGTTGCGGCCCGGCAGAGGCTGGTTGGGTCGTTGAGTCCTGCGGAAGTCCGCGTTGACCTGGACGCGTTGGTGCAGGCTCTGGAGGACACCGGTGGCCGGATGGAACAGGCTCTGCCTCGCATCGCCCGGGTGACCCGGGACAAGGCGGGCCAGGTGGTGTCGCTGAACATCTTCGACCCCAGCTTCTCGGACATCGGCATGGCGATGCTGCGTCGTTTCACATCGTTGAAGCGCTTGAGTCTCGAGGGGACGTTGGTGACAGATCTGGGGCTGAAGCAGCTGGCCGCGATGACTCAACTCGAGGAGTTGTGGCTGAGCAAGACGGAGATCAGCGACCCGGGCCTGGATGCTCTGCGTCCCTTGAGAGCCTTGCTGCAGTTGCACCTGGATGGCACCCGCACGACGGTCTCGGGCGCCCTGTCGCTGTGGGGGGCGATGCCTCGAGTGACGATGAGTTTTCCCGGAGGTCATCTGTCGCCTGGGCTGTTGGCTCTGGATCGACGGGCGGGACCGCTGGAGCTGATTCCGCTGGAGGGTCTGCGGGGTCTGAAGCACCTGCAACTTGAAGGGGTACGGCCTGGTGACGCGGGCCTCGAG
>CAUZEQ010000463.1:0-2727 GCA_963578885.1 Planctomycetota bacterium
GCCGCTTGTGAGGTGAGGGTTGAGGAATGCGTGCAGCTTGCGGAAGCGGGCGACCGGTCCCTGGGGGGTCAGGCAGACGTAGGTGTTGTAGATGTCCTGGCCGTCTCGTTCGACCAGCCCGGCGAGCACCGGGACCCCGTGTCGAGCCGAGATCTCGCCGAGTTTCACGCAGCTGGGACCGCCGGGGACCTCCTCGGCCACCTCCATCAACTCGTCCCGGGTCGCCGATTGCAGGTAGCTGTACCCGCTGATCGACCCCTCGTGAAAGCTGGCCACCTCGGCACCCGACGCGACCGCCCGCGCGGTCAGGTCGTCGATCCGCCGCAGGTTGAAGGCCTTGTCACCGTCGCGATGTTCGAACTGCGCAGCAGCGATACGAATCTCACGCATGATCACCCGCCCCGGTTCACACCGACTAGCTCCAGAAACTCTCGCCGTGCCAGTTGAACTCCGGCTGAGTCTCCACCTCGATCTCACCGTCTCCGTGCACCCGCGTCTGGCAGCTGAGCCGAAGGTTCTCGGGGTCGTCGCAGTCCAGTTTTGCAAAGAAACTCAGAGGGTTCAGCAACATGTTGAGCCGTTCCCACATCGACGGCTTCGTGCAGTGGGCGTTGTCTTCCCTGGTGATCCGGACACGGCAAGTGGTGCACAGGCCCAGGCCCGGGCAATGCAGCACGCGGTGCAGCCACGGGTAGACCTCGATGCCCTCCTCCATCGCCACCTTGCGGATCTTCTGGCCCGATTCGACCTCGACGCTCTTCTTTTCCCGGGTGAACTTGATGGTGGGCATCGTGAGCTCTCGAGTGCACTGCTTGGGGTCAGGGTGTCCTGATGATATGTGTCGCGGCGGAGCATTTCCAGCGGGGAAACCGCTGCCTGGGGTTTGGCGTGGCGACCCGGCAGGACGCCCGACCCCACCCGCTTGCGACCTTTGCCGGCTTCCTTTTCAATTGCATCCTCTGAAACCGCTGCCTCCTCCTACTCACCCGAGACCCACGACGATGGACATCACCTCGACAAGCGGACCGTTGGCCGAGATCGCCGCCGACTGGCTGATCGTCGCTTACGGTGCAGTCGATGCCACCGACTCACTCACCGTACCACTCTCTGAACTCGACGCAGCCCTCCACGGCACCCTCGCCCGCCTGGTCGCCTCGAGTGATCTGACCGGCAAACTCGCCACCACGCATCTCCTGGCCGACGTCCCGGGCCTGGCCGCGAACCGACTGCTGCTGGTCGGGCTCGGCAACACGTCGAAGCTGACCTCCCGCGACCTCGAAAAAGCACTGACCACGGCCACTCGACGTGCCTCGAAGTCGGCCCCGATCAGTGCGGCCATCTCCCTGCCGGATCTCGATTCCGACTCACTCGGCGACGCCGAAGCCGCGAGCCTGGCGGCGATGGCCCTGGAAGTCGGCTGTGTCGGCCAGGCGCTGTACCACTCCGAGCCCTCCCGCCATGCATTCTCCGCCGGCACGGTCCACAGCAATTCCGACGCTGCGGCCGAATCGGTTGCCCGGGGCGGAGTGCTGGGGCAGGCGATCAACCTGACCCGCGAACTGGTCAACCGCAGCGCGATGGAAGTCTATCCCGAGACGTTTGCCGAGCGGGCCGCGGCGGCGGCCACCGAGTTCGGTCTCGAGTGCGATGTGCTGGACGAGAACCGGTTGGCCGAGGAACGGATGGGATCGCTGTTGGCCGTCGCCCAGGGCAGCGTGCGGCCGCCGCGGGTGGTCGTGCTGAAGCACAATGGGGCGGGTGAAGGTGCCCCGGCACTGGCGATCGTCGGCAAGGGCGTCACGTTCGATTCCGGTGGCCTGTCGCTGAAAACCAGCGAGGGCATGAAGACGATGAAGTGCGACATGGCCGGAGCCGCAACCATGCTCGGGGCCATGACCGCCATCGCGAGGCTCGAAGTGCCGCTCAACGTGATCGGGCTGGCCGGGCTGGTCGAAAACATGCCCGACGCCAACGCGTTCAAGCTCGGCGACGTGCTCACCGCACGCAACGGGACCACGATCGAGGTGCTCAATACCGACGCCGAGGGACGACTGGTGCTCGCCGACGTGCTGGCCTACGCGGTGGACCTGGGAGCCGAACGGCTGATCGACCTGGCCACCCTGACCGGCGCCTGCGTGGTGGCACTCGGTGAAGAAGTCACCGGCACCTTCTCCAATTGTACGGATTGGAGCGAGGCGGTGGCGGCGGCGGCACAGCAGGCCGGAGAACTGGCCTGGCCGATGCCGATGCACGACTTCTTCGGAGACCTGATCAAGAGCGACGTGGCCGATATCAAGAACGTGGGACCACGCTGGGGTGGAGCCGTGACCGCGGCGAAATTCCTCGAGAGGTTTGTCGACTCGACTCCCTGGGTGCACCTCGATATCGCCGGTCCGAGCTTCGCATCGAGCAACAAGCCGCACCGCGAGGGGGGGGGGACCGGGTGCATGGTCCGAACACTGGTGGCCGCTGCTGAAAACCTGGCCTGAATCCGCGGAGGTCAGACGCGGCCCGTGGCCGGGCCTGACCCCACAACCTGCATCAGCCGCTCGTAACGCCGGTCGACCTCGGCTCGAGTCTCCTCGTCGAGCACAAACCCGACCGGACCTCGAATCACCTCGTTCCTGAACACGCCCTTCCTGACCAGGATGTGTTTTTCGACGGCGATGAACGAATCGAGGCTCTCCTGCAGCATGACCAGCGAGGTGAGCGGTTCGGAGATCTCGG
>CAUZEQ010000464.1:0-2709 GCA_963578885.1 Planctomycetota bacterium
CGAATACGGTCAGATTGACCGTCACGGTCGGTCGCGACTTGTCGGGCACCAGCAGAACGCGGATCCCGTTGTCGAGCCGAAATTCGGCAATTCCCTCGACGGCCGTCACCAATTTCGTTTCGGCCCGCGCCGGCACGGCACTCGTGATCAGACCCAGCACCGCAGCCACGGCTGCGATTGAGGCCACACGACCCATCTGAAACCACGACCGCCATTCGCACTGCGTCACCATGGTCGACTCCCCGCCTAGAAGTTGCCCGAATTTGGCCCACCAGATGGCCTCGCGGACTGTACCAGTCCGCCCGCGGGCCAACAAGCGGCCGGGGGATATCCGGCGGGGTGCCGATTTCAAGCGGGTTCCGAGCGTGGTGTCGGCGCTCAGAAGTTCGGATTGACCGGGATCCCGGACCCCAGTTTGATATCCGAATCGCCTCCGCCTCCGTTGGCCGGCTTGGCCACGCCGCCTCCCGTACCGCCGCCCTTCTTGCCCTTCGTGCCGCCTTTGCCGCCCTTACCGCCCGACTTCACTCTGTCGCCGATTTTCTTCTTCGTATGTTTGTTACCCTTGCTGAACGTCGTCTTGGCACCGCTACTGCGGGATCCTCGCGAGGAGGCGGTTGATGCCTGTTGGCGTAATCTCTGGGCGGCCTGACGTCTTTGTTGCAGTTCGATCACCGCCTGCTGCATTCTCAGATTGATGTCCTGAAACGTCTTACCTCGCAGGATGTTCTGGATGTTCTGCTGGTGCATTTGGTCCATCATGTCGGTGAACGATGAAACCGGGTCCTTGGGAATCAACGAGCCGCCTCTCCTGAGAATCTCCTCCTTGATTTGCCCACCCGTCTTCCCGGTGCCAGGAATAATCGTGTACTTGAAGCGGTTGAGCATACTGAGAACAGCGGACCTCATTTTGGTCGGAACAGCAGCAAGACCGCGCAAAGCAGCAAGTTGTGTTGCTTTCATTCGATTAATCATGCTGCGTCTTTTTGCGTCGTCGGCAAACAGCAGCTCCTGATTCCATTCCTGCTTGGCTGCTCTGTCTCGCTCCGCGATCCGTTGTCTTCGCATCTCCGCAGCCAAGAACACATCCCGCCGATTCTGACTGTCTTGACCTCCCGAGAGCGGTCCGCTGATGGTTCGACCCGAACCCTCTTCGCGTCGGCTGCGGTCGACTCGTTCTCCGTCCCGCCGGACCTCGACCAGGAGGATCGAATCGGCCTCGGGGTATTTTTTTCGAACCTTGCGATAGGCCAGCGGTTCTGAGGCGGCCCGTACGGTCTCGAGCTGGCGGCGGTTCCCATCGATGTAACGGACACTGTACTTGTATCGAGCGGATTCCGATGCGGTGTCGGAGTCTTCGAGCGTATCGAAGAGGTTCTTGCCGTCGGAGTTGTCCGGATCATCGACGACCGATTCCCCGAGTTCGGTGTTGGTGGCCAGGGGGGTCCCCTCGGGTGGCTGGCCGACGTCGGCAGCCGCTGCGGGAGGGTTGTCCTGGGCGGTGGTCTCGGCCGCAGATGCCGCGACGGCGACCAGCGGTGCCAGCACAAGCAGCGGCAGGATGTGTCGGACGAATCGTTTGGCAGTGACCGCGGAGTGGATCTTCATTTCGGAGTCTCTCGTTGGGCTGCCGGGGCTGTGTATTCAATATCGCATCCCGGAAGTGCTGACCGCAATTCCTGGATGCCCCTGGGCGTCACTTGCGTTTTGTCCAGGACCAGGTGTTTGAGTCCCGGAGCATTGGCGATGTGTTTGAGTCCGTTATCGGTGATGCGGCATCCCGAGAGGTCGAGTTCGCGGAGTCGCTTGGCATCGGCGAGTGCCACCAGTCCGGTATCGGTGACCATCGTGTTGCTGATCCAGAGAATCTCCAGTGCCGGCAGGCTGCAGGCCAGCTTGAGTCCGGTGTTGCTGATGCGGGTTTCGGCTGCGGCCAGGCCCTTGAGCCGGTTCAAGGGTGCCAGCGCGGCGAGTCCCTTGTTGGTGATCCGGGTCCGGGAGATGTCGATCGACTCGAGTGATCGGCAGCGGGACAGTTGCGGGAGCCCGCTGTCGGAGATCCGGGTGCCGGCCAGGGAGAGCGTGACCAGTTGTCTGAATTCGGCGAGGTGCTTGAGTCCGGAATTGGTGATGGCGGTGTCGTCGAGGCCGAGCGTGGCGAGTTGCTTGAGTCCCTTGAGCCCGGGCAGGTGCAGGTCGCCGAAGGGGGTTCCGGCGATGTCGAGTTCCACGAGGCTGGTAAAGACCTGCAGGTCGCTGAGCCCGGTGCCGTCGAGCTTGCTGCTGTGCAGCCCGAGGGTCCGCAGCTGCTGCAGCCTCAGCAGCGGCAGCATGTGGGTCTTGGTGAGGGGTGTGTCGGCGAGCTGGAGAGTCTGCAGGTTCCGGAAGCGGCCGATGAGGTTGGTGAGTCCCGGGTCGACGGCTCGGTTGAGCGTGATCGCGTTGCCGCTGACCTGTCCGTCGGGGCAGGTGATGACCAGCGAGGGTGTTCTGGCGATGCTGGCCAGTGCCCCATCGAGGGTCACTCGGGTGGCCAGGGCGTGCAGCAGAGTCAGCCGCCGCAGCGAACCGATGGTCTCAAGCGCCTGGTCGGTGATCGGGTTGCCCGAGAGTTGCAGCGTGACGAGTTCGGACAGTTGGGCGACGGGTTTCAGGTCCGAATCGCCCAGCCCGGTCTCTCGGAGTCCCAGCACCTTCAACCGGCTCAGC
>CAUZEQ010000465.1:0-2686 GCA_963578885.1 Planctomycetota bacterium
GAGCCGTCGTCGACCAGCAACCGGCTCACCCGAAAGCCGCCTCGGCACACCTGCTGTGGGCCTGGTGCCTGGGACAGGTCGACCGGAAACAGACCACCCCGGCTCGCCGCAAAGCCTACCGCCAGGCCCTGGCTCGACACAGGACCCGCTACCCGAGGCACAACACGACCGCCGAAGCCACCTGGCTCCTGGCCGCACTCACGCACCAGCAACAGCACGCCGACCGGGCTCGAGCACTCTGGTTGGAAATCCCCAGGTCCCACGCCCGCTGTGATGCCGCCAGGCGGTTGGTGGGTGAAAGTTTCGAGGCGGAGGCGGCGGGGAGGGACCCGGCTGACCCGGACCGCCACAAACACATCGAACTCGCCATCTCCTCGCTCGATCAACTGGTAACTCAACTGCCCGGTCCGCCGCTGAGGTGGTCGCCCGACCAGGCCGCCCTGGTGATCAGCCTGGCCCGCCTGGGCCTGCAACCGACTCGACCCGACTACCGTCGAGTCGATCACTTGCTGGAGCTGGTGCTCACTCGCGGCCCCGAGGTGACCGGCAGATCGCCCGATCCCCGGGCCGTCGCACTCAGGGACTCGGCCCGACAACTCCGTGTGCTCTCGCTGGCCGGACAGGGTCGGCTCGATGACGCCCGCGGACTGATCGCCAACTTCGCCGGACGACCCGCTGACCTGCTGGCACTGCTCGATGGACTCGACCGCGTCGCCGTGACCACTCGGCCCACCGACCGCAGACGGCTCGGCGAACTGCAACTGCAGGCCGCCCAGACCCTCGAACCACTACGCAAGTCGCTGCGACCCGAAGACCTCAGAAGGCTGGATCGCTGCATGGCACAGGCCTACGTCGCCGCCGGACTGCCGCTGCGGGCCGCCTCGCTCTACCAGGATCTCGTCAAGAAATCGCCCAGGGACTGGCGACTGAGAGCCCGGCTGGCCAAAATCCGCGTCGCGATCGGGACCGCCGATCAACTCAAGATCGCCGTCACCGACTGGCTCCTCGCCGAAGGCATGCTGCGGGCCGGAAGCGACGACTGGATGTCCGTCCGGCTCCAGACCCTCAAAACTCTGCAAAAAAACGGCCAGATCAAGAAATGCCGTCAACTGCTGGCCGTCACGCAGCTGCTGTACCCCGACGGAGGAACCGATGCGGTGAGCGCCGAACTCAAACGACTCGCCCAACAACTCCCCTCACGCCGCAAACAGCCGAATCGGTGACATGGCCCACGCCCAAACCAGACAAGACCGGACCGTCCAGAGTCTTGCCCACGCGGCTCAGCACCTCGCGGCCCTCAGCGAAGCGTGGCCGGACCCCGCAGAGCCTGCGCGGCGGGACTCGCCGGGGCCTGGAGCACCGGGCCATGGATCCGCTGCGAGGGCGGGACCGGTCGGGTGTGCCATCTCGAGGGCCGAGGAATCGGCGGCAGCATGTCGGGGCGAGGTTGCCACTGAGGAACATGGCGGTAGTAGTAACCCAACTGGCTGGTGTCCGTCGGCATCGCGATGATCGGATATCGCCGTACCGGACCCGAGGCCGCCGGGCCGTGCTGACCGTAGAACTTGTCGGGGTACATCCTGGAATAGACCAGAGGCGACCGCCCCAGCGGAATGCTCGTTGGAGGCGTCCAGTCGCGGCGTGAAATCCGAGCGTAACCGGTGTCCTCCAGGACCTCCGAACCGGTCATCGTCGGAATCACCCCCGGCTCGATCGCCGGCTCGCCGGCTCGCAGACCCGCGCCGAGTACCAACAACAGACCACTCACGCACACCGCCAGCATCGGGATCTCTCGTCGCATCGTTCCTGCCTTGTGAATCCGGCCATGAAAAGTCTGGCCTGGTGAGTCTGGCCTGGTCGGTCGCTCCTACTAGCGAGGCACCGAGACCGGGGTCAGGCGGCTGCCGGGCAGACCGCTGCCGTAGTTGTAAGTCGAGCGAACATTGGGAGCCAACGGCACCACGATCGGGATTCCCGCTCCCTGGGCACCGTAGATCCGGGCGTCGCGAGGATCGTTGTAGCTGGGGTTGACCGGGTAGATCATCTGGTAGGTCCCGATCGGCGCGGTGTGGACACTGGCCGGGGTGTACAGACCCAGGCGGTCGTACATCCAGTTGGCCAGCAATTCGCTCTGCTGACGGTTGCGGGCCACGAAGTGCTGGGAATGAGCCGACCACAGGTCCGACACAGTCACCTCCCCAGCCTCATCCAAAAAGTCCGCTTCGAAGTCGTCAGCATCAACACCAGGGTCGAGAGCCGGAGCCTCGAGCAACGCCGCCGGTGGCTCGCTGACGTCAGTGATCCGTACCTCGCCCGCTGCAGCGGGGTCGGCTATCGGCTCGAAGGCCCGCTCGGCTACCCGCTCGGCTACCGGCTCGGCTACCGGCTCGGCTGGCTGAGTCGCGGTGACGTCCTGGGCCGGCAGCACCATCGGCGTGACCACGCAGATGAGTACCAACGAGAGCGGGACCAGGCAGGCGGCGGTTCTGATCATCAGTCGTGTCAGGTTCATGGTCTTGTCTCGAACTTGCAGGAAACGAGCCGGTTGGGCTCGAGGGCGGGTCAGTCGATGAACGGTTCGATGAACGGGTCGGTGATCTTGCGGAGGATGTTCGAGGTGTTGCGGTAGCGGACCCGCACCTCGGTACCAGTCAACTCCCACCTGTCGTGCGACTCGACCCCGAAC
>CAUZEQ010000466.1:0-2670 GCA_963578885.1 Planctomycetota bacterium
GAGGAACACGGCACAGGTCAGTCGGGGGGTGCCGTTGACCATCATGCCGCAGCTGCCACAGACCCCCATCCGGCAACTCCAGCGGTAGGTCAGCGTGCCGTCGACGTAGTCCTTGATCCAGTTGATCGCGTCGAGCACGACCCAGTCGTCGCGGTAGGGCACCTCGAACGTCTGAAAACTCGGCTGCTGGTCGGTTTCCGGATGGTACCGGAGGATTTCGAGGGTGGTTGTTTCGTCGGGCATGAGAAACCGGGTTGGCGGCCTGGGGCGATCAGGAACCGTAGGTGCGTTTTGCGGGAGGCCATTTGGTGATGGTGACGTCGAGGTGTTCGATGCGGGGTCCGTCGTCGGTTCGGTAGGCGAGGGAATGCTTCAGCCAGTTGTCGTCGTCTCGAGGTGGAGGAAAGTCGGTTCGCTGGTGGGCTCCACGAGATTCCTCGCGGACGTTGGCCGCGAGTGCCGCGACTCGTGCGAGGTCGAGCATGTTCTCGAGTTCCAGTGCGGCGGTCAATTCCGTATTGAAGCTGAGGCTGTGGTCATCGAGCGAGACGTTGTCGAATCGGCCCTGGAGTTCGGCGAGCTTGTCGCAGGCGGCCTGGGTCCCCTCGGCGTCCCGGTAGATCCCCACCCCGCTCTCCATCGCCTCGTTCATCTCCAGTCTCAGCGTCGCCAGTCGCTCGGTGCCGTCGGTCTTTCGGATGAACTGCCTGGCGATGCGTTGCTGTTCGTCGTGGACCTGTGCCTCGAGTGCTGCGGCCGGCGGCTGGGACTGTGCGGCGGCGAATTCGACGGCGACCGCCCCGGCACGGGCTCCGAAGACGAGCAGTTCGGTCAGCGAGTTGGATCCGAGCCGATTGGCACCGTTGATGTTCACGCAGGCACATTCGCCGACGGCGTACAGGCCGGGCATCGACGTGGCCCCGTTGATGTCGGTGTGAATGCCGCCCATCACGTAGTGCAGCACCGGCCGCACCGGGATCGGTTCATAGACCGGATCGATCCCGACGTAGTTTTTGGACAATTCGCGGACGAAGGGAATCTTCTTGTTGATCGTCTTTTCGCCCAGGTGCGTCACGTCCAGGTGCACGTAGTGCCCGTACTCGCCTTCGAACGTCCGGCCCGCCTGCTGTTCCTTGATGAAGCACTGCGAGAGCTTGTCTCGCGGACCCAGTTCCATCGTCCGTTTCAGGGGGTGCTGGGGATCGCTGACGTCGAGGGGTTGGCCGAGGTCATAATCCTGCAGGTAGCGGTGTCCGTCCTTGTTGACCAGGATGCCGCCTTCACCTCGTGAGGCCTCGGTGATCAGGATCCCCGTGCCGGGCAGCCCGGTCGGGTGGTACTGCACGAACTCCATGTCCTTGAGTGCGACTCCGGCGCGGTAGGCCATCGCCATCCCGTCGCCGGTCTTGATCGCCGCGTTGGTGGTGAAGGGCCACAGCCGCCCGGCTCCACCGGTACAGATGATCACCGCCCCGGCGGTGACCCCCCGCACCTTGCCGGTCCTCAACTCGATCGCCGTCACCCCGACGCAGCGTCCGTCTTCGACGAGCAGTTGAGTCGCGAACCACTCGTCGTATCTCTTGACCGGTTCGTATTTCATCGAGGTCTGAAACAGTGCGTGCAGCATGTGGAAGCCGGTCTTGTCGGCGGCGTACCAGGTCCGCTCGATCTTCATCCCGCCGAAGGGCCTCACGGCGACCGTGCCATCCGGATTGCGGCTCCAGGGACAACCCCAGTGTTCCAGCTGGATCATTTCACGAGGCGCCTCGTTGACGAACGCCTCGACCGCGTCCTGGTCGGCCAGCCAATCGGATCCACTGATCGTGTCGTAGATGTGGTCTTCGATGCTGTCTTCGGGCTTGACGACCGCCGCGGCACCCCCCTCGGCTGAAACCGTGTGGCTCCGCATCGGGTAGACCTTCGAGACCACCGCGATCGAGAGGCTGGGGTCGGCGTCGGCGATCGCGATCGCTGCACGAAGGCCCGCGCCGCCGCCTCCGACGATCAGCACGTCGTGTTTAACCAGATCTGCCAAGATCACTCCCCGTCTGCGGCTCGGTCGGCCCCTTTATCAAGAAATCAGGCAAGCCGCTCCGAGCGATTCGGAACCATAAATACCAGTTGGTCGCGAATTTGCAACCGACGGGAAACCGCTGCCATCGCCGCTGGCAACGACCCGGTTGCCGGCTAGAAACGTGTCAGCGGGTTGGCACGAGATTTCAGCGGGAGCTCGACGGGGCCACCGACCCGGTGCGATTCGAAGCACGCCGCGATCATCTCCACCACCCCACGACCCTCGTGCATCCCGCACCTGGGCTCTCGTCCCGAATCGATCGCATCGAGCAGATCGAGGATTCCCAGCGTGTGGCGGGCCTGGTAGCGGGCTCCCTTGAGCGGCTCGGGTTTGCCGATGCCGGCCGAGGAGACGTGTTGCCACTTGGCCCCGCTGCGGCCCGGCGACCACGACGGGTCCCCGAGGTACTGCACCGACGGCAGCGTGCCTTCGATCAGCTCGATCACGCCGCGGGATCCGTAGATCTGCAGGCCGTACCGCCTGGGGTTGCCCGCCTGGTTCCTGACGCTGGAAAAATGAGCGGTGACGCCGTCCTTCATCTGGTAGACCGCCTGCAGGTTGTCACCGGCCAGCGGGCCAATTCCCTCGGGACCCTC
>CAUZEQ010000467.1:0-2662 GCA_963578885.1 Planctomycetota bacterium
GAGTCGGGTGCCGCATCGGCCGAGCCCTTCGAGAACGCCAGCACGGTGGCCTCGGGACTGCGTGTCCCCGCGGCGATCGGAGACTTCCTGATGCTGGAGATCCTGGCCCAGAGTGGCGGGACGGCGATTGCGGTCAGCGACGAGGCGTTGCTGGAGGCCGTCTCGGAGATGGCGGCCGGCCAGGGGATGTTCATCTGTCCCGAGGCCGGGGCGGTCTGGGCGGCGGCCAGGCAACTGCGGGAAAGCGGTTGGCTGGGTGCCGATGAGCGGATCGTGCTGTTCAACACCGGCAGCGGCCTGAAGTACAACCACCTGTTCCCAGCGGGCGATTTGCCGAGGCTGGATCACACCGATCCGGATTGCCTGGACGCGTTGGCCGCTTGCCCGGGGTCAGACGCCGCCCGTGGCGGGGCCTGACCCCTTGGCCCCGGTGCGTCGTTGATCGGGATCAACTGGACCTCTTTCCCCAACCGGTCCGAATCAGCACAGATCCGCCTCTCCAGTCGCAGCTCGTAGCGTCATGGCGTGTCAGCTTCGGCCAGGAACTGTTGGATTGCGGCCTGTTGACCGACGACCAGGATCGAGTCTCCCTGGTTCATCAGGTCGCCTCCTCCCACCGGCATCTGCCGTGATCCGTCGGCGTGCCTGATGGCGATCACCGTCAGTCCTCGCTCGGGGAGGGGGCTTTGGCTGACTGGCAGTCCGTCCAGCGGCCCGCCTTCGCCGACGGGCAATTCGGCGAGTTCCAGGTCGGCGTGGTGTCCATCGACGATTTCCATCAGGTTTTCGAGTCCCGAGTGCAGCATCAGCCGCGCCATGCGGGTTGCTCCGGCCTGGTAGGGGTTGATCACGTGTCGGGCTCCGGCCTGCCTGAGTTTCCGGGCGGCGGACTCCTCGGCCGCCCGCGCCACGATGGCCAGGGGATGGGTGTCCAGGTTGTCCATGTTGGCGGTGAGCACGACGTAGAGGTTATCGGCGTCGGAGGAGAGGACCGCGGCGAGTCCAGTGGCTCGATGCAGGCCGGCGCGTTCGAGCATCCCGTCGTCGGTGGCGTCTCCGTGCAGGTAGGCCCAGCCCTCGGGGACGCACAATTCCTGGATCCGCTCGAGGTCGTTCTCGATGACGACGAACTCGCACTGCTGGCTGGTCAGTTGCCGGCAGATGATCTCACCCATCTGTCCGCAGCCGCACACGATCAGGTGCTCGGACATCTTGTTGATGGCCTGTTGCATTCTTCTTTGCTCCAGCGCGTGTCGAACTTGATCGGAGACGATCCAGCGTCCGATCGAGGTTATCAGGTACATGAAGGTGCCGGCTCCGCACAGCAGGTAGACGATGACGAAGAGCATGCCGGCTTCGCCGATGGGTTCCGGTTCGCGGTAGCCGACGGTCATCAGCGTGATCACCGACAGGTAGAGGCATTCGATCGGTCCCTGTCCGGTGATCGCGGCAAATCCGACGGTGCCGACGACCAGCAGCAGTGTGATCAGGGCGATGACCGGGAAGATCTGTTTCATGGTGAGTGGTCCATCGTGCTGGCCCGATCCGGCCGCGTCCAGTCGCCGGGGTGCCCTGGGGTGCTCTGGGGTGCCTTGCGGAGGAGGAGTCGGGTTAGACTGGGTGCGGGTGGGAGAGGCACGGGGGCCAGGGAGAGGTTCTCGATGCGAGGTGTCTTGAAGCGGTCGGCTGCGGGCCTTTCGGTTTTTTCGAGTGCGGCGAGTCTGCTGGCCGACCTGGTCTATCCCCGCCATTGCCCGATGTGCGGGTCCGGTGGCAGAGCGGGACTGTGCCCTGGGTGTTGCCACGAGGTGGGAGCCGATTTGCGGAATCGTTGTGGCCGCTGTGGCCAGGCGGCCGGTCCCCACGTGGATGCCGACCGGGTGGTTGGCTGCTGGCATTGCCGGGGCCAGCGGTTGTCATTCGCGGGGGTCGAGCGACTGGGGATGTACGAGGGTCTGTTGCGGTCGGCGTGCATTCGGGGCAAGTCGGGGGGAGCCCGGCCGCTGGTGTGGGCCATGGGCGAGTGGTTCTTTGAGTGTCGTGGCGAGGCGTTGTCGGGGCTGGGTGTCGACGTGGTGGTGCCGGTGCCCTGGCACTGGACCAAGCGGATCGCGCTGCCGCACAACCAGGCCGAGACACTGGCGGCGGTACTGGGTCGCAGCTTGCGTGTGCCGATGGGCAGGCATATACTCCGCAAGGTGCGTCGGACGCCCGACCAATCGAGCCTGCCGGCCGTCAGCCGCCGAGCGAATCTCAGAGATGCGTTTTGCGTCCGGCGATGCGGTGGGCTGGATGGGCTTCACGTGCTGCTGGTTGACGACATCCTGACAACCGGCACAACGGCCCACCAGGCGGCCCGGGCCTTGAGGCAGGGAGGCGCCGGGCGGGTCAGCGTGGCTGTGCTGGCCGTGGTGTCGGCGACCGCCGATCGGCCTGCCTTGTCCCCCGATGATCGACACGAATCCCGGTAACCCGGCGATGGCCCAGAATCCCACCGAAGATCTCCCCGCCGACGGCGATGCGGACAAGCCGGCATCGAGAACGGGGTCCAAGAAGCGGTCGGCCGCCACCCGCTTCTTCCTGAGGGGACTCTCGATCAGCCTGCCGCCCATCCTGACGGTGGTGATCGTGCTGTGGCTGGCCGAGGGGGTCAACCAGTACA
>CAUZEQ010000468.1:0-2645 GCA_963578885.1 Planctomycetota bacterium
GAAAATCCAGCGTGCTGCCATAGGCGGGCACGCGAGGATCGGTGCCGCCCAGAAGCCGGTACAGAGGCAACTCGGCCTGCTGAGCCGCCAGGTCCCACATCGCCGTCTCGGTGGCCAAACCCAACGCGCCCGCACTGACGTTGCCGCCGCGTGGCCGAGAGATCCGCATCGCCATTCCCAACGGCGACTGGCCCTCGACGGCCGACCAGCCGTTGTAGCGGTATTGAGCCTCGAGCTCGGCCAGGGCGGGGATCGGCATGCCCTGCTGCAACTCGAAACCCACCCCCGTGCGACCATCGTCGTCCTTCAACTCGAGCACCGCCATGAAGTGCTCGGTGAAAATCACCTGCGAATCGCCGATCGGACGCTCGAGCGGAATGCGACAGCGGTGCAATTGGAAATCAACAATCTTCATCACGCTGGGCCCTCAGGAGACAAAGTACTTGTAGATACTGGTCACACCCAGCAGGGTCATCGAGATGCCCGCAATGGCGGTCACGATCCTCAAAGGCCAACTCATTCTCAACGCCGCCGGCATCCTGACCCGGTCAACCCAGATCATGGCGAAGCACCACAGCCCACAGGTGGCCGCGCCGCTGACCAGGCTGCCCAGCGTCAAGCGACCGATGATGTCCCCGGCGACCGACTGAGGCAACCACGTCAGGGTCAGACCGCCGATGGTGCAATAGGCCATCACCAGCATCTTCATGCCGCGGCCCGAGAGTCGCTTGGTGGCCGCCGGAGCCAACACTCGGCCCGCCTCACCGCAGGTGTGCCGATAGACCTCGAACGCGCCATAAAGTGTGCCGATGAAGGCCAGGAACACGCCGCCGCGGAAGACCCACTTCAATTGAGGATGCAGCGCGGTCACGAAGTCCTCCTGGTGAATCAGCAACTCCCTGTCGATGGGGACCGCGTGCTGAGGGTGCAGGACCATGGCTCCGAGCATCGCGAACAGCAGAGTGACCAGGATCACGCAGGCAAACGACCCGGCCGCGTCGACCAGCGGCACGCGACTCCAGCTCCTGGCCCGCGCAAGCACCCGCGGGTCGGCAGTCGCCCGCTCCAGGTCCTCACGCGACATCGCTCCGCGGCCGGCCAGGCCCCAACCCTTTTCTCGAGACATGCCGATGTAGCCGATGTAGTCGTACGCACCACCCCCC
Source organism: Planctomycetota bacterium (assembly GCA_963578885.1). Taxonomy (GTDB): domain Bacteria; phylum Planctomycetota; class Planctomycetia; order Planctomycetales; family Planctomycetaceae; genus UBA8437. The sequence continues at coordinate 1,164 of CAUZEQ010000468.1, forward strand.
ACGGCCGTCAGGTACAACGACACCTCCAGCCACGGACTGCGATCTGTAAACCGCTCGGCCAACTCGGGGGTCGAGTGAACCCACTCGGGGTAGTCGCCGACCCGCGGCACCAGCAGACCCTTCAGGGCCTCGCCAAGATCCGGACCCAGCACCACGACGGCAATCGTGACCAGGAGGACCAGCACACCCAGCACGACGATCGAAACCTTCTCGACAATGTTGTAGGTCGACACCACCGCCAGCAGCAAACAGACGACCAGCACCAGAGTGGCCCAACCGTTGGAGACGAACTCGAACCACTGCCACGGCCCGACGTCGCCGCCGTTGATCGGCAGCCCCGAGAGTCGATGAATGTAGCCGGCCAGCGTTTCGGGAATCGCCGAGAACGCGATCGGCATCAGGCAGACCGCCGGCAGGACCACCAGCACCGGAAACCACATTCGTGGACCGGGAAGCACCTTCCAGGTCTCCAGAGGATGCTCGCCGGTCAGAGTGAAATGGCGGCTGGCGGTGTAGACCTGGACCGCCTTGAACAGCCCGCCGTAGAAGAAACACCACAGCATGCCGTAGGCAAAGATGGCGCCGCCGCGTGAGGCGATCACCAGTTCACCGCTGCCGATCGTCACCGACGCGATGATCAGGCCAGGGCCCATCATCCGAAACAGCCGACCCACGCCCCGGCCCTGGAACTGCTCGGGCAGTTCCGGGTAGCTCGCCGCCGTGGTGGTCGTTTCATCAGCCATCGTCACCCCACTGTGCCAGATGACCCCTCGGCCCGCCACATGCCAGGGACTGGCTCCGACCGAGCCGCAGGCGAGAGAGGTGCCTGTCCCCACCCAGACGGGCACCGTAGAGCGGGGACCGGCCCACCCCGCTGAGGTGAGTCCAGCCAGTCCCTGGCGGCAGTCCCCGTTGAGCCCCCCACGGCGCTGCTATAATATCCCCCGATGCCCATGCCCCCACTCATCGCGCGGACGTCCGCCCCACTGCTGGTGCTGGCCACCATCGCACTGTGCAGCACGGCCCAGGCCGCGGCTCCCACGCCCAAGGACTTCGAGTTCTTCGAGAAGAAGGTCCGGCCGCTGCTCGTCTCCCACTGCATGGAATGCCACAGCGGAGACGAACCCGAAGGGCAACTCAACATGGAGTCCCTGGCCGCGATGCTTCTCGGAGGCCTCCGCGGCCCCGCCCTGGTGCCAGGTAAGCCGAATCAGAGCCTGCTGGTGACCGCCATCCGGCACAACGAAGAACTCAAGATGCCGCCCAAGCGGAAACTGTCAACCACACAGCGAGCCATCCTGACCGAATGGGTCAAACGAGGTGCCCCGTGGCCCAACGCCAAGTCTGCCCCCAAGCCCGCTGACAAGGGTACAACCGCGAGCAAACCCGGCGGCCCACTGTTCACCGCGGATCAGAAGCAGTTCTGGGCCTTCCAGCCCCTCGACGTCTCGCGCCAACCGGCCGTCACCGCGGAAAACTGGG
>CAUZEQ010000469.1:0-2636 GCA_963578885.1 Planctomycetota bacterium
CACAACGGGGTTTGCTCCACCTGTCGCGTTTCACAGGCGGGGCCTGACCCCTTCTTCGAGTTGCAACGAGTGCTGGTTGAAAAGGGGTCAGGCCCCGCCTGCGTGCCGTTCTGGGTGGAGCGGGACTCTCTGTGGGCGGCGTCAGACCCCGTCTTATACCCGAACTTGTAGTTTTCAACACGCAAACCGGTGCGTGAAACTCTGACGCTTTCGGCCGGGCTCCTCGATCCGGATCGTTGCCTGGTGACGTCCGGGTGCCAGGTCTGAGGCGGGGATGGTCCAGCCCCAGTGATGTTCGGCCTGCAGGTCGCCGAAGTGGCGACCCCGGTTGCTGGGTTTCAGTGTCACAGCAGGTCGAGAGTCGATCTGCGCGGCAACCCGCGTGGTGTGGGTGCCGTCGAAGATGTTGATCAGCAAATCGGCGGCCTTCCTGGCCGGAAGCTTCTCGGGCCGTCCGACGATTTCTCCGGCGGCGTCCACTCGCGATTCGGCGCTGCCGAGGTAGTGATGGGTAAGCCTGCCGCCGGAGGAGTCGACCAGCCGGTAGCCTCGGGGTTCTCCGCTGGTAGCGTTTTCTCGTTCGCCCGACTTCGCCTTCCACCAGGTGCCGCACACGCTGACCGATTCGACGAACTCGATTCCCGACTGCACCATTCTCTGGTTCTCGTGCAGGTGCCCCTGCAGGACCAGCTTGACGTCATGCTTCTTCAACTGGTCGATGGCCTCAGAGGCGTTGGTGATGACCCAGTGGGGTGTCTTGTCGGCCGTGGTGCCTCGGCGGGGCGGGTAGTTACTGGCCATTGGGATGTGCACGGCCACCACGGTTCTGGAGCCGCGGGGGACCGCAGCCAGGTCGGCCGCCAGCCACTGCAGCTCACGGCGTCCGAACTGCCCGATCACCTTTCCAGGTTGGCCCGTGGTGGTGTCGATGTGGCAGCCGTCGAGCGTGATGCAGTGCAGAGAGCCGATGTCCCACGAGTAGTAGGTGGGTCCGAACAGCTGGCGGAAGCGGCCCAGCGGGTTGTCGGTTTTCAGCTGGAACTCGTGGTTGCCGACGGAGTGTCGCACGGGCATTTTCAGCCGGCTGACCAGTTCGACGTACCGGGGCCCCTGGCGGTGATCCAGCGAGATGTCGCCGCCGACCCAGCAGGCATCCGGCAATGGGTCCAATCGGTTGATCTCGTCGATCGTCCCCTTCATCCGCTTCACCGATTCGGCCGAGTTGCCCTCGGCCAGGTGCACATCCGTCATGTAGACCAGTCGATGCGACGGATCGCTGGTCCGGGGCTTCAACCGAAAGACGGGTCGTTGCTTCACCGCGTCTGAGGTGGCGACGTAGAACGAGTCGGTCCAGTGACCCGACGGTGTGGTGAGGAACAGGAAGGGTCCGCTTTCGGGACCGACGCGGATCCGGAAGTCGCCCGAGGCATCGGTGCGGACGACCCTCAGTCCGTCGGAGACGCGGACACCGGCCAGGGGCGTCTTGCCCGAGATGACCGAGCCGCGGATTTCGGTGGCGGGTACCGCTGCGGCCAGTGCTCGGCACCAGGAGCCGGTTCCGACGGCCAGTCCGACCGATGCGGCCTGCTGCAGAAATGATCGACGGTCACGGTCCTTCACTTGCTGGCCTCGGCTTTCCTTGAGGCCTCGGCGATGGAATCCCACCGGTCCGGGCCGTTTGTGTCGAGAAGCACCATGCTCGTATCGTGGCGGCAGCGTGGCCTTGCAGGCAAGGCCGCTGGTCCTGAGAGTGAACGAGATGGACGGCCTGGAATCTACCCGTGGCGATCTCAAGGGAACCGGCGGCACGTTCCTGAACATTGCCCATCGAGGCGATTCGAGTCGAGCTCCGGAAAACACCCTGGCCGCCTTCGAAGCGGGCGTCGAGGCGGGTGCGTCGGCCGTCGAGCTGGATCTCCGCTGCACCGCCGATGGACACGTGGTTGTGATGCACGACGAGAGCGTCGACCGCACGACCGATGGCACAGGGCAACTCGAGCAATTGACCCTCGAGCAGGTCCACAAACTCGACGCCGGTGGCTGGTTCGACGAACGGTTTGCCGGTGAAGGCGTGCCGACTCTTGCCGAGGTCTTCGATCGAATGGTCGACCGCGTGCCGCTGGTGTTGCACATCAAGGAGGCCGGGTGCGGAATCGAACGGGCGGTGATCGAGGAAGTGAACCGGCGTGGAGTTGTCGATCGGGTGAGTGTGTCGTCGGATCGCCGCGGCGTGCTCGAGTCGTTCCACCGGCTGGCTCCGGATCTCACAACCACCTGGATCGCCTGGTTCCGCGACTGGCGTTGGTGGATGTGGTACGTCGCCGGTAGAGTACGGCGGTTGCAGGCTCGACGGGTCGCACCACCGGCCAGCCAGGTGACCGAGGCCATGGTCGATTACTTTCACGGCCGAGGGATCGTGGTGCGGGCATGGGGCGTCGGACGCGACGAAACTCTCGCCGCTCGACTGATCTCACTGGGCGTCGACGGCATGACCTTCGACGACCCCCGACGACTCACCGAACTCCTCAACACCGCAGCATCCACCGCAGCATCCACCGCAGCATCCACCGCAGCATCCACCGCAGCCGACACCGCAGCCGACACCGCAGCCGACACCGCAGCAACCACCGACAAGG
>CAUZEQ010000470.1:0-2615 GCA_963578885.1 Planctomycetota bacterium
CGATGAGGTCAAGCGGAAGAAACTGCTGCCGGGCGTGAGTCTGCGATTGGCCAACTGCCTGCGACACCAGGGGGACTTCGAGGAGGCTCGCAAGCTGATCGTCCAACTGTCGACCAGCCAGCCACTGGCGCTCGACGTTCAGTTCGAAGCGGCTGCCATGTACCAGGCCTGGGGCAATTCGGGAAAGACCGAGAACTTCAAGAAGGCGATCGTCGGTGTCGAGTCGGAGAAGGTGCTGGGCTGGAGCAAGATCGCGCTGTACCTGCAGCGGCTGATTGACAGCCGTTCGAAGGACGCCGACAGGTATCGGGCTCGACGCTGGGAGTCCCGTTACAACCAGTTGCAGTGTCGAATCCAGCATTCAGAAGCGGTGGTCGACGCCAAGCAGCGGAAGGAACAGTTGGAACGGGCCCGGTCAGAGATCCAGGGGTTGATGCTGGTCACTTCGTCCGTCGACGGCCGTTGGGCGGTCCGTTACGACATGGCTTATCGCCAGATCCTCGAGGGACTCGGTGAACCAGTGATCACGCTGGCCGAGTACCGTGAGAAGTACAAGCCGCAGGTGGCCGCCACCCCGGCGGTGGTTCCCCAGCCGAATGCTGCGATGGCTGCCGGACCGGCTGCGGTGGTCGGAACCACTGCGGCTGTCACCGACGCCGAATCGAGCATGCTGGGATTGATCTTCGCCGGCGTGCTGTTGGCCGGCGGCGGGATCGCGGTCGTTGTCCTGTACAAGGGATCCTCGAGCAAGAAACGCTCGCGTCGCCGTTACGCGCCGGATGCCGCTCCGCCGCCGCGGCCGGCCCAGAAAAGGACGGCTCGCTCCAGGCGGCCGGGCCAAGGCGCCGCGGGGGGCCAGCCGGCCGCGAGTGGCCAGGGCCAGCCCCGTCAGAAACGACGACGGCCGAGGCCCGAGTCGTGATCCCCCGGCGGGCCGATTCGAAGACCATGAACTCAGAAGTGACAGAGACCAGGACCAACGGAGCTTGACGCCGATGCGTGATCGATTCGCACTTGTCACCTCGATACTACTGGCACTGGTCGTGTCGCTCTCCACGACGCGATCCGCCCGGGCGATCGACCAGGTGATCCGCAAGAGTTCCGCGACTCCGATTCGCGGCAAGATCACCGCGATCTCCAAGACGGGCCTGACGGTCAAGCCGCAGGTCGGTGCCGACGTGATGATACCGGCCAACGACATCATCGATGTTCGCTGGGATGGTGAGCCGGTCAAGCTGATCACCGCCCGAGGAGCCGATCTTGCGTCGAGGTACCCCCAGGCCCTGAAGGCCTACGCCGACGTGGCGTCCGATCCCAAGGCCGCCGCCGACAACATCCAAACCGACCTGAAGTTCCTGGTCGCCCGGGCGACCGCCGGGCAGGCGCTGGCCGGAGCCGGGAAACTGGCGGATGCTCGGGCCAGGCTCGAAGCGTTCCTGCAGGTTGGAGCAAACAGCTTCCGTTATTTCGACGCCGTCGCGTTGCTGGGCCGTGTCGAACTGGCCTCCGGCAGCCACGACAAGGCCAAGGCCCAGTTCACCACGTTGGCCGGGGCTCCCTGGCTCGACTACAAGATGGCCGGTCAGAGTGCCCAGGCACGGGTGCTGTTGGCCCAGGACAACGTCGACGCAGCCCTGTCGGCCTTCCAGGCGGTGATCACCCAGGGGGGCAACAACCCGGACAAGGCGATCAAGGGACAGAGATTCCAGGCGGTGCTGGGCAAGTCGAGCTGTCTGATCCGCAAGAAGGGACAGGCCTCCTTCACAGCCGCTCTCAAGGATCTCGACGGCGTTCTCGCCGAGGCCTCCGACTCCAACAGCCGCGTGCTGGCCGAAGCGTACCTCCGCCAGGGTGATTGCCTGCGACTGTTGGGCCGGCAGAAGGAGGCGGTGCTGTCCTACCTGCACGTCGACCTGCTGTTTGCCGCCGAGGCCGCGCTGCACGCCGAATCGCTGTTTCACCTCGGGACTCTCTGGTCGGCCGTCGGGCACCCCGATCGGGCCTCCGCGGCCAGGGAACGGTTGAGGAGTGACTATCCACAGAGCCCGTGGGCGAAGAAACTGGGAAGTTGACGACGGGCCCACCGGACCAACAACCACGACCAAAACAACCACAACGATTGCATCACTGGAGATGATCATGTCCGACCACCTGCTCGCACGCCGCACGGCTGTGTGGATGGTTGCCAGCCTGTGCCTGGTGACGTTGCTGTCCCTGGGTCCGGCCGCCGGCCGGGCCCTGGCCTGGCAGGACGAGAAGCCAGCCGAGCCGCCCGCCGCAGCTGGTGACGGAGAGGCGGCGGCCGAGCCCGCCGCCGCCGCCGCCGCCGATGGCGGGGGGGCGACAGCCGATCCGGACGCCGAAGATGGCGGTGATGCTCCGCCGGCGGCGACGTCCGAGAGCCTGCTGACCAAGTCGATCGGTTCGCTGGGGTTCTTCTTTGGCCCGATCTTTCTGGTGATCTCCTTCATGCTGGTCGCGCTGGTGATGATGAACGTGTTGCAGATTCGCCGGGACGTGCTGCTGCCGCCGGATTTTGTCGACGAATTCGAGGACCAGCTCAACAACAAGGATTACCAGGGTGCCTACAACATCGCCCGCGACCACGACTCGAT
>CAUZEQ010000471.1:0-2613 GCA_963578885.1 Planctomycetota bacterium
TCCTCGGGCGGCTGTGGTCTTTCAAGGTGGCAAGGCGAATTGTACTCTGCCCAAAGCAACGCTTCCAAACCGCCTGAGTTCTCAGCCCCGGTGCGGTGTTCCCGATGACCGTATTCTTCCAGAGACGACCGTGGCTTTGTCTCAGCTTGGTGCTGGGGGCGCTGGTCTCGGGTGCAGAGGGCGAGGCTGGTGAGATTACCCGGTACGAATCGAAGCGGCTGGTGCTGCACACCGACGTGAAACCGGCGACGGCCCGGATGCTGGTCTCGGCCTTCGACGTGGCGTGGGAGACCTGGATCGCTGAATTCGGTCCACCGCCTGCAGGCAAGGGCGGCCAGGAGCTGAGGATCACCGGTTGCGTGATGGTCGACCCCGAGGACTTTGCCGAGGCCGGACTGCTGCCCAAGTCGATCGAGAGTTTCCTGGCGGGTGAGCATCCGGGCAAACACCAGCGGGACCGGTTCTGGATGAAGGACCAGCAGGGTGACTACTACCGTCGGCACCTGATGATCCACGAGGCGACTCACTGCTTCATGACCGCCCGCGGCGGACCGATGCTGCCGGTGTGGTACCTCGAGGGCACCGCCGAGTTGTATGCCACTCACGTGGTCGATCCTCTGACTGGCCGGTATCGCTTCGGCGTGATGCCACGAGATGTCGGCCAGCTGCCCGGTTGGGGTCGGCTGGGGATGTTGCGCCGAGATGTCCGCCGCGGCCGACTGGCTCGATTCGAGCTGATCACGAGGCTGTGGACGATCGAGCACAAGAAGATCGAGACCTACGCCTGGAGCTGGGCGTACTGCCGATTCCTGGCGTCGCACCCGACCTACCGTGTCGGTTTCCGAGAGCTGGGCAAGCACCTGAGTGACGGGAAGTTCGATGCGGCCCTGGAACGGGCCTTCGGATCGCGGAGGCATGCGTTGCAGTTCGAGTGGCGGATGGCGGCCCGCGACATGGTGCCGGGGTTCGATTTCCAGCGTGCGGCGATCAGGTTCACCAGGCCTCGACCGTTGACGGTCCGTGGGTCCACGGTGGAGGTGACGGCCGAGAGGGGTTGGCAGTCGAGCGGGGTGCTGGTTGAGAAGGGAGTGGGTGTGAAGCTGGTGGCCGGCGGTCGGTTCACGTTGGCTCGCAAGCCCAAGCCCTGGGTCAGCACGGCCGAGGGGATCAGTTTTCGTTACCACGCGAAGTTGCCGCTGGGCCGGCTGGTCGGCGTGATAAAGCCCCGGGAGGTGAGGTCGGATACTCCGCCTCGAGTGGTATCACTGGGTGCAGAGGGCCGGTTGGTGCCGAAGGTTTCGGGGACGCTGTTCCTGAGGTTGAACGACGTCTTGAGCGAACTGGCCGACAACACTGGTGCGGTGACGGTTGAGATTCGCCCCGAGAAGTAGGCCGCGTCAGGCTTCAAGGCACTCGGCCATCGAGTTCACCAGGTGGTCGATGTGCTCGACGGTGTTGTAGAGGTGGCAGGAGATGCGGATGTAGCGGTGTTGGTGCAGTGTGGTCACGGGGGTCTCGATTCCGAATTCCTGCTGCAGGGTGGCCTGCAGCGGGTCGACGTGTCCGTGACCGGTTTCGGAGTCGGGACTCGCCGGCAGCGGGACGATGACCATCGGCCCGTACCACGCCCGGCTCTCGGGCAGCGGAGCCTCGAGTCGGGTCAATTCGAGCACTCGTCGCCTGGCCCGGTTGACCAGTTCATGCGACTGCCGGCGAAACTTCTCGATGCCGTAGTCCTCGAGAAACGCGATGGCATCGGGGATCGCCAGCCAGCAGGCCGGGTCGCGGGTTCCGCTCCAGGTGAACTCGTCCTTCCACGACGGATCCCGACCTCCGATGCTGCCGCCCCAGCTGAGGATTGCCGGGCGGATTCGGTGCTGGTGTCTCCGACGGACCCACAGGAATCCGCTGCCAAATGGTGCTGAAAGCCACTTGTGGCAGCTGGCGGTGTAGTAGTCGCAGCCGAGTTGTTCGATGTTGAGGTCGAGCATGGCGAGGGCGTGTGGGCCATCGACGCAGACGGGGACTCCTCGCGCTGCGGCGGCCTGGCAGATCGAGGCGATCGGCAGGGTGGCGGCGGTGGCCGAGGTCACATGGCTGGCGACCAGCAGTTTTGTGCGGTCGGTGATCGACGCCAGGAGGTGTTCGACGAGGTGTTGGGCTGAGTCGTCTTCGAGCAAGGGCCAGGGCAACTTGCGGACCACCAGTTCGGCTCCGGCCGCCTGGCAGGTCTCTTGCCACAGCCTCCTTACGGCTCCGTATTCGTGATCGGTCAGCAGCACCTGGTCGCCCGCTTCCAGCTCGATGCTGCCGGCGACGATGTTCATGCCGGCGGTGGCGTTGTCGACGAGCACCAGGTCCCGTGGGTCGGCTCCGATGAACCGCCCCAGCTCGGCACAAGTCTCATCGAGCAGCCCTTCGAGCCGCCTGACGAAGAACTCCATCGGCTGCCGCTGCAATTCCAGTGTCCAGCGGGCCTGGGCCTCGCGGACCGGCCGCGGCGCCGGGCCGAACGAGCCGTGATTCAGGTAGGTGACTCCGTCGGGGATCTCCCACGAGTCGGCGATCGATGCTGTGCCGTCGTTCATGTCGTTCATGTCGTTGGCGCGGTCG
>CAUZEQ010000472.1:0-2597 GCA_963578885.1 Planctomycetota bacterium
TGCGGGAAGGGTGTCGAAGCAGATCATATGGCCACCGGCGGGCCATTCTACCACGGACCCGGGGCGAAGACAGCGGGAGAAGCCGCCGTAGCTGGTGAGAAGAGATGACCTGGGGTTCCCCGGATGCCTTACGTTCCGGAGCAAGCGGACCCATCAGCGGGTTCGATCGCTGCGAGGCGAGCAGGAGGACGATGAGCCGCCGCCGGCGGCGCGTCCTCCGTCGCGAGCCGTCTCGCGCGGTGATCGAACCCGCTGATGGGTTCGCTCGCGAAGGACGGTGTGAAGTACCCCGGGGCGAAACGCCCGAGGGTGGTTTCGTGGAGTCGTAACGTGACGCCGTGCGAAACCAGGAGTAGCTAAGGTTCCCGAAGGAACCCCGAGTCATGTGTTTGTGAATCGTGTCTCCTGACTTGAGGGGCAGTCTACCTCATGCTGATGATCCGATCCAGAGGCCGCCGTGCCGGGTCCTAGAGCCTCTCGGAAGAGCCTCGCGAGGCCGCGGCAGGCGTCCGATAAGCCGTCGGGGTCGACCAGGCGGGCCAGTGCGAGGTGGCCGCCGGCGACCTGCAGGTCTCGGAGGTCGAGTTCACCCGGGCCGGCGGTCTCGAGTCGGTGCAGCATCGCGCGCAGGATCCGTCGACGCGGTTTGGGCAAGGCCAGACGCTGGTTGACGACCAGCCCGGTGACCGTCTGTCTCTGGTGATGCGGCATGACGTGGGTCTTGTCGGCGGCGAGCCGGAAGTGCTCGTCGGTGACAATCCGCTCGATCACCCACAGCAGTTCCTCGGGCGGCATGAACTCCTGAGACGAATTCGTTGAGAAGGTCAGATCATCGGCGTAGCGGGTGTAGGTCCAACCGTGCTGTCGGGCGAGGCCGGCGAGTCGCAGGTCGAGTGGTCGTGCCACCAGGTTGGCCAGGTGCGGGCTGGTTGGGGCGCCCTGCGGGAGTCGGCCCTGGCGGGTGACCAGTTGCACGAGAGAACGTCTGTGGGCCGGGTCGAATTCCAGTTGCTCGAGGCAGTCGTCGACTCTCTGGGCGGTGATCGACGGGAAGAAGTCGCGGATGTCGGCGGTGACGACGAACCGGCGGCCGACGTGAGCGGCGGCGTTGGTGAGGATCGAGCGGCCGGGGACGAAGCCGTGGGCGAAGGAGGTCGGGGCGAGCCGGTAGAGCAGGGTGTCGAGGATCCAGCGCTGGGCGGCCTTGAGTTCTGCGTCGGGAGCCTCGATCCACCGCGTTTTCTTCACCGTCTTGCCCGTGACCAGCGGGTAGACGTGGTACCGCTGGCTGGCGGTCGGGGCGAGTGCCACCAGTTCGGCAGGCAGGGACTTGGCGATCATGGTGGTCAGTGTGGTCATGAAGCGGCAGGAGCTGGTTCTGGGGTGGAGGCGTACATCAGCCTGGGCTGGCCGCGTTCATGAAAATGACGATTGCGCTCAAGACCACGTAGAACATGACCTTCAGCAGTGTGGTCGCGCAGCCGGACTGTGACCTGCGGCGGTGGCTGCGGTGGCTGGAGGAGGATTGTCGGCGTGATCGCCGTGGTGCCGGCAGGCTGGGTAGCGTGTCAGCGAGTCGCTTGTAGGTGCGGAAGCTGAAGTGATCGGAGGTGGCCTTCATCACTCCGCGTTTGGCCCAGCGGATTTCGGTTCCGCTGCCGGTCATGATCCCGGTGATCGTCTCGACGAGGTCCCAGAGGATCAGGAAGGTGGTCGGGAGGTCCAGGCCGGTGTCGTCGGCGATCGCGACCGTCAATCGCCGTTTCAGGGACAGGGCATTGAGCCGCTGCTGGCTGGGTGGGTGCTGCTGCCAGTGATCGATCCAGTTGGTGCTGGGCCGCTGGGTCCCGGATGAGGCTCGACGGTCTCTGAGCTGTGTGAGTGGACGTGACTTGAAGCGAAGTTCGGTCTGGCCCTCGTTGGTTCGCTTGAGCGAGAACGTGCCGAAGTGGGGCATGACGAGACTGCCTTTGCCCCGCCGGTAGTGGCGGGGATCGAGCAGGTGGTCCCAGAACCCGTCGACGACGGCGGCGGCCTGGTGGAACTCCGTTTCGTGCCGGGCGGCCAGCGAGGCGATCAACCGGGCGCTGGAGACAGGCTGTTGGGACCCGGCCAGTTCCTCGAGCGAGACGGCTTCGATCGACGTCTCGGCGGGCCGCTTGGGCGGTGGTGGGGCAGCATCGGGCTGGTCGGCATCGGCAAGGGGTGTTGGGTCGGTTTCGGGAGCGGGTGTTTCCCCGGCTGTTTCCAGCGGCGCGATTCCCATCTCCGCAGCCAACTCGGCAACGTCTGCCTCCTCGAACACCCAGTCTCCGTAGTCGGGGTATCCGCGGATCTTGCCGCTGCGGCGGAGCCGGATGACCTCGTCGGGACTGAGGCCCAGCCGCTGTGCGGCTTCTTCTACGGAGATGCGACTTGAAGGACCTGGCATGAGCAGGGGGGGGCAATTTGACTTGGAGAGGTGCTAGCCGAATTCGAAGCTTGCGACGCCCAGGCATACGCAGAAGAAGAGCAGGCAGGCGATGCCGATAACTACGAACAGGATCGTTTTTATCTGGGACGCGGCATTCTTGGCGGAGGCTCGCGACCGGGACTGT
>CAUZEQ010000473.1:0-2567 GCA_963578885.1 Planctomycetota bacterium
CAGGCGGATCGGAAGACCGACCGGCCAGTAGCCGCTGCGGAGTCGCCTCAGTTCCAACTCGCCCGACAGATCACTCTCGCCGGGATTGTGAATGACCACCGTCAGAGGATTGAAGGCGGGTGCCACCGCCTTGCCGTCGTACCCCCAGTGGAAGAACTCGATCTCGGGATCCGCAGCACACACCGCCGATGACGAAAGGCCCCCACACGACACGACCAACGCCAGTACGGCCGCGACGCCTCGCGACAGGCCCGCCAGTTGAGAAGGGCAACGAGAGCTCACAGCTGGTCGGTCTCCGCTCGCATCCCGCCACCACCTCGCGACCAAAACCACCCGGTGCTCCAAGGATTTCAGAATGTCCATTCTTGTGCATCGCGGGGATGGCTGGCAACAGCGGCCATCCCGGCACCAGGACCCCGGCACACACTCGCCACAGTCGGGGTTTGCCCGCTGCGGTCAGGTTGGCTAGGCTGGAGTCACTCACATCGCTGACCCGTCGGGCCGCAGGCATCCTGACCCGCTCCCTCGCGACCTGTCACGACGAGGCCTCTCATGCGTGCCGTGATTGCAGCCGGACTGCTCGCCGTTCTCCTGGGCCTGTGCGGAGTGATCGGTTGCGGTGGCGATGACCCCCAACCGGATCCGGGGATCACGATCGGAGGCGGACCTGGTCCCGGCGCTGAACCGGGTCCCGGCCCCGGCCCCGAATTCGACCCCGATGCCGACCCTGCTACTGACCCTGAGACTGACCCATCCCAGAAATCCGGCACAGCCCCGCCCACGGTGCCCAGGACCAATGAGCAGGCTCTGGAGGCGATCGGCGCGACGCTGACCCGGGACCCCGACGGGACAATCCGATCGATCAGCTGTTACCGCAACCGGCAGCTGACCGACAGCCACCTCGCCCGGATCGCCACCTTCAAACAACTCTCCGCCCTGGACCTTCGAGGCACCAGTCTCACCGACTTGGGCCTCAAGCACGTCGCCGCCCTCGAGGGTCTCGAACAACTCTACCTCGGCGGTACCAGGGTCACGTCCGAAGGCCTCGCCCACCTGGGCAACCTCACAAACCTCAAGGTGCTCAATCTCCAGGACCTCCCCGTCGACGCCGACAGTTTCACGGGCCATCTCGGAGGCCTGACAAGCCTCTCGGGGCTCAACCTCGTCGGCACCGACTTCGACGACGCCGGCCTGGCGGCACTTGCCGGGCTGGGCAATCTCAAGGCGCTGGTTCTGCCCACCGCGATCACCGACGCGGGCCTGAAGCACCTCGCCGGCCACGTCCAACTCGAAACTCTCGTGCTCGACAAGAGCGGGGTGACCGATGAGGGTCTGGCCGACCTGGCCCCGTTGGCCGCACTCAAGCGGCTTTCGCTGCGAGGCACCCGGGTGACGCTCGCCGGCGTCTGCGGACTGGCGGCTCCACGCACCGAACTCGACATCGCCTTCAGCCAGGGCAGCCTGACCGAGGGCGAAATGGTGCTGTATCGAAACACCCGCAACGACGATCTCGTCGCCGTCGCACGCCTCAACCAGCTCAAGGCTCTCAAGCTCAACGACACCGCCGTCGACGACGCCGGCCTGGCACACATCTCGAAAATGTTCAACCTCCAACAACTCGTCCTCCCCCGTTCGATCACCGACAAGGGACTCCCGCACCTGGGTCGACTCTCGGGGCTCAAACAACTTTCCGCGCTGGGCCAGGCGATCACCGGGGCGGGTCTGAAAGCTCTCGAGAGTCTGACGTCGCTGGAGGAGATTTCGGTCGATGGCACGCAGGTCGATGACATCGGCCTGGCCCACATCTCCCGGCTGGGAAACCTGCAACGACTCAGCTGCCGCCGCACCCGGATCACCGATGCCGGCCTGGTCCACGTCGCAAAACTCTCGCTGCTGCAAACGCTGCGGCTGGGCTACAACGCGATCACCGACAAGGGACTGGTCCACCTCGCCGGCCTGCCCAACCTCCGACGACTCTCGCTCGAATCGACCGCGGTCACCGGAACCGGAATCGCCTCCCTGGCACGACTCAAACGCCTCGAACTGCTCGACTTCAGCGGCACCAGCGTCACCGCCACCGACATCGCGCCTCTGAAAACAGCACTGCCCAAGTGCGAGATCCGCTTCCCCGAAGATCCCCTGGTCTCGGCACTCAAGGCCAACGGCAACAAGCTGCTGAAGGCGCTGGAACAGGTCGGGACGATCAAGACCGACACGGGCCAGGTCACCGCCATCAACATCAACAACCGCCGCTTCTCCGACGCAGCCCTCGCCCGCATCAAGGGACTCCGACAGGTCACACGACTCAGCCTCACCGGGACCAAGGTCACTGACGATGGCCTGGCCGCACTGGCCGGCTACTCAAGGCTCACCGAACTCTGGATCGACCGGACCTCGATCGGAGACAAGGGACTGGGGCGTCTCAAGAGACTCAAGGGTCTCAAGAGAATCCTCGCTCGAGACTGCCCGGTGACCCTGGCCGGCGTCGTGGCACTCTCGAAGGCGAACCCGAGGATCGAGATCTTCTTCAGTGGAGGCCGATACCACGCCGGGCGACTGGAACTCGA
>CAUZEQ010000474.1:0-2563 GCA_963578885.1 Planctomycetota bacterium
TGCCTGACCAACGCCGCGATCCTGATCCAGCGAACCGGGTCGCCGCGGGTCGCGATCCTCCTGGACACCTCCGCCAGCATGGGACTCGAAGACCGCTACGCCGATCCCGAACAGGCTCGCCGTATCGATCGCCTGGCCGGCCGCCGCCGACCCACTCGACTGAACCTGGCCAAGAGCCTGCTGGTCGACGACGACGCGCGGCTGCTCGAGGCGATCTCACAGCGGTTCCAGGTCCGGCTTTATGCCTTCGACGCCCAGCTGCGTCCGCTGGGGCTGCCCGAGGAGACCGCGCAGCGGATGGCCGAGCGGATCGAGAGCCTGGAGGCCGTGGGCAGCGACACTCGGCCGGGTCCCGCGGTCCGTGAGGTACTCGAAGAGTTCCGCGGCGAACCTCCCGCCGCCATCGTCCTGATCACAGACGGCATCTGCAGCACCTCACCCCATGATCGCCTCGCGGCCGTCGTACCGGTGGCCCGCCGCGGGATGGTGCCGCTGGTCACCGTCGCCGTTGGCAGCCGGCTGCCCGCTCGAGACCTCCACCTGCTCGAACCTCAGCTCGACGACATCGCTCTGGTCGACAACCCGATCGTGGTCCGAGCCGACGTGCAGGCCTACGGACTCGCTGGACAATCGGCCACCATCCGCATGACACTCGACGGCGACGAGGAACCAGTCGCCGAAGAAACCCTGGTGCTGGGCGACGACGGAACACGCCAATCGGTCGACCTCAGCTGGGTGCCACGCCGCGAAGGGGACCAGGTACTGAGAATCGAGGCGGTGCCGCTTTACAACGAAACCGACCGCGACAACAACCGGCACGAACGGCTGGTCCGGGTCAGGCAGGAACGCATCCGTGTGCTGCTGGCCGATGGGACACCTCGCTGGGAGTTCCGCTACGTCAAGGGGCTGCTCGCCCGCGACCGCGGTATCGCCCTGACCACCGTCCTGCAGGATGCCGATCCCGAATCGGTCACCGACGACTCCTCCGCTCGGGAATACTTCCCCGTCGACCGGGATGAGCTGTTTGAATACGACGTGGTGATCCTCGGAGACATCGACCCGGGGTTCCTCAGCTCCGGCACCCAACAGAACCTGCGGGACTTTGTGCGGACCGCACGAGGCGGACTGATCCTGGTTGCCGGGACCCGCTTCAATCCCGTCGCCTACCGCGGCACACCGCTGGAGGACCTGGTTCCGGCTGACCTGGCGACGCTGAGGGTCCCCGATCCGGCCGAATCGTCGGGGCCGTGGCACAGTCGCCTGACCACCGCCGCAATCGAATCCACCTCACTGTTCGGTTCGCGCAGCGAACGGGACCGGGTGGGGTCCCGCATCCGGGAACTGCCGCCGTTTTACTGGTTGCTCGAGATTCCTCGGACCAGGCCCGGAGCCGTCGTCCTGATGGAATGCTCGGATGGCTCCACCGACGACCGCGGCCACCCGGCTGTGATCCTGCAACGCTATGGAGCAGGCAGCGTGCTGTTTCACGCGACCGACGAGATCTGGCGCTGGCGGCTGCGAGACGGGCAGGCACTCTACGCCCGCTACTGGTCGCAGGCCATCAGGCTGCTCGGACGCGCTCGACTGCTCGGACAGACCCGCACCGCCGAATTGACCGCAGAACGGACCGAGTATGCCCCCGGGGAAACCACGACGCTGCGGTTGAGGTTCTTTTCAACCGCCGATGCCCCCGCCCTGGACGAGACTCCGCAGATCAGAATCGAGAGCAGAAACGGCACCGCCCGGGACATCGCCCTGGAACCGGTCCCCGGCAGCGTGGGAGTCTACTCGGCCACCGTGACCAACCCGGGACCAGGCAGCTACCACACCTTTGTCCGCTCGCCAGGTTTCAGCGAGGCTCCCCCCACGGCCGACTACCGCGTGGTGGCCGCTGACCGGGAATTCCGGCTCAGAGCCGTGGCCATCGATGAACTTCAACAGGCCGCACGAGAGACGCATGGACTCGCCGTCGCGGTCGACCAGGCCGGACGGCTCGATCGGCTGCTCCCACCCGGTGACCCGGTCCCCCTGGCCGTCGATGAGCCGATCCGGCTCTGGAATCGCTGGGAACTGCTGCTGGTTTTTGCAGCGGCACTCTGCGGCGAGTGGCTCTGGCGAAGGCGATCGCGATTGGTATGATCACCTCATTCTCACACGCCTTCAGCTGGGCCCGACCATGAGTTCACCGCTCCTGGAACCTCTCGTGCAGCTCCGTCGCCGGGCACGACGTGTGCTGCTGGTCCGTGGAGCGGGCCTGTGCCTGGCGACGGGCGTGGCCGGCACCACGCTGGCCATCGCTCTCGACTGGCTGCTGCACCTGGACAACAGCACTCACCGTGGACTGATACTGTGTGGCCTGGTGCTGGTGCACATCGCAGCCGCCTGGCACTGGCTCATCGCGCCGCTGATGGCCCCGCTGAGCGACCTGGCCCTGGCGTCCCGCATCGAACAGAGATTCCCCGAACTCCAGGATCGGCTCGCCAGCGGACTGCAGTTTGCCCGCGACCTGGACGACCCGCGAGTCGGTTCGCCGGACCTGAAACGAGGCGTGATCGACTCGGCG
>CAUZEQ010000475.1:0-2532 GCA_963578885.1 Planctomycetota bacterium
GACCCGGATCATCGAGCTCGACCGAGGCCATCTCTACGACTGGCCCTGCGACTACCTGACCTTCCTCAAGCGACGCCAGGCGTTGCTCGAGGCCGAGGAGAAGCAGAACGCCGGATTCGACCGGAAACTGGCCGAGGAGGAGGTCTGGATTCGAACGGGGATCAAGGCGCGTCGCACCCGCAACGAGGGTCGGGTGCGTGCCTTGCAGCGGATGCGCGAAGAGCACGGCAGTCGACGGCGACAGATCGGCGACATCCGCTTGCAGGCAACCGAAGCCGAACGCTCGGGCCGCCTGGTGCTCGAAGCCACCGATGTGCGGTTCAGCTACGACACCGCCGAGGGCACGCAACCGGTCATCGAAGACCTCTCGCTGTTGGTCTCGCGCGGCGACCGCATCGGCATCATCGGGCCCAACGGTTCGGGCAAGACCACCCTGCTGAAACTGCTGCTGGGTCAACTCGAACCGATCTCCGGATCGATCCGGCACGGGACGCGGCTGGAGGTGATCTACTTCGACCAGCTGCGTGAGCAGATCGATGAGGAGAAGACGGTGGTGGAGAACGTGGGCGAGGGGCAGGAGACCCTCGAGATCAACGGCAAGCCCCGCAACATCTACGGCTACCTGCAGGACTTCCTGTTCACTCCCGAACGGGCTCGCCGACCGGCACGGGATCTCTCGGGAGGCGAACGGAACCGCCTGATGCTGGCACGGATCCTCAAGCGGCCCTCCAACATCATGGTCCTCGACGAGCCCACCAACGACCTCGATGCCGAATCACTCGAACTGCTCGAAGAACTCATCTCCAACTACCCCGGCACCCTGCTGCTGGTCAGCCACGACCGAGCGTTCCTCAACAACCTGGTCACCAGCACGCTGGTCTTCGAAGCCAACGGGAAGCTGAAGGAATACGCCGGAGGGTACGACGACTACATCCGCCAGCTGAAACAGGCCCAAGAGACAAAGTCGCCATCGGAACCGGTCCCGACGCTACGGGGGGACCCTCAAGTCGCATCCGGATCGGCTCAGAAGCCCAGGAAGCTGAGTTTCCGCGAGCAGCAGAGGGCCGACGTGCTGTTCACCGAGATCGAGGCACTCGAGTCCGAGCAACAGGAGCTCAACCAGGTGATGTCCGACCCCGAGTTCTTCAAGGGGGACGGCGACGAGATTGCCCAGGCGGCCTCCCGCTTGAAGGAGATCAACGAAGAGCTGCCCGAGCGACTTGCCGAGTGGGAGGAACTCGAGACTCACCGCTAGAGCCGCGGCTCAGTCTTCGATCGGATCGGGATCCGCCGAGAGCCGGGCTATGAGTTCTTCACCGAGCCCGGCCGCCTCGGCCTCGAAGGCCTGGTCAACATGCGCGGTCGTACGGCAGCCGATCAGCACCGAGGTGACTCCGGGCTGGGCGATCACCCACGACAGCGCCAGGTCGACCAGGGATCGCCCCGTCTCCGCGGCCACCTCGTCCAACCGCCCGAGTGCCGCCCAGCCCACGTCGTGGAAGTAGATCGGCTGGTGTCCGGGGATCACGTCGAAGCGTGTTCCCGAGGGAATATCCTGGCCCAGCCGGTACTTGCCGGTCAGGAACCCGGCCCCCAATGGGCTGTAGGCCAGCACTCCGACCTGCTGATCGCGACACAACGGCAGCAGGTCTGCCTCGATCTCGCGCTGCACCAGGTTGTAGGGCGGTTGCACCGATTCCAGCCTCGGACCGCCCTCGGTGGCCGAGCGGACCAGGGCATGAGCCATCTGCCAGGCGCCCCAGTTGCTGCAGGCGATGTGCTTGACCTTGCCCTGCTCAACCAGTGTATCCAATGCCGCCAGCGTCTCGTCCAGCGGCGTCGCGTCATCGAAGACGTGCAACTGGAACAGGTCGATCACGTCGACCCCCAGCCTCTGCAGGCTCTCCTCGGCCGAGCCGATCACCCGCTCACGGGTCAGCGTGCCCGAGACCTTCGTGGCCAGTACGACCCGGTCGCGAACGCCACGTTCGGAGATCCACTCACCCACCACCCGCTCGGACTCACCGGCCGCATACGCCTCGGCCGTGTCCAGCAGGTTGATGCCTCGCTCGAATGCATGATCGAGCACCTCGAACGAGGTCGCCTTGTCGATCTCACGACCAAACGTCACGCAGCCCAGCCCGATCGAGCTGACTTCCAGCCCGGTCCGTCCCAACGATCGGTATTTCACGGTAGTCTCCTTCTCGGGGAGCCACGTTGTACCAGAACACGGCCGGAGTCTCTCGGTCGCCCACACATCGTTTCGGGCTGACCGGGCCTGCTTCAGCCGATACGATCATCATGTCGGGCTCTCTTCCGAATTCGCGAGGATTCGGCTGTAGCCCCCCTTGGTGCATGAGACGCCAGATGAGCAGATCGCTGCTGATCCTGATCGTGCTGTCGCTGCCGGCCACGGCACCGGCCGAGACGCCGCCGGAACAGACCGCGGCGATCATGGCCCTGCGGGGTCACACCTCGAATATCCAGAAGAACCGCGACGGCACGGTTCGCTTCGTCCGCTTCAGCAAGCCG
>CAUZEQ010000476.1:0-2527 GCA_963578885.1 Planctomycetota bacterium
CGCCGCCAGCGGGTTCCTGGTCTCGGGTGAATGGGACGAGGTGCAGAAGGTGGGTTCGAGCAAGAGCGAAATGCGGCGGGCCCGCGAGGAAGAACTCGCCGAGATGATCGCCACCGTCTCGGGCACCTTCCTGGGACTGACCGTGCACTGCTGCCGGTGCCACGACCACAAGTTCGACCCACTGCCCCAGGCCGACTACTACCGAGTGAGGGCCGTCTTTGACGGAGTCGAACACAGCCAGGGAAGCAAGCCGGGCAACCGTCCGCTGGCCACCCCCGCCGAGACCAAAACCCTGGACGCCGCCAGGGCTCCCCTGCTGAAACGCCAGGACGCGATCAAGACGCACATCGCAGAGACCCGCCAACTGCTCCCCGCAGACGCCATGCTCAAGCCCGGCAGCCAACCACACGCCACCCTGCTGCCCGGCCGACACGGCCAGGCACTCGATGCCACCCAGACCCACGCCTCGCTCCCCTCACGGAACGCCTTTCACAAGCCGCCGCTGACCGTCGAGTGCTTTGCGCTGGCACGATCCCGGTCGAAGTTCAACGTCTTTGTGGCCAACAACCTGAAGTCGTCGGGTGAGCACTGGGAAATGTACTCGTTTGCCGGCAAGGGCGATTACAGCGTCTACATGCCAGGCTACGAGCCCAACACCATCCGCTCTGACGCCATCATCACCGACGGAGAATGGCACTACCTGGCGATGCAGTTCGATGGCAAGCGGGTTCGGATGTTTGTCGACGGCAAGCTGGTCAGGGAGCAGGCCCTGACCCGCACGGCAAAACCCGGCCCGCTGGGAACACTCGACCTGGGCGGCTACATCCCCGAACCGGTCGGATGCGACGGAGCCGTCGACGACGTGCGGATCTCAAACGTCATCCGCCCGATCACACAGGCAGACCCCGGACCATTCCAGGCCGACGCACAGACCGTTGCACTCTGGGACTTCGACAAAGTCGTCGACGGTCGCTTCCTGGACCGCTCGGCCGGATCACGAAAACTGCAGACTGACGTGGCCAAGAAACGGCTGGGTGAACTGACCGAGACCCGACGACGCCTCGAAATGCAGCTGGCCACTCTCGATCCTCAACGAGGCTACATCGGATTCCGACGGCAACCCGGGCCGACTCACATCCTGCTCCGCGGCGACACGACCAGGCCCGCAGCACGTGTCCTGCCCAGGGGACTCTCGTCGCTGGCACGACACAGTGGAGACCTGGGGCTGTCGGCCAAGTCCCCCGAGGCTCAACGGCGGCGGCGATTTGCTGACTGGGTCGCCAGTCCCCACAACCCGCTGACCGCCCGCGTCCTGGCCAACCGCATCTGGCAGTTCCACTTCGGTGCCGGGTTGGTTCGTACTGCCAGTGACCTGGGCTTCAACGGAGGTCGACCCTCTCACCCTCGCCTGCTCGATTGGCTTGCCTCCGAGTTGATCGACTCGGGCTGGAGTCTCAAGCACCTCCACCGCCAGATCGTGCTCTCGGCCACCTACCGACAGGCTTCCGGTTCGCGGGTCGAGGCGTTCAGGCGGGATGCCGAGAATCGGTGGCTATGGAGATTTCTGCCGAGGCGGCACGAGGCCGAGGTGATTCGGGATGCGATGCTGGCCGTCAGCGGTGAATTGAACACCTCGATGCACGGACCCAGCATCCGCCCTTTCACCGTCACCGTCTTCAACACGCACTTCTACCACCTCTTCGACAGCGATGAGGCGGCCTACAACCGGCGAACCGTCTACCGCGCCAACGTGATCACCGGTCGAGACCCGCTGCTGGATTGCTTCGATTGCCCCTCCCCCTCGGTCGCCACCCCGAGCCGACAGAACACCGTCACTCCCTCGCAGGCACTGGCCCTGATGAACAATACCTTCGTGATCCGCCAGGGAAGGCGGTTTGCCGAACGTGTCGCCAAGGAGGTCCCCGACAACCCCCGAGCACAGGCCGAGCGTATCTTCGAATTGGCGATCAACCGCCTCCCCACGGCCCGTGAACGCCAACAAGTGGCCACCCTGATCGGTGACCACAGCCTCGAACACGCCTGCTGGGCACTGCTCAACAGCAGCGAATTCCTCTATCTGCCCTAGCACAACCGATTCATGCTCGATTCACGACGCACCTTCTGCAACCAAATCGCCGGCGGGCTCGGCAGCATCGCCCTGGCCAGCCTGCTCGACCGCGACCGCGCCCTGGCCGATTCCGCATCCCACTCCCGGACCCCCCACGCTTTCGCACGCGCCAAGCGCTGCATCCACATCTTCTCGCCCGGCGGAGTCAGCCAGGTCGACACCTTTGACCACAAGCCGGCCTTGGAACGACTCGACGGAAAACGACTGGCCGGCAAAGGCGAGATCGACACGTTCTTCGGCAAGATCGGCGTCCTGAGAAAGAGCTTCTACCGATTCCGCCAGCACGGCGAGAGCGGCAGTTGGGTCTCTTCATTGTTTCCTCACCTGGCTCGTCAAGCCGACGACCTGACCTACTTCCACACGCTCGTCTCCAAGAGTTCCTCTCACACCCCGGCCTGC
>CAUZEQ010000477.1:0-2523 GCA_963578885.1 Planctomycetota bacterium
TTTACGAGCTGGCGAGTGAGGGCGTGGTCGAGGTGGATGCTGGTGGTCGGGTGACGTCACGCCGACCGGGCGAGAGTGGCGTGCTGGTCCGGTTCCTGGGCAAGAAGGCGCTTTCGCGGGCCCTGGTGATTCGCACTCGAGCTGGCTTCGCCTGGAGCGATCCGCCGCAGCACAACTTCATCGACCGGCACATCGACACCAAGTTGAAGACGATCCAGGTACTGCCCTCAGACGTCTGCACCGATGCGGAATTCCTGCGGCGGATCAGCCTGGACATCTGCGGTTTGCCTCCGGATCGCCAGGAAGTCACCGCGTTTCTCGAGGATCGGGCTGCTGATCGGCGAGTGCGGAAGATCGACGAGTTGCTGTCGCGCGAGGACTACGGGGATTCGTGGGCGATGGGCTGGCTCGAGTTGTCCGGCACAACCGAATCGGGAGACTCGGCCCGCTTCAAGGGAATCTGGACACTCTCGTTGTGGCTCCGCCGGATGCTCAACGAGAACCTGCCCTACGACCGCCTGGTTCGAGAGCTGGTAGCCGGCAAGGGGAGCTCGATCCATAACCCCTCGATCACCTTCACCGTCAATCAGCTCAAGCGGGTGGAGACGGTGCCTCAGCTGTTCCTGGGCATCCGGTTGCAATGTGCCGAGTGTCATGACCATCCCTTCGATTCGTGGACGCAGTCGAACTATCGTGCGATGACGAAGTTCTTTGGTCATCTGGGGCAAAAGGAGGGTCCGATCGATCCGTACGGCCGCGAGATTCGCCGTTTCATCAAGCCCGAACTGCGGGTTCCCTGGCGGTCTGGAGAGCGGGTCGAGCTGGTGCACCTGGACGGCAGCCGGGTGAAGGTTCCGGTGACCAGCGACCGCCGCGATGCTCTGGTCGACTGGATGTTCGGGCCGGGTCGGCGGATGACGTCGCGGGCGATTGTCAACCGGATCTGGGGCCGGATGCTGGGCCGCGGAATTGTCGAGCCGGTGGACGACATGCGGTTCAGCAACCCGGCGGTCAACGAGCCGCTGCAGGAGGCCCTGGCCGACGACCTGGTCGCAAACGGCTGGGATCTGAAGCACCTGCTCCGCACGATCGCCCGCTCACGGACGTACCAGCACAGTTCGATCCCCAACGATTCGAATCGTCACGAGCGGGTCAACTTCTCCCACGGCCGGCTGCGTCGGCTGGGTGCCGAGCAGTTGGCCGACGTGGTCAGCCGGGTGACGGGTGTCGACGAGTCGTACCGGGTGGGTCCACCGGGTCTGCGAGCGGTGCACGTGCCCTACGTGGCGGCCGGTTCGAGGTTGCTGAAGCTCTTTGGTCGCCCGGCCGAGCGGGCTTCGGCCTGCGAGTGCGTCCGCAGTCCCGATGCCACCCTGCCCCAGGTGATGTACCTGCTCAACGGCGAGGAGCTCTGGGAGAAGATCCGCTCACCTGAGGGCACCGTGATGGCGTTGGTCAAGGAGCACGCTGGTGCGGCGGAGCTGGTCGCAGCGCTCTACGTCGCGATGCTCTCGAGACCTGCGACCCGCGACGAGCAAAGCAGCGGTGCCCGCTACCTGGCCGACTCGAAGACGCGAGCTGAGGGGGCCGAGGACCTGGCCTGGGCGTTATTGAACAGTCCCGAGTTCCTGTTCAATCACTAGTGTTCCCCAGGGCGGCTGCCGGGGATCAGGCGTCGATTTCGGTCAGCCGTTGCTTGCTGTCGCCGATCGATTCGACGTTGGCATCGAGCCGGTCGAGCATCGAGAGGAACAGGTCGTTGAGCGGTCGTTCGTCCTTGGTGACGACATGTCGGCCGGTCCGCATCGTGCGGCCGCCTCGCCCGGCGATCACGACCGGCAGGTCGTGGTGCCAGTGTCGGTTTCCGTCGGAGAGTCCGCTGCCGTACATGATCATGCAGTTGTCCAGCAGCGTGCCTTCGCCCTCGGAAATGCCTCTCAGCTTGCCCAGGAACTTGGCGAATTGCACGACGTGCCACTCGTCGATTTTCTGGAGCTGGTCGACCTTGCCTTTTTCGTCGCGGTGGTGCGAGAGGCTGTGCCAGCCCGAGTTGACACCGACCATGGGGTAGGTGCGATTGCTGCCGGCGTTGCCCAGCATGTAGGTCGCGACGCGGGTGGTGTCGGTCTGGAAGGCGAGTGCCAGGAGGTCGTACATCAGGGTGACGTGTTCGGTCAGGTCACGAGGCGTGTTGCCGGGCAGCTTGACGTTCTTGGGCCGCCGCTTGCTGGCGTCCTGTTCGGCTCGCGAAATCCTCTGCTCGATCTCTCGTACGCTGGTGAAGTACTCGTCGAGCTTCGCCTTGTCGTTTGTGCCGAGTGTTTTCTGGAGCCGCTTGGCATCGGCGGCGACGAGGTCGAGGATACTCTTGCGGATCCGGTTGCGTCGCTTCCGCACCTGTGCGTCTTCCTCGGTACCAAACAAACGACCAAAGACCGCTTTCGGGTTGATCTCCTTGGCGACCGGCGTGGTGGCGGTCTTCCAGGCGACGTTGGAGGAGTAGGCACAGCTGTAGCCTGAGTC